>DGZR01000092.1:1244-3892 GCA_002397155.1 Firmicutes bacterium UBA4975 | reverse complement strand
TGGCCAACAAGCAGATAAAGGTGGCAAACGTGCCCCTGGTCCCGGAGGTCCTGCCGCCGGATGAGCTCTTTGAAATAGGCCGGGATAAAGTAGTGGGACTGACCATCGCGCCGGACCAGCTCTTTGCCATCCGCAAGGAGCGCTTGCTTGCCCTGGGCCTCCGCCATCAGTCCAGCTACGCCAGCCTTGAGCGCATTCTCAAGGAACTGGAGTTTTCCGAGGGCATAATGAAATCCCTGGGCTGCCCCGTCTTTGACGTGACCAACAAGGCTGTGGAAGAAACCGCCGGCCGATTACTAGAACTGATTAGGAGGAGAAGCGGAGATGAGGACTGAGTATGTCTCCCCGTTTTCAGCAGGGAGGGCGGAAGATAAGGAGCTCTTAGGGGGAAAAGGGGCGAATTTGGCCGAGATGACCCGGTTGGGCCTGCCGGTGCCGGACGGTTTTACCGTGAACACCTTGGCCTGCAAACAGTTTTTTCAGGAAGGGCGGCAGCTCTGGCCCCGGCTCCAGGAGCAGATGAGGGAGGCCATCGCCGCCCTAGAAAAGAGGAGCGGCAAAGTATTTGGCGGCCAAGATCGTCCCTTGTTGGTTTCGGTGCGTTCGGGAGGGCCGGTTTCCATGCCGGGCATGATGGACACCATTCTCAATTTAGGCCTCAACGACTCGACGGTTGCAGCTCTGGCCGCCGCTACAGATAACCGCCGGTTTGCCCTGGACTGTTACCGCCGCTTTATCCAGATGTTCGGCGATGTGGTCTTGGGCATCCCCTTTCACGACTTTGAGGCCGCCCTGGACCGGCGCAAAGAACTGGCCGGGGTCAAGGAGGACACCGGCTTGGATGAGGCCCAGCTTGCCTTGCTGGTGGACACCTATAAAGAAATCATCCATAAAGCTATAAAAAAACCCTTTCCTCAGGACCCTTTTCTCCAGTTGGAAATGGCAGTGCAGGCCGTCTTTGCTTCCTGGAACAACAACCGAGCCATCGTCTACCGCCGGATCAATAAAATACCCGAACACTACGGAACTGCCGTCAACGTCCAAGAGATGGTTTTTGGCAACCTGGGGGAGGACTCGGCCACCGGCGTCCTCTTTACCCGCAATCCCTCTACCGGGGCCAAGGGCCTGTATGGGGAGTTCTTGGTCAATGCCCAGGGCGAAGATGTGGTGGCGGGGATCCGCACCCCCCGGCCGATCTCCGAGCTCAAAGACCTCATGCCTCGGGCATGGCAGGAGCTCAACGGTCTCTGCCTCCGGCTGGAAAACCACTATCGGGAAATGCAGGACATCGAATTCACTATCGAAAGAGACGTTCTCTATATGTTGCAGACCCGGAACGGCAAGCGCACTGCCCGGGCTTCGGTGCAGATCGCGGTGGACATGGTCGCCGAGGGCTTGATCGACAAAAAACAGGCCTTGTTGCGGCTGGACGCCGGCCAGGTCGGGGCCCTTCTCCACCGCCAAGTGGCCCCGGAAGTTCAGTTAGAGGTAATTGCCACCGGCCTCCAGGCTTCGCCGGGAGCGGCCTGGGGCCTCATCGTTTTCGATTCCGATGAAGCGGAAAGACGGGGTCAGGCAGGGGAGCAGGTCATTTTGGTCCGTCCCGAGACCACTCCCGACGACATTCACGGCATTGTAGAGGCGGCGGGCATCCTGACTTCCCGGGGGGGGATGACCAGCCACGCTGCTGTCGTCGCCCGAGGCATGGGCAAACCTTGTGTCTGCGGGTGTGAATCCCTAAAAATCGATGTGCTGGCGGGGACCGCCAGCGTTGGTGAGCGCATTTTGCATAAAGGCGACCTGGTATCCATCGACGGCGGTACCGGCCGGGTAATCCTCGGCCGGGTACCCCTGGTTGAGCCCGAACTCAGCCCCGAATTTACCAAGATACTGCAGTGGGCCGATGAAGTGCGTGTCCTGGGGGTCAGGGCCAATGCCGACGCACCCCAAGACGCTAAAAGGGCCCGGGAATTCGGGGCCGAGGGCATCGGCCTCTGCCGCACCGAGCACATGTTCATGGCCCCCGACCGCCTGCCCCTGGTCCAGGCCATGATCCTGGCCGAAAGCGCCCAGGGCCGGGCTCAAGCCCTGGCCCAGCTCCTGCCCATACAGCAGTCGGACTTTTATGGCATCTTTCAAGCCATGGCGGGGCTGCCGGTCACCATCCGCCTCCTGGACCCACCCCTGCATGAATTCTTGCCTTCGGCAGAAAAACTGGCGGTGGAAGTCGCCCTCCTAGAAGCGAGCCAGGGCGACCCGGGCAAGCTGGCGAAGACCCGGGCCCTCCTGCGGCAGGTCCGCACCCTCCAAGAAGCAAACCCCATGCTGGGCAACCGGGGCTGCCGCCTGGGCCTTTTGTACCCGGAAGTGTACGAAATGCAGGCCGAAGCCATTATGAGGGCGGCGGCCCAGTTGACCGGAGAAGGAATTTCGGTCAAGGCGGAGATCATGATCCCCCTGGTTTCCCATTACAAGGAATTAGAACGCCTGCGGGAGTTGGTGGCCCAGACTCGGGAGCGAATAGCCCAAAATACCGGTCGGCCCCTGGACATCGCAATCGGCACTATGATCGAACTGCCCCGGGCCTGCATCACCGCCGACGAAATCGCCGAGCAGGCAGATTTCTTCTCCTTCGGCACCAACGACCT
>DGZR01000092.1:0-853 GCA_002397155.1 Firmicutes bacterium UBA4975 | reverse complement strand
GAGCACGGGGGTGAACCCAGCTCCATCGAGTTTTGTCACCAACTAAAGATGAACTATGTCAGTTGCTCCCCCTACCGGGTACCCATCGCCCGTCTGGCCGCCGCCCAGGCAGCGTGTCAGGGGGACGGAGTTACTGACACACTCCCTCCGGCATAAGAAAAAGGTAAAACACCCCGCTGCTAAGGCATTTTACCTTTTTTTTATCTTTCATCGCCTACTTGAAAAGGCCGAGAATCCAGCGGCCCAGGTCGGAGAAGGCACCGCCTACAAAGCGCAAGATTCGGGTAAAGATACTGGCTTTTGCCACGTCTTCATCTAGCACTAGGTCGACGCTGGCCGTAAGTCCCCCCTCCCGGTAAAAGGAGAGAGAGCCCACTACATCTCCTTTTTTCAGGGGGGCTTTTAAGTTGGGGTCGATCTCAACTTTTCTTTCAAAATCTTCCAGCTTGCCTGAGCGAGGAATGACTAAGGTGACATCATGGGCTGGGACGACATCTGTTTCCTTATTCTTAGCGGACTGGATGGAGATGGTATCGATTACTTCGCCTGCTTTTACCGGCACTATCGGCTGAAACTGATCGAAGGCTTTGGCCAGGAGTTCCTTGACTTTCTGGTCCCGCTGAGAAATTGAATCCATACCCATGACCACCACGATGACCCGGCGGCCATTTTCCTCTGCGGTAGCGGTGATGCATCTGCCCGCTTCCGGGGTCCAGCCAGTTTTTAAACCGTCGATATTCCGCCAGCCAATAAGGCTGGCATAGGTGGAATGGAGGTCAAAGTAACCTTGGCGCACGTAGCGGGTCTGCCGCTCCATGCGCAAGTACTTGACTGAAGAATACTGAAGGATATC
>DGZR01000094.1 GCA_002397155.1 Firmicutes bacterium UBA4975 | reverse complement strand
AACGCTCCTGAGGAGGGAAGAGAATGAGTTATAAATACATACTGTTCGATTTGGACGGGACCCTGACCGACCCCGGCGAGGGGATTACCAATTCCGTCAAGTACGCACTGCAGAAGTTTGGCATCGAGGTGGGGGATAAAAGCGAACTCAATAAGTTTATCGGGCCCCCCCTTTGGGACTCCTTTGAGGAATACTACGGCTTTACCCGGGAGCAGGCGAACCAGGCGGTGGAGTATTACCGGGAGCATTTCCGGGACAAGGGTATTTTTGAAAATAAGGTGTATCCCGGGGTCGTAGAGCTTTTGGAAACCCTGAGCGCCGAGGGGAAAAAACTGGTCTTGGCCACTTCCAAGCCCCAGGTTTTCGCCGAAAGGATACTGGAACATTTTGGCCTGAAAAAATACTTTGTTTTCATCGCCGGCAGCGAACTGGACGGGACCCGGGTGGACAAGGGTGAAGCCATCCAGTTCGCCCTGGCCGGCATCGGGGTAGAGAAGCTTTCCCAGGCGGTAATGGTGGGGGACCGGCGGCATGACATCCTGGGCGCCCACAAAGCGGGGATCAAGGCTATCGGCGTCCTGGCCGGGTATGGCGGCGGGGGGGAACTGCTGGACGCCGGTGCCGACTATATCGTGGAGAGAGTGGCGGATATCTGGGAGATCTGCTGATGCGGTTGCTTGCAGGCCCCTTGCCATATATAATGGCTTTATAGCTTTTTTGCGGGTTGGGTCCTTTTTTATTCGGGGCACCCGGCGGGATGGAGGATTATTATGGCGAAAACATATGACCCAAAAAACATCGAGAAAAAATGGCAGGACCACTGGGAGAGAGAAGGGGTATTTCAGGCCAAGCTGGACCCTTCCCGGCCCAAGTATTACACCCTGATTGAATTCCCCTACCCGTCGGCGGAGGGGCTCCACGTAGGGCATCCCCTGTCCTATACCGCCATGGACACCATCTCTCGCAAGCGCCGCCTGGAGGGGTACAATGTCCTGTTTCCCATTGGCTGGGACGCCTTTGGCCTGCCCACGGAAAATTACGCCATCAAGCACAAAATTCATCCCCGGGCGGTCACGGAGAAAAATGTGGCCAACTTTACCGGCCAATTGAAGATGCTGGGCTTTTCCTTTGACTGGTCCCGGGAAATAAACACTACCGACCCCGGCTACTACCGCTGGACCCAGTGGATCTTTCTCAAGCTCCTGGAGCACGGCCTGGCCTACAAGGCGGAAATGCCCGTAAACTGGTGCACCGGCTGCCAGGTGGTCCTGGCCAACGAAGAAGTGGTGGAGGGCGTCTGCGAGCGCTGCGGGGCCTCGGTGACTCACCGCAATAAAGAGCAGTGGATGCTCAAGATCACTGCCTATGCCCAAAGGCTGCTGGATGGGCTGGACACCGTGGACTTCATCCCCCAAGCCAGGACCCAGCAGCGCAACTGGATTGGCCGCAGCGAGGGGGCGGAAGTGGACTTTTTCGTCAAAGATTCGGACCGGAAACTCAGGGTATTCACCACCCGGCCCGACACCCTGTACGGCGCAACTTACATGGTGGTCGCCCCCGAACACCCCATCATCGAAGAATACCGGGACCGCATAGTCAATCTGGACGAAGTCCGGGCCTACCGGGAACAGGCGGCCCGGAAGAGCGAATTTGAACGCACCGAGCTCAGTACCGAAAAGACCGGGGTTGAACTGAAAGGCCTTACAGCCACTAACCCGGTTAACCAAAAAGACATGCCCATCTGGGTTTCCGACTATGTAATGATGACCTACGGCACCGGCGCTATCATGGCGGTGCCCGGCCACGACAACAGGGACTGGGAGTTTGCCACTAAGTTCGGCCTGCCCATCGTTGAAGTAGTCAGCGGCGGCGATATTGCTAAAGAAGCCTACACCGATATCGAGGAAGGCATTTTGGTTAACTCTGGCCTGATCAATGGACTCAAGGTGTCCGAGGCCAAAAAGAAAATAACCCGGTACCTGGTGGAACAGGGCTTGGGCGAGGCCAAGGTCAACTACAAACTGCGGGACTGGGTCTTTGCCCGCCAACGCTACTGGGGCGAACCGATACCCGTCGTCTGGTGCGACCGGTGCGGCTGCGTGCCCCTGCCGGAAGAGGAGCTGCCCTTGGTGCTGCCGGATATAGAGAATTACCTGCCCGGCGATACCGGAGAAAGCCCCCTGGCCGCCATAGAAGAATGGGTCAACGTCCCTTGCCCCAAGTGCGGCGCCCCGGCCAAGCGGGAGACTGACACCATGCCCCAGTGGGCTGGTTCTTCCTGGTACTTCCTGCGCTACGCCGACCCTTATAACGCTGAGGAGCTGGCCAGCCAGGAGGCCCTGGACTACTGGCTGCCGGTGGACTGGTACAACGGGGGCATGGAGCATACCACTTTGCACCTCCTGTATTCCCGCTTCTGGCACCTGTTTCTCCACGACATAGGGGTGGTAAAGGCCCCGGAGCCCTACCAAAAGCGCACCTCCCAGGGCATGGTTCTGGGTGAAAACAACGAAAAGATGAGTAAGTCCCGGGGCAATGTCATCAACCCCGACGAGGTGGTGGCGGTAATCGGGGCCGATGCCCTACGCCTCTATGAGCTGTTCATGGGCGCTTTCGACCAGCCCAAACCTTGGTCCACCGAAGGGGCCAAGGGCTGCCGCCGTTTCCTGGAAAGGGTCTGGCGTCTCCGGGGCATGCTCCGGGGCGTAGGCGAGAGCGAAGACCTGCGCGGGGCGCTGCACGCCATGATCAAAAAGGTGTCTGAAGACTACGAGCGCATGAAGTACAATACCGCCGTGGCGACGATGATGGCCTTCATCAATGATGTCTACGCCAAGGACGCCATCACCCCAGACGAGTTCCGCATCCTGCTCATCCTTTTAAACCCGGTGGTGCCCCACATCACCGAGGAACTGTGGGAAATCACGGGTGGGCAGGGTCATATCTACCAGCAGTCTTGGCCCCAGTACGACGAGGGGGCCCTGGCTGTGGATGAGGTGGAAATAGCGATTCAGGTCCTGGGCAAGCTAAAGTCTCGCATCCTGGTCCCGGCGGCGGCCACCGAGGCCCAGGTCAGGGAGTTGGCCCTGGCCGATGAAAAGACCCTGGCCGCCATGGGGGGAAAACCCCTGCGCCGCTTTATTTACATCCCCGGGCGCCTGGTCAATATCGTCATCTGAAAAAAACTTGACCAAACTATTGAATCCTTGAAAACCCCGCCCTGCTGTGCTAGAATACAGATTGCGCCGGAGTGGCGGAATAGGCAGACGCACTTGACTCAAAATCTGCTTCGCCATT
>DGZR01000033.1 GCA_002397155.1 Firmicutes bacterium UBA4975 | reverse complement strand
GAATCCGGCATGGTATAGTAAAAAAGGTAACTGAATAAAATTACGAAAGCGGACTGGGGAGGTGGGGAAAATGGGCCGAAGAGGCGGCGGCAGTTCCGGAGGCAGGAGTTTTGGCGGCGGCGGGGGCAGCCGCGGATTTGGCGGCAGGAGCAGTGGAGGCAGCGGTATAAGCCGGGGCGGCTCCAGCCGCAGCAGCGGCTTTAGCAGCGCCGGCCGAAGCAGCGGCAGTTTTGGCAGTTCTGGCCGCAGCAGCAGTTTTTTTGGCAGTTCTGGTCGCAGCAGTCATTCCGGCTGGGGTTTCCGGCCCCGCCCGGTGGGTTCAACCTTCAGGCCGATCATCTTCCCCGGCGGGGGCGGCTGCGGCGGTTGCGGCTGTTCGACGGTACCCCTGATTATCCTAATCATCCTGGCCGTGATCATTTTACCCCTGATTTTCAATGCGGGGACCGGGTCCAGCCCGGGGGGCAGTTCCATTACCAAGTCGACAATTGAGAGAACGCCCTTGCCGAAGGGCAGTGTAAACGAGACGGCTTATTACACCGATAACCTAGGCTGGATTCAAAATAAGACTGCCCTTACCACGGGGATGAAAAACTTTTACAAAGAAACCGGAGTTCAGCCCTACCTGTACTTAACGGACAACATCAATGGCTCCCGGGCCCCCCTGGAAAATGAAGTCCGGAGCTATGCCGAGTCCCTCTACGACCAACTTTTTACCGATGAGGCTCACCTGCTCCTAATTTTCTTCGAACCCAATCCGGACCATTACAGCGTCTGGTACATTACCGGCACCCAGGCCAAGTCCGTCATCGACAGTGAGGCGGCGGATATTCTCCTGGACCTCATCGACAGGTACTACCAATCCGATTTGTCGGATGAAGAATTCTTCAGCAAAGCCTTTAACGAGGCCGGCAAGCAAATCATGACCGTTCCCAAGTCGCCCTGGCCTCCCATCATCATAACTTTGGGCGGGGTTTTCGCCCTCTTGATCGGTCTTTTCTGGTGGCGCAAGGCCAAAGAGCAGAAAAACCTGGAGGCTGAGGCCACTGAAAGGATACTGAAAACCCCCCTGGACACCTTCGGCGACAGCGAAGCAGGGGATCTGGCAAAAAAATACCAGGATGAGCCCACCATCGTGGACGTAGAGTCCCGGGACCTGCCGGATGACCCTCCCGGGGATAATCCGGAGGACTTACACTGAAACTAGGAAAATGTAAATATGAGGAGGATTGAAAATGGGTATCCTGTCTAGATTCACCGACATCATCTCCGCCAACATCAACGCTCTGTTGGACAAAGCCGAAGACCCCGCAAAAATGGTCGATCAGTACTTGCGCAAGATGAGCGACGACCTGGCCGAGGTCAAGCGGGAAACTGCCGGGGTCATGGCGGAAGAAAGCCGGACCAAGCGGCTGGTGGATGAAAACAGCAAGGAAGTGGCCAAGTACGAGAGTTTGGCGGTCAAAGCCCTCACCGCCGGCAACGAAGACGATGCCCGGGTATTTTTGACCAAGAAGCAGGAACTGGAGGACCTGGGCGTGAGTTTGCAGACCGCCTATGCCGCCGCTCATGAAAACGCGGTCAAGATGCGCCAGCTCCATGACAAGCTGGTAAAGGACATCAATACGCTGAACAGCCGCCGCCAGGCAATAAAGGCCAAAGTTTCGGTAGCAAAAACCCAGGAGAGAATCAATAAACTGGGGGCGTCCGCCGATAAACTGGAAGGCAGCATGGGCGCATTCCAGCGCATGGAAGCCAAGGCCGACCAGATGCTCGACCAGGCCAGCGCCCGGGCCGAGCTGGATGCCCAGCCCGCCGACGAGGCCCAGGCTCTGGAAGATAAGTACAAAGTGACCGATGTCAATGCCTCGGTCGAGGACGAATTAGTAGCGCTGAAAAAAAAGTTAGGCCTGTAAATTCTGCTAAGAAATAGCTAAAAAAATACACCCAGGATTTCGGGTGTATTTTTTTAATGCTCTAGCCTAAGTTTTGCCTGATCAGTTCCAGGGCGCCGGCCACCCCGGCCCGGTCGCCCAGGGCGGAGGTGGTAATTGTCACGGTGTTCTTTTGCACCCTCAGGCATAAATTGTCCACCGCTATCTGAATGGGCTGCAAAAGCTCTTCTCCTGCCAGGGAAACGCCGCCCCCGATTACCACCAACTCGGGGTTGAAGACATTGACCAGGTTGGCGATGGCGATGCCCAGCCAGGTCATGGCCGAATCTACAATTTCGGCGGCGATTTTATCAATAATGGCGGCGCGGAAAACAGCGGCTGCGTCTATTTGCTCGGGCCGGACAAAAGCGAGCACGCTTTCCGGGTTGTACGCGGCTGCTTTCCGGGCGGCCCGGGTAATGGCCGGGGCCGAGGCCAGGGTCTCCAGGCAGCCCCGGTTGCCGCAGGTGCATTCCTCTCCCCGGGGGTCCATCACCATGTGTCCCACTTCGCCGGCGCACCAGCGGGAACCCCTGAGCAGTTTACCGTCGATGTAAATACCGGAGCCGATGCCGGTCCCGACAGTGATGTAAATAAAATCCTTGCAGCCCCGGGCCTTGCCTTGGGCCAGTTCGCCCAGGGCCGCCACCCGGGCGTCATTTTCAATGAAGACCGGGGCCTGCAGTTTTTCCTGCAAAACCTCCGTCACCGGGACATCTTGCCAGCCCAGGTTTTCCGCAATCAGGCATATACCCTTTTCCGGGTCAAGGAGCCCGGGCAGTCCCAAGCCTACTGCGGCGATGGGCAGGCCCGCCGCCAGTTCCAGTGCTAGTTTGGCGATGTCGTCCAGGACGGCTGTTGCCGGTTCCTTGGCCCGGGTGGCGATCTTGCCCCGGCTGAGGATTTCATCCCCCCGGGCTGCCGCCCCTTGGATGTTAGTGCCGCCCAGGTCAATCCCGATATTCACTGGTTCCAATGCCACTCCCCCTTATCTAGGGGAATATTCGCCGCCGGACTGCCGTTAACCTTCATTCCAGGCAGAAAAAAACCCCGAGACGGGGTTACAC
>DGZR01000061.1:13134-14250 GCA_002397155.1 Firmicutes bacterium UBA4975 | reverse complement strand
AAGTGGCAGATACCCACTGTCCGCTCCACATCCAGGACAAAGGCAATGCCCTGGCCGGCCTTTTGCAGACCCACCTCTTGGGCTATGGCTTCCAAAACCGTTTCCGTTTTGTCCGCCGGAATCAGGGTGAGGACGATGTCCTTTTCCGGCTCGATTGGGATGCCAAAGACCTTGGCGGTCTCATGAATCCCCGAGCCCCGGCCATTGAGGATGGTGCCTCCCTCGGCCCCCGCTCTTTTTGAGGCTTCGACCACGTCCAGAGCCCGGCCCCGGTTTATTATAGTTACAATCAAGTCAAACTTGATTTTAGTTCCAGCCATCTGCAATACCTCCTCCGGATTACAGCCATATTACACCAACGACCCCAAGTGCGCAACCCCCCGCACCCTTGCCAGGTCCAGAACAAAGCACACACCCTTCCCCGGTCTTTCCAATTTGCCCGCTTGAGCGATTGCCGCCAGGACTGCTTCTAGGCTGTCTTCTTCAACGCCAACCAAGGCTAACTCCTTCTCCGGTTCATAGGCTATGCCCAGGACAGTTTCGTAGACGCTGGGGTGAGCGGTGCCCCGCCCCTGGAGGATGGTGCCCCCTTGGGCCCCGGCCCCCTTGGCGGCGGCCACAATTTTGCTGCCCAAACCTTTTCCCGCGATTATTACTACCAGCTTAAACTTCTTGGCTGAGGACATGTTTTTCCTCTCCCTTTTTTTCGCTTCTGCCATAAAGAGCGCCCAAGGTGAGTACGGACAAAATCGGCACCATTGCCACGACGGCGATCATGCCAAAACCGTCAAAAAGCGGGTCGCTGCCGGGAACGGCCCGGCTGCTGCCCACGGTAAAGGCCAGGAGAAAAGTGGCGATCATGGGCCCGGTGACGACGCCGCCGGAGTCAAAAGCCAGGGCCACGAACAGGGGCTTGACTTTTAAAGACAGGGCAAAAATCAGGAGATACCCGGGCAAGAGAAAGTACCACAGGGGGATTCCCGTCAGGATCCGCAGCATGGACAGGCCCACTGCAGCGGCTACACCGGTAGAAAGGAAGTACATGAGGACGCGGTTATTGATGTACCCGGCGGTGACTTTTTCTACCTCCATGTTCAGGACTTGGATGGCCGGCTC
>DGZR01000061.1:7820-12852 GCA_002397155.1 Firmicutes bacterium UBA4975 | reverse complement strand
CCCACGCTGACCCCCTGCAAGAACAAGACCAGACCTACGAAGGCCAAAATCAGACCCCGAAAAAAGCTTGCCACTTGGCGGCGAGGCAGTTTCCAGGAAAAATAATTGAAAAAGACGTAAAAAAGCAAGAGGGGGGCAAAGGCCAGCAGGGCATCGAGCAGGGTCTGGCTAAACCCGGTAAAAAGCTGGGCCATCATTTAAAAATCACCCCGAGCAGCAAAACAGCCAGGATGGGGCCTACCGAGCCCAGTCCGACAAAGCCAAAGCTTTCTTCTGAGGCAGCCCGGGACCCGCGGATGGTGGAAATCCCCACCCCCAGGGAAAGGATGAAGGGTACAGTCACCGGCCCCGTCGTAGCGCCGCCGGCGTCAAAGGCCACGGCAAAAAACTCTTTTGCCGAAAAGGGGGCCAGGAGCAAGGCCAAGATGTAGCCCCCTCCCAGGAGCAGCAATATCGGCACCTTAAAAATCACCCTAATTAAAGCCAGGGCCAGAAAAATCCCCACTCCCAAGGAGACCACTGCAACCAAGAGGTAGCGGGACACCGCCTCCTGGGAAACTATACTGACCTGATTGGCCAAGACTTGCACCCCCGGTTCCGCCACCGTCACGGCAAAGCCAACGGCGACGCTAAAGGCGATGACAAACCATAACTTACCGCTCTTAAACAGGGTGGTCCCCACCAATTCGCCGATGGAGAGCAGGCTCTCTTTGACCCCGATGAGGAAAAGGGTCAAGCCGATGATGGTCATGATGACGCTGAGCAAGAAAGTGAGGAAAGTGTTCCAGGGTAAGTGGACTAGGGTAAACTGGAGCAAGACAACCACTGCTGTGACCGGAAGGATAGCGCGGAGGACTTCAAAAAAGGTATCCTTAACACTCAATCTACCACCTCCCTTTTTATTAAACGGGGCAAAAGAGTAGCCACAAAAGGGCGGGTGCAGCATCCTCTTTGTGGCTATGCCCGGGGAAGGTCGCCCTCCCCGCTAATTCCCTACTTACCCCGCAGTAAACGCTTTCCCCTTTAGTATAACATACTTGGCAAAAAAGCCAGGCATTATATTTTGGCCCGCCGGAGCAGGTTGGCGTTTCCCACCACAGTGATTGAACTCATCGCCATGGACATCTCAGAGATTACCGGATGGAGCAGGCCCAGAATGGCCAGGGGAATGGCCAGGGTATTGTAGCCAAAAGCCCAAAAAAGGTTTTGCCGGATTTTTCGGAAGGTGGCCCGAGAGAGCTTTACCGCGCTGACCACCGAGGTGAGACTGCCCCTGACCAGGGTGATATCGGCGGCTTCGATGGCGATGTCGGTGCCGGTGCCGATGGCAATTCCCACGTCGGCTTGGGTGAGGGCGGGGGCGTCGTTGATGCCGTCCCCCACCATGGCCACCTTCAGGCCCTTGGCCTGCAGACTCTTGATGGCGTCCACCTTGCCGTCGGGCAGGACCTCGGCCAGCACCTGGGTTATACCCACCTTGGCGGCAATGGCCTTGGCGGTGCGCTGGTTGTCCCCGGTGATCATGGCGGTCTTTAGCCCCAGCCCTTGCAGCTCCCGGATAGCCGACAGGGAGTCTTCTTTTAGAGTATCGGCCACCGCCACTAGGCCCAGGGCCCGGCCCTTAGCTCCCACCAGCATGGCCGTCTTGCCCTCTTCCTCCAGGCGGAGCATTTCCGCCTCCAGCTCCTTGGAGTCAATACCCCCTTCTTCCAGGAGTCGGCGGCTGCCCACCAGGACTGGTCCGCCCTCGATTTCAGCCCTGACCCCGCGGCCGGTCAAGGAAGAAAAAGCGGCGGGGTCCCTAAGCTCCAGCTTTCTTTCCCGGGCCGCCTCTACGATGGCTCGACCCAGGGGGTGTTCCGATCCCTGCTCCACACTGGCCGCCAGGGCCAAAACTTCGTCCTCTTCCCCCCCAGGGGCAAGGATATCGGTGACCTTGGGCTTGCCCAGGGTGATTGTCCCCGTCTTGTCAAAGACGACGATGTCGATGGCGCTCATAGTCTGGATAGCGGCGCCATTGCGGATGAGGATGCCGTTTTCCGCCCCCATGCCGCTGCCCACCATCAAGGCGGTGGGGGTGGCCAGCCCTAAAGCGCAGGGACAGGCGATAACCAGAACTGAAATTGTGGCGAAGAGGGCCAGGGTGGCCCCGCTGAGGCTGGGGTTGACCCAGGGCAAAATGCCCCGCAGGGTTTCCCCTACCGCCGCCAGGGGGGCGGGGAAAAGAAGCCAGGCGAGAAAGGTTGCCGCCGCGATGGCCAGCACCGCCGGGACAAAGAAACCGGTGACCCGGTCGGCAAATTCCTGAATGGGAACCTTGGTGCCCTGGGCTTCTTCAACTAATTTGACTACCTGGCTGAGAAAGGTATCCTTGCCGACCTTGGTGGCCCGGACCTTGAGCAGCCCTTGCTGATTGACGGTGGAGCCGATGACCTCATCCCCGGGCCGGCGGCTGACGGGCAATGATTCGCCGGTGGCCATGGACTCATCCACCGCGCTTTCCCCCTCCAGGATGAGCCCGTCGGTGGGGATCTTTTCTCCGGGGCGGATTACCATCACGTCCCCTGTCTGCACATCCTGAATCGGCACTTGCTCCTCCCGGCCCTCCACCACCAAGGTGGCGGTTTTCGCCCCCAGCTCCAGCAGCTTCTTTATGGATTGAGAGGCCCGGCCCCGGGCCCTGGTTTCAATGTAGCGTCCCGTCAGGTGGAAGGACATGATCATCCCCGCCACTCCGGCGTAATTTTCCACCGGCCAAAAGAAAACCAGCACCCCGGTGGCGATAGCGGCCAAAGTGCCCATGGCGATGAGGACATCCATGTTCGCCCCCCCGTGACGCACCGCCCGCCAAGCCGACCGGTAGACATGGCCCCCGGCCCAGGTAAGGACGGGCAGGGACAAGAGGACCATGCCCAAATTAAAACTGAGGACGGTGGGCCAGCCGTGCTGGTGGCCGCCCCTGGTCATGGCAATCAGCATCCATACCGCCGCCGGCAGGGTGAAGGCCCAGGCGATTCTCATTCTCCTGGCGGCCAGTTCCACCTTGGCCTGGTCTTCGTCCCTTGCCGCCGCCCCTGTGCCCTCTTTCGGCTCTATGCGACCCAAGTAGCCCGCTTTTTCCACGGCGGCCAGGAGCGCCTGGATGTCCACCTGTTCTGGGTCATACTCGATGCTGGCCTTTTCCGTGGCCAGGTTCACCCCCGCCTTGTTCACCCCCCGGGTGGCGCCGAGCCCTTTTTCTACCCGAATAGCGCAGGCAGCGCAGGTCATGCCCTCTATCTGCAGCTCGAGTTTTTCCGCGCTTGCCGCCACCCGGTAGCCGGTCTTTTCCACGGCCTGGCGCAGCATTTTTTCATCGGCCTTGCTGGGGTCAAAGCGGACATCGGCCCTTCCGGTGGCCAAATTTACCGCGGCGGATTCCACCCCCGGCGTTTTTTGCAAAGCTTTCTCCACCCGGTTGGAGCAGGCAGCACAGGTCATGCCTTCTATCTTAAAGGATTTCTTACTGGTACTTTCAGCCACTGCAATTCCTCCCTTTATACCCCGTATGGGTATATCTAGCGTAACCCATACCCAGGATTTTTGTCAATACACCCGGACGATTTGCCCCCTTTTTTCCTAGTCTACACTATCCGGCGGCAAAAAAATCCACCCGCCGCCACTTAAGGGGCCGTCCTTTACCTTGGGATTGAAAGGGGCAAGACGATGCCCTGGCATTTCTTTCCCCGTCATGTATAATGAGGTGATATATCTCCCGCTAACCGGGATAATATATTCTAAACCATTTAAGGAGTTAATGCATGACTACATTCAATCAACTGGGACTCAGTCCCGAAGTTTTAAAATCGGTGAACAACATGGGTTTTGAAGAGACGACCCCGATTCAGCGAGAGGCCATTCCCTTCGGCCTGGCCGGCCGGGACCTCATCGGCCAGGCGCGGACCGGGACTGGAAAGACCGCGGCTTTCGGCATCCCCATGGTCGAACGCTTCAGCCCCGACCAGGGCCCCCCCCAGGGGCTGGTCATCACGCCCACCCGGGAATTGGCGGTGCAGGTGGCGGAAGAATTAAACAGAATCGGCGATTTTAAGCACATCCGCGCCCTGCCAATCTATGGAGGGCAGGATATAAACCGCCAGATCTCCGGCTTAAAAAAAACGCCCCAGATTATTGTGGGGACCCCGGGCCGCCTTCTGGACCACATCCGCCGCCGCACCATTCACCTGGGAGAAGTGGCCACCGTGATTCTGGACGAGGCCGACGAAATGCTCAACATGGGTTTTATTGAGGACATCGAGGCCATCCTTCTGGAGGTGCCCAGGCAGCGCCAGACCCAGCTCTATTCCGCCACCATGCCCCGCCCTATTCGGGAACTGGCGCAAAAGTTCATGAGGGAGCCCAAGCTCATCCAGACCAAGAGCGAAGAAATCACTGTGCCCACGGTGGCTCAATCCTACGTGGAGGTTCAGGAGAACAAGAAATTTGACACCCTCTGCCACCTTCTCGACCTCCAGCCGCCGGAGCTAGCCATTGTTTTCGGCCGCACTAAGCGCCGTGTGGATGAAATCGCCGAAGGCCTGAAAAGCCGCGGCTACTCGGCCGAGGGCATTCACGGGGACCTGGCCCAGGCCCGCCGGGAGTCCGTCCTCCGCCAGTTCAAGAGCGGCATCGTCGACATCCTGGTCGCCACCGACGTGGCCGCCCGGGGCTTGGACATCACCGGAGTCAGCCATGTCTACAACTTTGACATTCCCCAGGACGCCGAAGGGTACGTGCACCGCATCGGCAGAACGGGCCGCGCCGGCCGCAGCGGCGAAGCAATTTCCCTGGTCACCCCCCGGGAACAGGACCACTTCCGCTATATACAGCGCAGCATCGGCGCTAAAGCAGTGCGGACCCCGGCGCCCTCCTTGACCGACGTCATGAAGGGCCAGCAGCGCCAAGCGGCTGAATGGCTTTTGGCAGCGGCCGGCAACGGGGGGTCGGGCCCCTTTCGGGAACTGGCCGCCAAGCTCTTGGATGAACACGATTC
>DGZR01000061.1:6539-7493 GCA_002397155.1 Firmicutes bacterium UBA4975 | reverse complement strand
AGCAAGCACAGCCGCTAAAAACTGGCATCTTCAGCAGGCAGTTGCTAAATGTCCCATTTTGAATTATAATTTTCAAAGGTAAAAGCCTTAAAAAGTGAGATATCTAAAGGAGTGGAGACTAGATGGCCAAACAGAACCGGGGGAAAGGCCTGTGGGGCAAGCCGGGCCGCAGCAAGGGCACCTGCCCCCTGTGCGAACGAACCAGCACCAAGCTTCTCTGGCAGACCAAGGACAAAGACGGCAAGGACATCCACGTCTGCAAGCGCTGCCAAAACAAGTAAAATCAGCCACTGGGGACGGTTCCCAGTGGCTGATTTTTACTTGGCGAAGGTCTGGAGGATGAAGGTGTAGTAGTCGGCGGCTTCGTCGATGAGCTTGGTGATGGGCTTGCCGGGACCGTGGCCGGCCCTGGTCTCCACCCGCAGGTAGATGGGATTGGGACCCTTGTACTTCTCCTGCAGGGTGGCGGCAAATTTGAGGGCATGGCCGGGGATGACCCGGTCGTCGGTGTCGGCGGTCATTACCAGAGTGGGCGGGTACTCCACCCCCTCCCGGATGTTGTGCAGGGGAGAGTAGGCGTAGAGAAATCTAAAGTGTTCGGGGTTGGTTTCGGCGTCCCCGTATTCGGGAATCCAAAAGCGGCCGACGGTGAATTTGTGGTAGCGGAGCATGTCGATGACGGGAACCCAGCTTATCACCGCCCCAAAGAGGTCGGGGCGCTGAGTCAGGCAAGCGGCGGTAAGGAGCCCCCCGTTGCTGCGACCCAAAATGGCCAGCCTTTCCCGCCGGGTATACTCCTTTTCCACCAGCCATTGGGCGGCGGCGATGAAGTCATCAAAGACATTCTGCTTGTTTTCCAGCATGCCGGCCCGATGCCAGTCCTCGCCGTACTCGTAGCCCCCCCGCAAATTGGCCACAGCGTAGATGCCGCCCTTTTCCAGAAAAAGCAGGTTG
>DGZR01000061.1:3916-6276 GCA_002397155.1 Firmicutes bacterium UBA4975 | reverse complement strand
TTTTTATGGGTGAGGAACAAAGGAATGCTGGTCCCGTCCTTAGAAAGATAAAAGATTTGGTTAGTCTCGTACTCGCCGGGATTGAAGGAGAGGCCGGTCTGGCCAAAGGGGATGAGGCGCAGGTCCTCTAAGTCCACCTGAAAAGCCGTGGGCGGATAAAGAAAGGACATAAAGCCCAGGTAAGCCCTCTTGCTGGAATTCTCCCCCCAAAAGCCGGTGACCGAGCCCAGGCCGGGCAGCTCGATTTCCCCCTGTTCCCGGCCCTCTATGCTGAAGACCCTGACCCGGTGACTGGCGTGGTGCAGGTAAGTGACTACTAATTTACCCCCCGCCAGGTAAGCTTCGTCGATACAATCGTCCCCTTCGGGAATTACCTCTTGCCAATTTTCCCGGGCGGGGTTTTTCAGGTCGATGGCAATTATTCGCCCCCGAGGGGCGTCCAGGTCGGTGTTAAAGTAAAAGAGACTGCCGATATTCCCCACCGGCCAGTAGGCCCCGTCTTCCTCAGCCAAGAGGCGCACGAATTCACCATGGCTGTTCAGGGGCCGGTAGTACCAGCGGGTCCGGGAAGAGGTGCCCCGGGTCACCACCAGGGACAAGTACTCCCCATCCTCGCTGACCACCGGGGTAAAGCTCAGCTCCTTGTCCTCCGGTGCCACGTAGACCAGGGTGTCCTTTTCCTGGTCGCTGCCCGCCCGGTGGTACCAGACTTGGGAGAAATTGCTCTGATCCTCGGGGGGGACGCTGTCGGGCTCGGGGTAGCGGCTGTAGAAAAAACCCTCCCCATCCGGGGTCCAAGGCAGGTTAGTAAAGCGGCACCAATTGATGGTTTCGGGCAGCTCCTCGCCGGTATCCACCTGCAAGAGGCGAATCCTCTGCCAGTCGCTGCCTCCGCTGGAGGTGGCGTAGGCCAGGAGCTTGCCGTCCCGGCTCAAGCCAAAACTGGTCAGGGCCACCGTGCCGTCGGCGCTGAAGGTGTTCGGGTCCAAGACAGGAAAGGGCTCCTTTCCCGGCGGCTGGCAGTAAAGGACGGCCTGGTTTTGCAGTCCCTCATTTTTTTGGAAGAACACCCGGCCCCCCGCCTCTCGGGGCAGTTCGTACTTGGGATAGTCCCAGAGTTGGGCCAGGCGCCGGTGGATTTCCCGACGCAGGGGAGTGTCCAAAAAAGCCCGGGTCTTCTTGTTCTGCTCGCCAATCCAGGCTTGGCTCTCGGCAGAGAGACTGTCTTCCAGCCAGCGGTAGGGATCGGCCACTAAAGTGCCGTGGTAATTATCAACCACATCATCTTTCCTCATCGGGGACGGACCCTTCTGCCGCAAATTCGACAAAATTCGACTTCTCATTTTCTAACCTCCTCATTGGGGTCGGACGGACCCTTCTGCCACAAACGATATGGGATGGGCGGGAGGGGTGACCCCTCGCCTACAAACTCCTGCCTTCTGAGCAATTTCTTCCGGCGAGCCAGGGTAAGGCCGGTGATGATCAAGACTATCCCCCCCACCTGCAGGGCCGTTATCTTTTCTTTAAGAAAGACGCTGCTGAAAATGAGGCCGGTCACCGGCGTCAGGTTGTTGTAAATCGCCGCCCGGGCTGAACCCAGCTTCTGGATGCCGTAGGACCAGATGAAGTAGCCCAGGGCGATGGCTAGGACGGCGGAAAAGGCCAGGCCGCCCCAGCCCGTAAACCCCACCCTGCCCCAGTCCTGGGTCCCCAGTTGCCTCAGGGATAAGGCGCCCAGGCCAAGGGCACCGACTGTAGTCGTCCAGGTCGAATACTGGACAGGAGAATACTTGCCAAGCAGGGCCTTGCTTTTCAGGACGTAAAGGCCGTAAAAGAAGGTGCCTGCCACCAGCATGAGGTCCCCCCCCAGGGTGCCGCCGCCGACAGATAGATTGCCGCCACCGGTGACCAGGGCAATCCCAAATAGCGACAGGCCAATCCCCAGCCAAGTCAAGGGACCGGCCACCTCCTCTCTTGTTATCGCCCCCAGGGCGGCTACCCAAATGGGAATGGTGGCCAGGAGCAGAGCAGTGTTAGAAGCGGTGGTAGAGTTTGTCCCGTAAATAAAGAGAACCTGGTAAAGGGTGTGCCCAATAAGGCCAAGGACAATGAGGGCGGGCAGGTCTTTCCCCCTGGGCAGGGGCTTTTCCCTGGCCACGCCCAGGACTACCCAGCTAAGACCGGCGGAAATAGCAAAGCGCAGGGAATTGAAGGCCAGGGGGTTGAGTTCGGTCAAGGCCTTTTTGACCACCGTCACGTTAATCCCCCAGATGGTAGCCACGAAAATCAGGAGCAGGTCGGCAAGACTAAACACATGCAACATCCTTTCCGGGGACGGACCCTTCTGCCGCAAATTCGAC
>DGZR01000061.1:2389-3734 GCA_002397155.1 Firmicutes bacterium UBA4975 | reverse complement strand
TTCGACATAGGAGACGGGAGGGGTGACCCCTCCCCTACAAGCCCACGGACTTTCGGTTCCTGGCGACCCCTCCCCTACAAACCTACGGACTTACGGTTCCTGGCGACCCCTCCCCTACAAGCCTACGGACTTACGGTACCTGGGGCGGGAGGGGTGACCAGGCTTCTTCCCTATTCCAGGGGGAGGTCCAGGAGGGGGTACTGCCACCAGTGGGTGTCCTCAAAATGCCACCATTCAAATTCTATGTACTGAAAGCCATGGCGGACCATCACCTCGGTCAGCAGATCTAGGTTAGCCCGGGCCAGGGCGGAAAACTCTCCCTGCCGGTGGCCCCGGCCGCTGAAATCATCGAAGCCCGAGGGCATCTCCACTTCCTGGCCCCGGGCGTCCACCAGGGTCACGTCCACCGCCGCCCCCCGGCTGTGAATGGATCCCTGCTGGGGATCGGCGAAAAAATACCGATTGGCCCCGGCTTTTTCCCAAAGCAGGCGGTGCAAGCTCTGGGGCCGGTAAGCATCCCATACTTTAATCCTCAAGCCCCGTTCTACTAATTCATCGTTGGCCGCCGCCAGCTTTAGCGCCGTTTCTCTTTGCAGGTAGGCGGTGTCGGCGGGGTAGACGGGTTCTCCGGTAAAGTTAGCGGCGGAGGCATAGCGGAGCTCGACCACAATCAGGGGGCAGATATCCCGGACCGGCACCAAGCCGTCCAGGGGGAGAACCTGGACCGGCCGGCCCAGGAGGGTCCCCCCCCGAGCAAGGAGGATTGGAACTAGGGCGGCCCCGACTAAGAGCAATCGTTTCAAAAGTATCCCTCCAAGTATTAAAGCTCCCTCCCCGCCGGGGGCTTTTTCTTACAAAAGCTTCCCGGTAAAGACCGAGACTGCCTGACCGCCCAGGAAAACCCGCTCGCCCTCTAAGCGCACCTTGAGTTCGCCGCCCCGGGCCGAGGCCTGCCAGGCTCTGAACTGGCTCTTTTTTAGTTTTTCCCCCCAGTAGGGCCCCAGGCAGCAGTGGGCGGATCCGGTCACCGGGTCCTCGTCGATGCCCACGCCGGGACCAAAAAACCGGGAGACGAAATCGTAGCCCGGCCTGGAGGCCGCCGCCGTCACTATCACCCCGCGTCGGCCGAAAGAGGCCAGGGCGGCCATATCCGGCTTAAGAGCCAGCAGCTCTTCTTCGTCGGCGACCTGGACCAGGTAATCGATGCGGTTCAGGCCAAAAAACACCGCCCGGGCCCCCAGGGCCCGGAGCAGGTCCGGTTCACTTTCCGCGGGCAGGGCGGGTTCGGCAGGAAAGTCCAGCTCCAGCCAGTTCCCCAGGCAGCGGGCTTCGAGGATGCCGCTCA
>DGZR01000061.1:1914-2070 GCA_002397155.1 Firmicutes bacterium UBA4975 | reverse complement strand
CGTCCCGGGGAGTGAGAAAGGCCGTCTCAGATAAGTTCATCTCCCGGGCGACCTCCTGCATCCAGTGGGGATCGGCCTCCCCTCTTGGCAGCAGGCAAACCGCCGCCGGATTCCCGGCAAAGGGCCTGCTGGTAAATGCATCGACTTGGTATAGCG
>DGZR01000061.1:1344-1561 GCA_002397155.1 Firmicutes bacterium UBA4975 | reverse complement strand
CCAGGTTAAAGAGCACCGGTTGAAAGCGGTCGAGAGCGTTGGCAAACCGGGCTTCGGGGCTTTCCCCGGCTTCAAACTCGTTCCAGAGGGCCCGGAACTCCAGCTCCTGGTCCCGGGGAAGAAGGCCAAAGATTCGCCGGGCCGCCAACTCCTCCCGCCGGGCCTTATCCTTGGCCCCTTCGGCGTCATAGCAGTAAGTGTCGCCGGCGTCTATTTC
>DGZR01000061.1:764-993 GCA_002397155.1 Firmicutes bacterium UBA4975 | reverse complement strand
AGGAAAGCGACTTGCTGGGCTAAGCGGTCCTTCATAGGCCAGCCTCCCATTCCCGGCGCAGGATTGAATAGATGCGGTAGGTCATCAGATTACCCTTAATCCGGAGGTAGTCCCGCAGTTTACCTTCCAGGGTCATGCCGCACTTTTCCAGCACCCGGGCGGAGGCGATGTTCTCCTCGGCGCAGCGGGCTTCTATCCGGTTCAGTTCCATGCGGCTGAAGCCAAAATC
>DGZR01000061.1:399-547 GCA_002397155.1 Firmicutes bacterium UBA4975 | reverse complement strand
TGGCCGCCTCGCTCATCAGCCCCTGGCCCCAGAGATGGCGGGACAAAATGTAGCCGATCTCCGCCTTGCTGTGCTCCGGCTGCCACCAGACAAAGCCCGCCGTCCCCACCATCCGCCCCTCGGCCCTGCTCACCAGCGCCCAACTGGC
>DGZR01000061.1:0-125 GCA_002397155.1 Firmicutes bacterium UBA4975 | reverse complement strand
ACCAAGGGGTCCCGGGCATAGGCGTACATGTCCTGGGCGTCTTCCCTGCCCAAGGGGCGCAAGATCAGGTGCCGGGATTCCAAGACCGGTAGTTTGGCGAAAACGTCCTCGACCTTTAACAACTC
>DGZR01000051.1 GCA_002397155.1 Firmicutes bacterium UBA4975 | reverse complement strand
GGGAGGGAAAATCGTTCAGGTCCCAGGGTTCCTCATCGTCCTCGCTGCCTTGGGGCTCGGTTTTAGCCGGGAGCAGCTTGTCTGGGGGACCGGGCGCGACTATTTTACCCCATACTTCCTTGATTAGCTCCACCCGCTGGGGGTGGTCTAGAAGATAGTAATTGTTGCCCTCGGGCCGACCGGGGATGCCGCCCCAGGTGAGAGAACCCTCTATTGTGTGGGTAGTGATCTTATCTCCTTCAACCTTGCGGGCCCCGAACAGGGTGAGGGCCCCGATCTGCTCCAGGCTGAGATTGGTCCGGACATTATTGTTCAGACTCAAGAGGATTTTGGGCAGGTTGAGGAGCTTGTCCGACTGCTTAAACTGCTCAAAGAGAGCGACCAGGACGTTTTGCTGCTTCTTGGTCCGCTGGTAATCGCCGCCGGCTACCCGGCTGCGAACGTAGTCGAGAAATCTCTTGCCGCTGAACCACTGGTAGCCGGGTTCCGCGATAATCCGGCCCCGGTTGTGGTAGGTCCGCTCGGGAACGTCATACCACACCCCGCCCACTATATCCACCATTTCCACCACCACTTCCATGTCCACGGCGATGTAGTAATGGATGGGCACGCCGCCCAGTACCTGGCTGATGGTCTCAACCTGGGTAATCAGGCCCGCTTCCACTTTATCTTCCACCCCGACCAGGCCATTTCGCCAGCCCCAGTAGTTGGCGGAATTTATCTTGTCCTTGTAATTACCCTGGTGGTAGATGGGGACGTAGCTGTCCCGGGGGATACTGACAATATTTACTTCGGCAGTTTCGATGTTGATGGCGGCGACCATGATCGTGTCCACCAGGCCGGTATAGCCCTTTACCCGGGTTTCATCCCGGCTTTCATCCCGGTCATGGCCCAGGAGGGCGATGTTGATGATCTTGGCCCCCCCTGACAGAGAGCGCAGGTCGGGATCTTCGCTTTCGGGACCGGTATCGCCCCAGTCCACATCGCCAAAGACCTTTTCTAAGTCGGTAAGGCGGTGCAGGTAAATAGCCCCGGCTGAACCCAGAATGACCAGGGTAATTGCCGCCAGCAAGGCGGCAAACTGCAGTTTGCTCAAACCCTGCAGCCAGCGCTGCAGTCTATGCAATATATTCCGGAGTTTGGGTCCCAAAAGCTGCCACCCCCTCGATTTCCCCCATTATACTCCATTGGCAAGATCATGGCATCCCCTAAATAATCCCACAAAAGGCCCCGCTTAGGAGCCTTCACTGTCGTTAAGGGCATAGTCCAGGTTGGTTTCTAGGGTAAAGGGCGTGCCCCGGTGGCCTACCCGGCCTCGGATGACCAGCTTGTATGTTCCCGGGGACAGGGTCCCCGCCGGGATGGAGTAGACCAGTTCTCTCTCTTCGGTGTTCAGCATGGGCACTATCCCCCGGTTGCCCAGGTACTCGGTCCAGTTGTTCTGGCCATCCCGGCGGAAGAACTCGATGCCCGCCCAGTCCGCCGGGATAAAGAGGTTGTTGCCCTTGGGGTTGGCCAGGGTGAGGGTAACCTCTTCATCGGGGCCGGTGGGTAAAGATGTCACCTGAAGAGTTAAGGGGGCGGAATAATCGGCGCAGGCCCCCAGGAGTAGAACGAAGAGTAAAATCAGTGCGACCGCCAGTTTTTTTACGGTCATGGCGTTTCCCCCTCCCAATACGGCTCTATTATATCAGACGGGGAAGACAGTGATTTAGTTCACAAAATTTATTTTTCCCTGCTTTTGAAACGCCGGGCGGTTCCCGCCAGCAAAGCCGCCCCCAGCCAGAGGACGGATTCGTCCAGGTCAAAGCGGGGATGGTGGTGGGGATAACTGGTGGCCGGGTCCCCCGCCCCCAGGAGAAAGTAAGTCCCGGGGACCTTGTCCAGGAAAAAGGACGCGTCTTCGCTGACCATGAGGGGGAACTCCAGCATCTGCACATTTTGCCGGCCCGCCAGCTCCACGGCAACCTCGCTGAAAAACTGCGTGAAGCTGGGGTCGTTGACCAGGGGGGGATAGGCCTGGTCAGTCTCAAACCGGTACCCGGCTTTCCAAGACCGGCAGGTACCGGCCAGCACTTCTTCTAGCCGGGCCAGGAGGAGCTTGCCCACCGCGGGGCGGAAGTAGCGGATCGTCCCCTGGAGAAATACTTCGTTGGGAATGATGTTGTGGCTGCTGCCCCCATGAATCTGGCCGATGGTGAGTACTGCCGGCTCCAGGGGCGGGATTTCCCGGCTGATCAGGCGCTGCCAGGCCCCGATGACCTCGGCACTGATGACGATGGGGTCAATGGCATCCTGGGGCTGAGCACCGTGGCCCCCCTTGCCGATGACCCGGGCCTGAAAAGTGGTGACCGCCGCCATGAGCGACCGAAAGGAAATGCCCACCTGGCCCGAGGCCAGTTCAGGAGAAAGGACACCCAGATGCCCGGCGACAAAAGCTTTTACCTTGTGGCGGCGGAGGACGCCGTCGGCAATCATGGCCGGGGCCCCGCCCTGGCCCTCTTCACCGGGCTGGAAGATGAGGACTGCCGTTCCCGCCAGGTCCTGGCGGGCTTGGGCCAGGAGCTTGGCCGCCCCCAGGCCCATGGCGATGTGGCCGTCGTGGCCGCAGGCGTGCATCTTGCCGGGGTACATAGAGACAAAATCGTGGGTGTTTTCTTCTTGGATGGGCAGGGCGTCCATGTCCACCCGGATGGCGATAGTCGGGCCGGGGACCTGTCCCCGGAGAATCCCCACTACCCCGGTCTTGCCTACCCCCCGCTCCACCTCAATTCCCCACTCCTCCAGGCGGGAGGCGACAAATTCTGCCGTCTCCTCCACGGCAAACCCCACCCCGGGGTGCCGATGGCACCAGCGCCGCCACTGAACGAGCTGGGGCTGCAGTTCCTGGGCCTTTTCTTTTAATTCCTTCAGGGTTTTCCGCCCCCTTTTCTCCTGATATCCCCATTATTTTGGGGGAAATTATCCCTTTGCCAGTTCCCTTGGTTTTCTCCGGGCCTTTTGTATGATAAAATTTCAATGCAATTATACTCCGGAGAGCGACAGGAGGGGAAGAAAGATGACTTTTTTCGGTCGGCTGGACTACCGCTTCCGCACGTTTAAAGAACAGGTGGGCGCTTTTTTGGAATTTAACTTCTTTCGCCTGGCCCGCCAGGCCGAAAGAGGCTTTTTCCTGCAGGTGTGGGAATGCCTGTGGGGCTGGCTGCGCTACGGCATCCTGCCCAAGTCCTACTACAATTTCCGCCTCTACCAGGACCCCTCGCCCCTGGGCAAAAAGGCCGCCGTTTATGTTTCCGACCGCAGCTACTTCAGCCGCTTAGGCCGGGTGAATCTGCGAAACAACATCCTCCTGGGCAATAAGTGGATCTTCCACAACTACTTTGACGCTTACTCCCTGCCCCTGCCCAAGTGCTGGGGCTACTTCCATAAAAACGGCGGCATCTGGAAAGAGACCGGAGAGATTTTCGCCTTTGCCGACCTGCCCGCCATCTTTGCCAGGATGCTGGGGCAATGGGTCATCATCAAGCCCATCCGAGGCAGCAGCGGCTCTCGGATTGTGGTGGCCCGGGTTGAAGAAGGGGGCCTGAGTATCGGGGGCAAGACTGTGCCCTTTTTGGAGTTTGCCGAGAACTTTAAAAAGAGCGACTACATTATTGAAGAACGGCTGCCCCA
>DGZR01000054.1 GCA_002397155.1 Firmicutes bacterium UBA4975 | reverse complement strand
TCGGCCAAGAACATATCGTCGGCCCGGGCAGCTTGCTCCGGCGGGCTATCATGGCTGACCGCCTGACTTCGATGATCTTTTACGGTCCTCCCGGCACCGGCAAGACCACCCTGGCGGCAGTGATTGCCAACCAGACCAAGGCGGACTTTCAGCGCCTGAACGCCGTCACCGCCGGAGTGCAGCAAGTGCGGGGAGTGCTGGAAGGGGCAAAAAAGAGGCTGGAGATGTACCACCAGCCCACGATCTTGTTTATCGATGAAATCCACCGCTTCAATAAGAGCCAACAGGACGCCCTGCTGCCCGGGGTGGAGGAGGGGACCGTCCTCCTGATCGGGGCCACCACCGGCAATCCCTTTTTTAGCGTCAATTCTCCCCTTTTGTCCCGGAGCCGGATTTTTGAGCTTCATCCCCTGACCCAGTCCGAGGTGGCGAAGATAATAGACAGGGCCCTGGCCGACCGCCAGCGGGGTCTGGGCCGGCTGGACATCCGCTTGAGCCCCCAAGCCAAGGAACACCTCGTCAACGTGGCCGACGGCGACGCCCGAGTCGCCCTGAACGCCCTGGAACTGGCCGCCCTCACCACCCCGCCGGGGGAGGGAGGGGAGATTTTAATCGACCAGCAAGTGGCGGAGCAATCCGTCCAGCGCCGGGCCATTCGCTACGACCGGGATGGGGACAACCACTATGACGTCATTTCGGCCTTTATCAAGTCGATCCGGGGTTCTGACCCCGACGCCGCCCTTTACTGGCTGGCCCGCATGCTGGATGCCGGCGAGGACCCCAGGTTTATCGCCCGCCGCCTCTACATTTCCGCCAGCGAAGACATCGGGAACGGCGATCCCCTGGCCCTCCTGGTGGCGGAAGCTGCTTACCGGGCCGTTGAGGTCCTGGGCCTGCCCGAGGCCAGGATACCCCTGGCTCAAGCTGTCACCCACCTGGCCTGCGCGCCCAAGAGCAATGCCGCCTACCTGGCCCTGGAAAGGGCCGCCGCCGATGCCAAACAGGCGGGAGACAGCGGGGTGCCCAACCACCTGCGGGACAGCAGCTATCCCGGGGCCGGGGAACTGGGCCACGGCAAGGACTACATCTATCCCCACGCCCAGCCCGGGCATTACATTGAGCAGCAGTACCTGCCCGACTCCCTGGCCAATCGCCGCTACTACTATCCCGGCGACTTGGGGTATGAAAAGCGGCTGAGCCAGTGGCTGGCCGCCACCAAGGGCCTGCCGGAAGAAAAGTGAGCGGGACTAGGAGAACCCCAGGGCCCTGGCCAAAGGGCCGGGGTATTTTTTTCCCCCCGAGGGGAATACTGCAAAGTGACAGGGAGGAAGGCTATGCGGAGGGCCAGCGATCTTTTGGGGCGGCCGGTGGCGGACGCCCAGGCTGTTCCCTTGGGGACGGTGACTGAGGTCTTGGTGGATTTTGCCCGGGGCCGCCTGGGAGCCTTGCTGGTCGACGGCAAGAATCTGGGCGAATCGGGCCTCATCTCCGCAGAAGATCTGGAGTTTGGGGATGAAGTCCTGACCGCCCGGGAAGAGGCCGTCATCAGCGGCGAGGCAGCCGTCATTTACCGCCAGGGCAAGATCACCCTGGAGGGGGCCCGCAATCTGGCGGTGGTCAACCACACCGGCCGCAGGTTGGGCAAGGTGGCGGACCTGGTCTTGGACGGCGCCCGACTGGTGGCTCTCGAGCTCTCCGAGGGGCTGCTCCAGGATGTCTTCGAGGGCAGGAGCACCCTCCCCATGCCGGTGGAGGCCGACCTGGCCCGGGAAGAGCTGGTGGTCCCGGCGGACTCACCCGCCCTTACCCCAGGGCGGCCAAGCCGGGGAATAAATGGAGGTTGATTTTGAATGGAGTGTCCCAAGTGCAAATCCCGGGACACGGGCAAGGTTGGCAACAACCAGTACTACTGCTGGAATTGCTTTGTGCTTTTTAGTTTTGACAACAAGATGCGCCCGTGCCTCTACGAGGTAGATACCGAAGGCACCTTGGTCGCCTTGGAGAAATGACAGGAGGTTATACCCGGTGCGTCGCGGCTATTGGTCTGGATTCCTGATGGGTGGCCTCATCGGCCTGCTGGCTTTTCGGGCTTATGGGGATGAAATCCTGGGTTGGATGCATTCCAAATTGGAAAATAGTTCCGGGGAAGAGATAAGTCCCCCGGCAGGCCCTGAAACGGCCTATCGACCCCGGCAGCGCTACCGTTACCGCCGGACCTGGTAGCGCCTTTTCTCGGGTATTTACTGGGCAGCCAGGGGGCTGCCCAGTAATTTTTTCCCGGCGGCAAAGATAAGCTTTAAGCAGGGGTGAGAAGCGTGACGATAAAGATGCCCGAAAGTTCCGCGCTAAAAACGGCCCTGCAAATTGCCGGCTTGATTCTCGTTGCGGCGGCAGCCCTTTGGCTGCGCCGCCAGTTGGCTGCCATCCTGGTCCCGGTATTCATTGCCGGCGCCATCGCCTATATCCTCAACCCCATAGCCAACCGGCTGGAGCAGCGCTTTCGCAACCGCACTCTGGCGGTCGCCCTGATATTTCTTCTTTTTTTCGCCCTGGCCGTCGCCGTCCTGGCCGGATTTTTGCCCCTTTTTGCCGATGAAGTGAACAGCCTGGTCCGGCGGGTGCCCCAGTACATCGGACAGGGGCAGGACCTGCTGACCAAGCTGAACGGGGCTTTAGCCCGCCTCAACTTGCCCCCCTCGGTGCCCGGGGCCCTGGAAAAAGGCTTGAAGGCGGCGGAAGACCGGTTGTTGGCCAGGCTGGCAAACATCCCCCAAGTGACCGTCAATTTGGCCAAGGGGCTCTTTACCTTTAGCTTAGTCCTGGTGCTCAGTTTTTACTTTCTCCGGGATTTTGACCTGGTGAGCCAAAGCCTGTACTGGGTGATTCCCCGGCGCAGCCGACCTCGGGCCCGGAAAATCCTCCAAGAAGTGGACAGCAGCTTGGGCAAGTACATCCGGGGCCAGTTGCTGCTGGGCCTGGTCGTGGCTATCTCCACCTATATCAGCCTCCTCATCCTGGGGGTGGAATTTTCCCTCATCTGGGGGATTTTCGCCGGGCTGACCAACACCATTCCCTACTTCGGCTCATTTTTGGGGGCGGCCCCGGCGGTGCTCATGGCCCTGCTCACTTCTCCCAGCCTGGCCCTAAAGACGACAATCGTTTTCCTCATCATCCAGCAGGTGGAGAGCAATTTCATTTCTCCCTACGTCCTGGGCAAGACCCTGGGACTGCACCCCCTGGTGGTATTCCTGGCCCTGCTGGTGGGCGGACAGTTTATGGGGCTCTGGGGCCTGGTCCTGGCCGTCCCCCTGGTGGCCGCAGGGCGCATCGTCATCCGCAACCTGGCCCTTCCCCCCCTCTAGGGGGGA
>DGZR01000011.1 GCA_002397155.1 Firmicutes bacterium UBA4975 | reverse complement strand
GCGGCCAGGATGCCGATGATGGCCACGACAACCAACACTTCAATCAGGGTGAAACCTTTTTTGTTTAGGAAAATTTGCAGCACTTTTGTTAACCCTCCTTATATTTTTAAAGTAACCGGTTAAGTAGCTTAAAGCTCCTCTCCAACCACCTCCTTAAATGCTTTGAGTGTTTAAAGCCACGCCGTGAAGATAGCCATTGCCATGTCTACGCCTTCCGTCATACCGAACATGGGCAGCATTATCGCCGCCATGATGACGCCAACGATTCCGGCCAAGAAAAGGATCATCATGGGCTCAATGATCGAACTGAGCCTGTCCACCGTGTACTTGACCTCATCCTCGTAAAAGTCCGCCACCTTGCTGAGCATCTCATCCAGGGCTCCCGCTTCTTCCCCCACCCGGAGCATGTGCAGGACTAAGGGGGTAAAATAAGGGGAACTGCTCAGGCCCTGGCTCAGGGTCATCCCTTCGGATACCCCCCGCCGGGCGTGAAGGATGGCGCTGGAGTAGACCACGTTGTTGACAACCCGGGCCACAATCTCCAGGGCCTGAATCATTGGGACGCCGCTGGCCACCAGGATACTGGAGGAGCGGCAGAATCTGCCGATGGCTGAGTTGCGGGCTAGAATCCCAAACTTGGGAATCTTGAGGGACAGTCGCTGCATTGTGTGGCGGCCCCGAGTGGTCCTTGACCAACGAAGGATGAGAAAGACTGCAACCCCCAGGGTGGGAAATATGATGTAAAAGTAGTTGAGCATGGCGTCGCTGATGGACATGAGAAAGGTGGTAATCCAGGGCAGCTCCATACCCTGGTCGGCGAATATCGTGGCAAAGCTGGGAATAACGGTCATCATGAGGACGATAACCACTACGATGGCGGCAACCCCGATGAAGCTGGGGTAGGTAGTGGCGGATTTGACCTTTTGCCGGATTTCCGCCTGGTTCTCAAAGTATTCGGCCATCCGTTCCAGGACCTGGTCCAGGGCGCCGGAGGCTTCCCCCGCCTCCACCATGCTGGTGAAAATGTTGGGGAAAAACTCCTTATGCTTTTGGCAGCCCTCGCTGAAAGTCTTACCCGCTTCCAGCTCCTTGCCGATATCCGATAGGGTTTCGGCCATGAGAGGGTTTTCGGACTGGGCGGCGATGGCGGAAATTGAGGACATTATTGTCACCCCGGCCTTGACCATGGTGGCCATCTGCCGACAGAAGACCGAAAACTCCTTGACCGGGACGGTCTTTTTTTTGAAGAGGGAAACTCCTTGCTTCTTAGCGTGGCCGGGGGCTAAATCCAGGATGGTCAGTTTCTTAGTGCGGAGCAGTTCCGCCGCCCGGTTCAGGTCGTCGGCCTGGATTTGGCCCTTTATGGTCTGGCCGGAATAATCCCGGGCCCGATAGCTGTATACGTTGGACATCGGTCTGCCCCCTTTCTCTGGATGCTACAGTTTCGTTGGGTCGATAAGGCCGGCATCGGCCAGGCGCTTTAGGGCCTGGTCAAAAGTCTGCATCCCATACTGGGAGCCCGTTTCCATGGCCGAGGGGATCTGGTGGACCTTGCCCTCCCGGATCAAGTTCTTGATGGCGTTGGTGCCCACCAGGACTTCGCAGGCGGCCACCCGGCCCCCTTGCCCTTTTTTCGGGAGCAAGCGCTGGGCCACTACCCCCCGCAAGGTCTCGGCCAACTGCACCCTGATCTGCTGCTGCTGGTGGGGGGGGAAGACGTCGATGATACGGTCTACCGCGGCGGGCGCGCTGGAGGTATGGAGGGTAGCCAGGACCAAGTGGCCTGTCTCCGCTGCTGTCACCGCCGTGGAGATGGTCTCTAAGTCCCGCATTTCCCCCACCAGGATGACGTCCGGGTCCTGGCGCAGGGCGGCCCGGAGGGCGTTGGCAAAGGAATTGGAGTCGTGCCCTATCTCCCGCTGGTTGACCACCGCCTTAATATGGCGGTGTATGTACTCTATCGGGTCCTCTAGGGTGAGGATGTGGCAGGCCCGATTGTGATTTACCTCATTGATGAGGGAAGCCATGGTGGTGGACTTGCCGCTGCCGGTGGGGCCGGTAAAGAGGACTAGACCACGCTGGAGGTCGGCAAATTCTTTCACCGCCAGGGGTATGCCCAGCTCTTCAAAGAGGGGTATCTTCTCGGGGATTGGGCGCATGGCCGCCGCCGGCACCCCCCGCTGGCGGTAGACGTTGGTGCGCAGGCGGGTGTGGGGGGCCTGAAAAGTAAAGTCGATTTCGCCCCTTTTCTGGAACTCGTCATAGCGGTCGCAGGTAAGCTGGCGGACCACTACCTCCAGGGATTGGGGGTCCATGCTGGCCTGCCCCACCGGGATCAGTTCGCCGTCGATGCGGATGAGGGGCGGACTCCGATCGGTAAAGTGGATATCTGAAGCGTTTCGTTCTCGGGCGTACTCTATAAGAGCTAACAGGTCCATTCTCTTCCTCCAGTCCCGGTGTATTAGATGTAGTCCAGGCCGACGACCCGGGCCACTTCTTCCCGAGTGGTCAGGCCCTGTTCGACTTTTTCCAGGCCGTCCTCATACATGGTGACCATGCCCTCGGCCCGGGCCAGCTTGCGGAGCTCCGAAGCGCCCCGGCCATCCAGCACCGCCTGACGCAGGGAGTCGGTAAAGGTGAGGATTTCGTGGACGGCTAAGCGGCCCCTGTATCCCGTCCGGTTGCAGCGGCTGCAGCCCTTGCCCTGGCAGTCCCGGCACAAGCGGCGGACCAGGCGCTGGGCGATGATGCCGTTAGTGGCGGCCACCACCAAGAAGGGGGGCAGCCCCATCTCCACCATCCGGGTCAGGGTGGAGGGCGCGTCGTTGGTATGGATTGTGGAGAGGACCAGGTGGCCGGTGAGGGCGGCCCGAACGGCAGTCTCCAGGGTTTCCATGTCCCTGATCTCACCGATCATGATGATGTCCGGGTCCTGGCGGAGCAGGGCCCTTAAGCCCGCGTCAAAGGTCATCCCTATCCGGCTGTGCACGTTAACCTGGTTGACGCCGCCCAGGCGGTATTCCACCGGGTCTTCTACCGTGGATATGTTTAATGAAGGAGAGTTGATGTAGTTGAGGGAGGCATATAGAGTAGTGGTCTTGCCGCTGCCGGTAGGTCCGGTGGCCAGGACTATGCCGTATGCCCTGGTGATAATGTCTTTGAACTTATCGTAATTGCGCTGGCTGAAACCCAAGTCGGTCAATTCCAGCATGATTGACTCGGGGTTGAGGATACGCAAAACCACTTTTTCCCCGTAGATAGTGGGCATGGTGTTCATGCGCAGGTCGACGCTGCTGTCTTCGCCCAGGAGAAACTTAATCCGGCCGTCTTGGGGCACCCGCCTTTCGGCGATATCCAGTTCGGCCATTATTTTTAGCCGGGACACGACCAGGGGGTGGGTGCTCTTGGGAGGCCTCATCCGTTCGTGGAGGATGCCGTCTATCCGGTAGCGGATGATGAGGCCGTCCTCCCGGGGCTCGATGTGGATGTCGCTGGCGCCCTCGTTCACTGCCTGCTCGATCATATTGTCCACCAGGCGCACGATGGGGGCGTCGTCCACCATCAAGGCCAGGTCTTTGACATCGATATCGTCTTCGGGCAGGGCCTCTTGCACAACCCTCTCCATTGACTCCCGCATGGTAAAGTGCTGGCGGATGACCTTGTCCAGCTCGGACTTGGCGGCGATGACGGGGATGACCTGGCAGCCGGTGGCCATAGCGATATCGTCGATGGCCACCACGTTATTGGGGTCGGCCATGGCTACCGTCAGCCGTTCGCCGACTTTTTCTAGAGGAACAGATTTATACCGTTTGACCAGGTCGGCGTCCAGGAGACGGAGAATATCCGGCTTTAGCACGTACGCATCCAGGTTGACGTGGGGGACCCCCAGGTAGAATTCCATTACCTCGATGTACTGCTGCTGGGTGAGAACGCCGATTTCGGCGAGAGCCTCGGCGACATTGCTGCCTTTATCGGAGGCTTGGGCATCAAGAATTTGTTCGGGCGTAGCCATTCCGGTATCCAGCAAAAGTTGCTCCAATGATTGAAACACCTGGTTCCACCTCCTGTTCGGCGATGTTTATTGAATCTAATAGTTCAGGTATTAAGTAATTCTACAAGCGCCCGGAAAATCCTGCATCCGGAGGAAACTTTTTCACTTTACAGGGCAAAAGCGCTGCAGGCCACAAATGGGCACCCAGTCCGGCACCCATCCCCCCCAAAACCCCGCTAGGCAGCTCTTTAGTCCCTGGCGGTTCTCTTCCCCACGGCCTTTTTAAATCTCATCCCAATAATTCGACGTAAAACCAGCATTTCCTTCTTTTACCGGGGAAAAACCCTAACAAGTGAATAATTATCCTGCCGGGATAGGTTCATCCTCTTCTTCCTGGGGTTTCATAATTGTCTGGGTACAGGTAGCTGTCGCTCTGCCGCTCCTGGCTGTCAGGGTGATTATCCAGTCTTTATCCCCTTCGGCGACGCCGATTTCCAGGGTTATATCCGGATCGGGCCAGGAGGCCTGACCCGGCCCACCCGCCAGCAGGTCCTGGGCCACCAGTTCCATCCCGGCCCAGACCACCCGCCTGGCTCTGGCCAGGTGGTAGTCATCCAGGGCAGATTCCAGGTCCGAGCCGGCTATCGCCACCAGAACACCGGCGGCGGGCAGCACGGTCAGGCACAGGACAAGGGCCAGTATCAGGGCGGAACCCTTTTGATTCATGGCGTTTCTCCCAGGCAATAACAGCAGCGGTAGCTTTCCTGAGGGTAGAAGATTTCCACCCAGAGAAGGCTGCCCTCCTGCCACCAGCGCACATCCTCCACCAGGGCCAGGGCGTAGTAGGCTTGGCCCTTGCCCCGGTAAAAGGATTTATCCAAGGTGACGGTGTAGGTATACTCTTCACCGGGCAGGATTACCCGGATGGCGGACCGGGTGACTACCACCCTTTCGGCGCTTTTCAGGTCCTGGTCCAGGTAGGCAAAGGCTACAGTGCTCCACTGGCGCTGCTGGCTGGCCCTATTGCTGTCCAGCCAGATCTGCCAAAAGGTGACGAGCAAGCCGGTTACCACCGCCGCCAGGAGGAGAATCTGGGTAGAGGCGATGAGGGCTTCCAGGGCCATCATTCCCTTTTTGTTCACGGCCCTCCCACCATCCGCAGGGGCTGGAGCAGGCCGGGGCCCCGGACTTCGACCTGCCAAAGGATGTATCCCTCTCCGGTCAAGGTAGTGAGGGTGCTGTGCAGGCTGCCGTCCCAGAGGTTTGTCTCCCCTATCCCGGCTGCGGCCTGTTCCAGGTGGCTGGCGGCCAGGAGCCGCCCCCGGGTGACGGCTTGGGCGCTGTGGAAGATCTGGAGGGCGCTGGACATGGCGACGCCCAC
>DGZR01000090.1:17457-17807 GCA_002397155.1 Firmicutes bacterium UBA4975 | reverse complement strand
CTGGCGGCGACGGCGGCCATGCTCTTGATTCCCCCTGGGGGCGAAGAGATAATCGCCCGCAGCGAAAGAATCTTCGCCCGAGGCGATTACCAGGCCGCTTCTCAGGCCCTGGAGAGGGCTCTGAAAAAAAAGCCCGATTGGCACGAGGCCCGGGCCGCCCTCTATAAAATGCAAGTAAAAAAAGAAGACCCCTTAGCCGCCTTGCCCAATTTTCTTTTTTTTCTTGGGACTGAACAGTGCCCCGATGAAGGGACTCTGCTCAGGTTGTTTTCCCAGGACCCCGGGGCCCAGATCCAGGCCCGGACCCTGCTGGCGGAATCTGCCAGCCCCGCCGTCCAAGAGTTCGCCGT
>DGZR01000090.1:0-17100 GCA_002397155.1 Firmicutes bacterium UBA4975 | reverse complement strand
TCTGGCCCCGGGAAATGCTGCTTTTGCATGCCCTGGAGAAGGGAAACCCCGAACTGGCCCTCCAGGCCTATGAAAATTTTAGCCGGACCCTGCCGGCCCCAGAAGACCTGGCGGCAGAAACCTTCGCCCTGGCCCTGGACACCGACCCGGTGTCCGCCTTGACCCTGGCGGCTAAAAGCCAGAACCCAGACTGGATCGATAAGGCTTTGGACATGGCAGCCAAGCGGGCCGCCGATTCCTACGCATTTGAAGGCGACGAGGAAGCCCTGGGCCAAGCCCTTTCCTTTCTGGCCGGGGACCCCAGGGCCCAGGTGATCGAGGCCCTCCATCTCCTTCCCCCCCAGGAGGGGCTGGACCGGCTCCTGGAATTGGAAGCTCTGGGCTACGTGCCGGCCTGGCCCTCGGACTACCTGGACGGAAAGATAAACCTGCTCCGCCAGCTTGGCTTTGTGGATTTTAAGTACCTCAAATTCTTGAGTACCAAGGAACTACCCCCCCTTGCCCTGTTGGACCTGGCTATAGAATGCAGCCGGACCAGCCCCGAGGGCTTAAGAGAGCTAGCGGACTTCCTGGATGGGCTGCCCCTAGAGTTTAATCGGCTTGACACCGAACTCCTCCGGGAAGTCGCCGCTTTTGCCGGGCCGCCCCCGGCGGTCATTTGGCAGGGACCCCTCCTGGACTTCCCCTTTTTTCCGCCCCGCCTCAACCTTTCCCCCGATTGCAAGTGGCTTATCTGCGCTTACTCTGGAAAAACCGCGGTGATTAATCTAGCTAGCGGCGAAGAGGCAATTTTTCCCGCCGGGACGGGTCAGTGGCTTTGGAGTCCCGACAGCAAGAAAGCGGCGGCAATGGCCGCCAACGGCGGGCGAGTCTTTATCTTGACCTTTGCCGGGGGAAAAGTGCAGGAGCATGCCGAAGTCGGGCCGTTGAACTGTCCCCCCTTGGGCTGGATAGATAACGGCAATTTGGCCCTCAGCAAGTCTACAACGGGAGAAATGACCCAGGTGGCCCGGCTCAGTCTGCAGAGCGGAGAGGTCCGGTGGCTGGGTGAACCGAGAACGGGCTGGCCCACAATAAACCCCGGGGGGGAACTGGTCTGGATCGTCCCCGATGGACTCAACCTGAAGATAGAGAGCGCAAAAGAAAAGAAGACCTATACGGGCACCATGTTCGAGGGGTATTTTGAAGAGTGCTGCCAGTTCCTCGATTGGTTTCCCGGGGGCAGGAAACTATTGCTGAAGAGCTCTATGTTCCAGTCCTCCGGCGGTCATATCCTGGACCTGGACACCGGCAAATTCACCGACATCGGTCTGCCAAGAGTTTACTTTCCCGGCAATTGGGCAGATTCCAAGAGTATTTGGGTGTTTTCCTCCCTAAAAGAACTGCCCTCTAGCACAAACTTTCTCTTCAAAACCGATTTGGCCACAGGTAAGAGCCGCTACTGGGGAACCACGGCCACTCCCCTTCCCTTTATGGTCGAGGGCCGTTTACCTTGGGGCGAAGTGCCCTTTTCCGCTGTAGGCAAGGTATTCGCCCTGGCCAATGACACGGGAATCACGGTTTACAAGTTGCCCTAGTCAGGAAAAATCAGCCACTGGGAACCGTCCCCAGTGGCTGATTTTTAGGCTTGTTGAGGGTAGATTACTTGGCCGTCGATGATGGTGTAGAGAACCCGGGAAAGGTAGTCGAAGGGGTGACCTTCGATTATCACCAGGTCGGCGTCCTTGCCCACCTCGATGCTGCCCACCCGCTGGTCGACTCCCAGAATTTGGGCGGCGTTGATAGTGATCAAGCGGAGGACATCATACTCATCCATGCCCGTCTCCCGGACTACGGCGGCGGCGGCATGGAGGAGCTGGTAAATGTTGAGGACGGGATGGTCGGTGGTCAGGGCCACCGTGACCCCGGCTTCGCTGAGGATTTTTACGGTATCCAGGGTCTTTTTCTGGGTTTCCACCTTGCCGGGGGTGCCCAGGGAGGGGCCGACGATGGCGGGAAAACCGGATTGGGCGACTTGGTCCAGCAAAAAGTGAGCTTCGCTGGCGTGTTCTAGGGTGAGGTTGATCTCGAACTCCTTGGCAATCCGGAGGGCGGTGGCGATGTCGTCGGCCCGGTGCGCATGTATGCGCAAGGGGACTTCTTTTTTGAGGACGGGAAGGAGGGCCTCGGCTTTCAGGTCTCGCGGGGGCAGTTTGTCCGCGTCCCCGCCGGCCCGTTCTAGTTTATTCTGGTAGTTCTGGGCGGCCACCAGGGCTTCACGAAGGATCGCGGCGCTGGCCATTCGGGTGCTGGGCGCTTTTTTCGCCCCCGAGTACACTCGTTTGGGGTTTTCCCCCAGGGCCGCCTTGATGCCGGCATTAGCCCGCAAGACCCGCTGGTGGAGGAGGCCGCCGCCGGTCTTGAGCACCACGGTGCTGCCCCCCAGGATATTGGCGCTGCCCGGGGCACACATTACGGTGGTGATTCCCGCTTCAACCGCTTCCCGATAGCCGTCCTCTTCGGGATTGATGGCGTCCAAGGCCCGCAGGTGGGCGGTGACCGGGTCGGTCATTTCATTGTAGTCCCGGCCCTCCCAGCCCAAGCCCTGCTCGCTCACCCCCAGGTGGGTGTGGGGATCGATGAAACCCGGGTAGATGGCGGCCCCGGCGCCGTCGATGACATCGGCCTCGGGGGGAAGGTTGACGGCCCCGATAGCGGCAATTTTACCGTCCTGGACCAGGATGGTGCCCCGGAGGGGCTCCTTAGTCTGGGCGGTGTGGATTTCTCCGTTGATGATGGCCAGTAATTTCTTAGCGCTCATAGACGATCTCTCCATCTACAAAAGTTTTTACCACCTGGGTCCGCCAGTGAAAGGGATGACCGCTGAAGATAACGATGTCGGCGTCCTTACCCGGGGCCAGGCTGCCCACCCGCTGGGATAAGCCCATTATTTCCGCGGCGTTTATCGTGATGGCTTTCAGGGCCTCTTCTTCCGGCAGACCGTCCTTGTGGGCCAGGGCCGCTTGAATCGGCAGTTGTTGGACGGGGAAAACGGGGTGGTCGCTGGTCAGGGCTACCTTTACCCCCGCCCGAAAGAGCAATCCCGGCGTCCTAAAGCTGGTGTTGGCGAGCTCGACCTTGGGACGGGTGCCCAGGGTGGGCCCGACGATGGCGGGCACCCCTTTTTCAGCCAGAAAGTCGGCAATCAGGTGGCCCTCAGTGCAGTGTTCGATGCAGATATTGACGCCAAATTCTTCGGCGATGCGGATAGCGGTGATGATGTCATCCGCCCGGTGAGCGTGGGCCCTGAGGGGCATTTCTTTCCGCAGAACCCGGGCCAGGGCCTCGAGTTTAAGGTCCCGCTCCGGCGCCTTTTCCTCATCCCCCTTGGCCTTTTCTTGTTTTTCCAGGTAGTTGGCCGCGCTAATCAGATTTTCCCGGAGGATGGCTGCCACGGCCATCCGCGTGCTGGGAGATTTTTTTTGGCCGCTGTACACCCCCTTGGGGTTTTCGCCAAAGGCCACTTTCAAACCCAGGGGCTCCTTTAGTACCATGTCGTCCACCACCCGGCCCCAGGTCTTCATGGCCAGGACCTGGCCGCCGATGACGTTAGCGCTGCCGGGCGCGACCATGAGGCTGGTGACCCCGCCGGCGATGGCCCCGGCAAAAGCCGGGTCCAGGGGGTTGATGGCATCCAGGGCCCGAAGCTGGGGAGTGGCGGGACTGGTCATCTCATTGCCGTCGGCGCCTTCAAAACCAATGCCCTCTTCAAATATGCCGATGTGGGTGTGGGCGTCGATGATGCCCGGCAGCACGCAGCCGCCCCGGGCATCGATTACTTCGGCGTCAGCCGGAATGCTGAGGTCTGCGCCCACCGCCGCTATTTTGCCGGCCTCTATCAGGACAGTTCCCCCGTCCAGGATAGAGCCGGCCATAGTGTAAATTTTGCCCCTTACAATTGCACGCATGCGCATGCTCCTTCCCTTTGCAGTATAAGAATTATATTCTCTGCCGGCAAAGGAAATACCTTTTAGAAAACTCCTGGCTCTCCTGACAAGAAAAGACAACCCCGAAGGGCTGTCAGTCTTCTTTTTCTATCTCTCCGGGTTGAACGAGTTTTTCTACCGTTATGTCCACCCGTTCCACCTCGTACCCCGTGAGGGTTTTAACTTCTTTGATCACTGCCTCCCGGACGCTTTTCGCCACCTCGGGGATGGAAACGCCGTAGACCATGACCAGGCGCAGATCGAAGGCCACCCTGCCTGGCAGGGCTTCTTCGCCCCCCTCGCTTTTTTGTACGCTGATCTTTGAACCGGCCTTGCCGGTAAGCAAGCGGCTGAGGCCTGCAAAAGCGCTCTTCCGCTCCTGGCGGATGACGTCCTCCACTTTGCGCAGGGCCGCCCAGGCAATGTCTGTGAATACTGCCTCGTCGACAATCAATTTTCCGTTAATTTTATGGGGCACCTCCTTTCATTATTATTCTTCTGCCGACCCGGGTTTACCCTCCCCAAGCCCTGACTTAAGGTCCGCTCCCGACAATGAGGCGGTAGCCGCCTTGGTCGACCAGGCGCAGGGTGCACTTACCCTGGGTAAAATCCCAGGTTATTTTTTCGCTGTAAAAGGGCTTTCCCAGGGAGGGGCCAAAGCCTTGGTAGAACTCGAAGACAAAAGTATTTGTCCCCTCCACATTGAACCCCAGTCTCTCCCCCCTGGCCAAGAGAGAGTTGTCGGCGTTTTGGCCAAACTCGCTAGTCCGTGAGGTCTTTACGCTGATGGTGCCGATGGCCGCCCCACTCTCGTTGATGATATCCAGATTGGCGGTGCTGGCCGGGCCCCGGGAGGAGCAGCCGGCGACCAGGGGGGCCAGGGCGAGAAGGAGGCAGCAAAAGAAGGGCACTAAGTCCGGGCGCTTCCCTTTTCTCCTGATCATCCTAATTTTGGCCCTCCTACAGGTCATAGTACATTTCAAATTCCAGGGGGTGGGGGACGATGCTGACCCGCTCGGCCTCATTCCTGATCCGCTTTGCCTGGTCCTCGATCAGTCCCAAGGGAAAGACGTCGCCGCTCAGTAAGAACTGGTAGTCCTTTTCCAGGGCCAGAGCGGCCTCTTCCAGACTCTTGGGCAGGGATTTTATCTTTTTTTGTTCTTCCGGGGAAAGGGTGTAAAGGTTGAAGTCAAAGGGGCCAAAACCTTCGGCGGTGGGATCTATCTTGTTGGTGATTCCGTCCAGGGCCGCCATCAGCACCGCCGAGTAAGCCAGGTAGGGATTGCAGGTGGCATCCATGGAGCGGATCTCAAAGCGCTTGGAGTCGGGGGTGTCGGCGTAGCCGGGAATGCGGATGACCGAGCTGCGGTTAGCGGTGGCAAAGCCGATGCTCACCGGGGCTTCGTAGCCCGGAACCAGGCGCTTGTACGAGTTGGTGCTGGGATTGGTAAAAGCGCAAAGAGCCCCGGCGTGCTTGAGAATACCGCCGATGGCGTAAAGGGCGGCGTCGCTTAAGCCCGAGTAGCCCGGGCCGGAAAACACCGGCTTTCCTTGGTTGAAGAACTGAATGTGGGCGTGCATGCCGCTGCCCAGCTCGCCATAAAAGGGCTTGGGCATGAAAGTAACCGTCCGCCCCCGCTTGAGGGCCAAGTTTTTCACAATGTACTTCAAGAGCATTGAGCGGTCGGCCATGGTGGTCAGGGTGCCAAAAGCCACCTCGATCTCCACCTGGCCCGGGCCGCCGTTTTCCGAATGGTGGTACTTGACGGGAACCCCGTGCTTTTGCAGCATGAGGACCATCTCGTTTCTGAGGTCATAGCTTGAGTCCTTGGGCAGGTCGACATGGTAGCCCCCGTGGAGACCCACTTGGTAACCCAGGTTGGACTCATCCCTTTTGCCCGTGTTCCAGGCCGCTTGGCGCGAGTCCAGGAATACCTCCAGGTGGTTGACTTCGGTGCGGTAGGAAACGTGGTCCAGGATGTAAAACTCAAATTCCGGGCCCAGGAGGCAGGTGTCGGCTATGCCCAAGTTCCCTATGTAGGCTTCGGTCTTTTGGGCGATGAAGCGGGGGTCACCGGCGAAGCGGCCGGCCCCTTCCCCCAGGGTGTAGATGTCGGCGATGAGGGAAAGGGTGGGGACTGCGGTAAAAGGGTCGACAAAGGCGGTGGATATATCCGGCCGGAAGGACATATCGGACTTTTCCACCGTGAGAAAACCGTAGCTGGAACCATCCATGCCGATCCCCTTGGTGATGGTCTTTTCGCTGAGCTGGTCGGCGGGAATAGTCAGATGGTGCCAGCGACCGGCCAGGTCGATGACCTTGAAGTCGATGAGCTCAATGCCCTCGGCGGTACAGTAGCTCTCTAATTCGGCAATACTCTTAAACAACGATAGCCCTCCTCCATAAAGCTCTTTTTTGCCCCAGGCCTAAGGGGGCGCTGGGGGCCCTTGCTCTTATCTTACGGCAAACACCCCTGTTAATCAAATTGCTCTAAAAGACTCCGGGGCGAAGAACTCCTGCCCCAAGGGACAGGAGTTCTCGCTAGCAGCTCTTTTTGGGCATCCTACTCCTTGGGAGGCTGCCAGACCTCCCAGACCTTGCCGGCCAAGCCGGCATGGGGTTTAATCGTCTTGTCCCCCTCTTTCCAACCCGAGGGTATTACCTCTCCTGTCTTTTGGTGGTGTTGGTAGGCTTTGATCTGCCTGAGCAATTCTTCGGGGTTGCGGCCCACCGGCGGGCTGAGGATTTCGGCCGCTTGGACTACCCCTTCGGGATCGATGAGAAAGCGACCCCGGACATTGACGCCGGCCTCCTCATCATAAACTCCGTACAGGCGGCCAATGCTGCCGGTTTGGTCTGAAACCATTGGGAAGGGGATGTCCTTGCCCGTCATCTTAATCAGTTCCGTTTCATTCCAGACTTTGTGAGAATACACGCTGTCGACGCTGACCGACAGCACATCCACACCCAGGGCCTGAAGCTTGTCATAGCCGACGGCTATGTGAGATATCTCCGTCGGTCAGACAAAGGTGAAATCACCGGGGTAAAAGCATAAAACCAGCCACTTACCCTTGTAGTCTTCGAGATTAACCCGCCGGATCTTGCCCTGGTGAAAAGCCATAGCACTAAACGCAGGGGCTTTTTTTGTCACTAACATTTACTTTTACCTCCTTTATTTGGGCTATGGTATTGATTCGCCCTTGACCCGGAAAAAACCTTCCTTGATGAAAAAAAGCGGGGTGAGCCCCCGCAAAGGCTAGTTGTTTTCTATTACCCCGCTCATGGGGATAACTTCCAGGCCCTTATCTTTTAGGGCTTGGAGGATCATATTGATGCCGATGGAATCGCTGGCCATGTGGCCGGCGACGATAATGTTGCCGATGTTTTGCTCTTTGACCGCCTTGAGCACGTCCTCGGGCATGTGCATGCAGACCAGGGTGCCGATACCCGCCTCAAAATAGGCTTTGGCCACCTCGATACCGCCGTTGGTACCCCCGGCCATGGTGACAAAGACCCGGCCGGCGTAGTCTTTTTCTCCCCCGACCCTAATTTCCGGCTGGGTGAGGGCGTTGCGGTACTCGGGCAAGCCCTTGAGGGCGGCCACTACTTCGGCCAGGGTAGATCTGGGAGAAAGGGCACCGTCCAAAAGGGCCTGAACTCTTCGTTCGCTGAGCAAGTCGGCGGGGGTGTGAATGCCCATAAAGGGCATGCGCAAGAGTTTGGCCGCGGATACCGCTCGGTCGTAGTTGGAGACATGCAGGCCCCGTTCCACCTTGCCCTTTTGCTCCCGCAATACTTTTTGCGCCCTGTTGATGGGGACCCCGGCCGCCACCATGCGGGTTACTTGGTTTTCCATGACCTTGTATAAATTTAGACGGGGAGAGCCGCCCACCGGGTGGTGGGTGATGACCAGGTCCGCTCCCAATTCCCGGGCAATGAGCATTTCCACTGCTTCCATGTCCACGCCGAAAGCAACTTTTTTTATATTTTCGCCGGGAAAGATTATTCCAGAATCAGCGGGCACTTCATCCAGGCCCGCCATTTTCAGGGCCAAATCCATAATCTCTTTTGTGTTCATGTTGACCTCCTTTTGAGAAATCGAGGGGGAGAGGAACTCCCCCCTTAAAATGGGGTGCGCCCCGGACTCGCCGTCCTTAGTTAAGGGCTTTACAAGAAAGAGAAATCCGCTGCCGGCGCAAGTCGACGCCGATTACCCTGACGCTTATATTGTCCCCTACTTTGATGACCTCCAGGGGGTGCTTGATAAACTTATCCGCCAGTTCGGAGACGTGGACCAGGCCGGTTTCTTTGAGACCGATGTCGACAAAAGCGCCGAAGTCGGTGACGTTGCGGACGGTACCCCGAAGGATCATCCCCTCTTTAAGGTCGGCAAGGGCCAGGACCCCTTCCCGGAACAGAGGGGCGGGCAGCTTATCCCTGGGGTCCAGGGCCGGCTTTTCCAGGGCCAGGATTATATCCCGGAGGGTCGGTTCCCCCACCCCCAGCTTTTCCGCCAGGGCCTTGACCGGTTCCGGCAGTTTGCCGCCGAGTTCGGGGATCCCCCCCCGGCTTTCCAGGTCTTGGGGAGTATAGCCGCAGGTCGCCAGGAGTTTTTCCGCCGCTTGGTAGGATTCGGGGTGGACGGTGGTGTTATCCAGGGGGTTTTCTCCCTGGCGGATGCGCAAAAACCCGGCGCACTGCTGAAAGGTTCCATCTCCTAAGCGGGGAACCTGGAGCAGTTGGCTGCGCCGGCTGAAGGCGCCTTTTTCTTCCCGCCAGGCCACGATGGCCCTGGCCACCGCTGGCTTGATCCCGGCGATGTATGCCAATAGGGGGGCCGAAGCCGTATTCAAGTCCGCTCCCACTCGGTTGACGCAGGTCTCCACTACCTCGCCCAAGAGGCGGGAAAGCTCCTTTTGGTCCACGTCGTGCTGGTACTGGCCCACCCCGATTGCCTGGGGGGGAATCTTGACCAGCTCGGAAAGGGGGTCTTGCAGGCGGCGGGCAATGGACACCGCCGAGCGTTCCGAGACATCCAATTGAGGAAACTCTTCCTTGGCCAGGGGATCGGCGGAGTAGACCGAAGCCCCGGATTCGTCGACTACCGTGTAGGCCACGCCCCCCAGTTCCTGGGTGAGCTCGCCGATCAGTTCGGTAGTTTCCCGACTGGCCGTGCCGTTGCCGATGGCGATCACATTGATGCTATGCTTGGCCACTAATTCCCGGATTCGGGCCTTGGAACGTTCGACCTGGCTTTTTGGGGGGGTGGGAAAGATGACGTCTATTTCCAGCAGCTTGCCCAAGGGGTCCACCACCGCCAGTTTGCACCCCGTGCGGTAAGCCGGGTCGACGCCCAGCACGGTCTTGTCCCGGGTGGGGGGCTGCAAGAGCAAGGAGGTCAAGTTGGCGGAAAAGAGCTTGTAGGCCGAGGAGTGAGCCAGGTCGGTCAACTGGCGGCGGATATCCCGTTCTACGGCGGGTGCCAGCAAGCGCTGGTAGCCGTCCTCCATGGCGCTGTTTACATACTCCCGGGCGTCTTCTCTCCCGGGGGCAAAGTTTCGCCGCCACAGCTCCTGCAAAAGATACTGGGGGTCGAAATCCAAGGAGACCTTGAGAAACTCTTCCTTTTCTCCCCGGTTGATGGCGAGAATGCGGTGGGGGGGCAGCTTGGCTATGGCTTCACGGAAATCATAGTACATCTCATAGACAGACTGGCCTTTTTCGGCGCCCTTGATGTACAGGACCCCTTTGTCCCAAGTGCGCCGACGGGCGATTATCCTGTTGGCCGCCCCGTCGGCAAAATCTTCGGCAATAATGTCCATCGCCCCTTGGAGAGCGGCCTCGACGGTGGGAACCTGTTCGCTGATGAATTGGTCAGCGGCCGCCCGGGGGTCAAGTTCTCCTACCCGCAGAATATCGGCCAGGGGGGCCAGGCCGGCATCCCGGGCCTTGCTGCCCCGGGTGTTGCGCTTGGGTTTGTACGGACGGTATATATCCTCAACCTGTTGAAGTTTGGTGCATTCCCGGATCTGCTTTTCCAGTTCCGGGGTCAGTTTTCCCTGTTCCCCGATGATCCGCAGGACCTCTTCCTTGCGTTGGTGCAGGTTGCGCTGGTAGGCTGCCTCCTGCTGCAGGGCAAAAATCTGCTCCTCATCCAGACCGCCGGTGACTTCTTTGCGGTACCTGGCGATGAAGGGAACGGTGTTGCCCTCATCGAGGAGGGCGATGGTGTCGATAACTTGTTTGAGGGGGATATTCAGGGCGGCGGCAATGATGGACATCAGTCTGGTCTGGTCTTCGGACATGGGAAACCTCCTTGTTTCTAAAACTGCCGGGGATGATTCCCGGCAGCCCGGGGCAGGCCGCCGGGCCTACCCTTGGACCTGTAGTTCAATTACCGGGCGCACTTCACCGCACTTTTCCCCGCGGTGATTGATGTTTTGCGGATGATGGAAATCCTTCAGTTCCTCGACTTGTTCGGGGGACAAGTAGCCCAGTTGGCTGAGGATCTCAACGACCACGGGTTCCCGGCCCCGGCTGGATCCGTCTTCACACTTGACGGTGATGCCGATTCCTTGGTCGACTAAGCCGAGGCAGTAAACCCCGGCAGCGCCGCCCTTGGCAACCAGGCAGCCGGCGCCCACCTGCATGAGGCGGGTGCAGAAACCGTCGGTGCCGCTGATCATTTCGGGGTTTTCTCGCATTGCCCGGGTGATGCGGCCGCAGGCTTCTTCTCTGGCCTTGCCCAACCCCTGGGGCCGGACCAGGCGGGCGTACGCCCAGGACATGTTGTACAGGGGCAGGCCGTGGACGGGCACCCCGCAGCCATCCACGCCGATGGCGATTTCTCCCCGAGGATAGCCGGTCATGTCTGAGATGTAGTCCAGGATGAGTTGCTGGAGAGGATGGTTGGGATCGAGGTAACCGGCAGGATCTAAGTCCAGGTGGGTCGCTAAAGTGAGCATGCCCGAATGTTTTCCCGAACAGTTGGAATGGAGGACAGTGGGTTCCTCGCCGGCGATGAGCATAGCCCGGGCGGTCTCCTTGTGAATAGGGGGGTGAACCCCGCACTGCAAAAGGGAGTGGTCCCGGCCAATCTTGGCAAATACCCCCAGGACCGTTTCGGTGTGAAAGGCCTCCCCGTTATGGGAAGCGCAGAAGATTGCCAGCTCCCGGGGAGTGATGCCAAAGCGGTCCGCCGCCCCCAGTTCGACTATGGGCAGGGCCTGAAAGGGCTTGGCGGAACTGCGCCAAAAGGTAGTATGGTACGGGTCGCCGGTGCTGTACAGCAACTTACCCCGCCAGTCGACAATCGCCGCATGGCCCCGGTGCCGATTTTCTACCAAGGCGCCCCGGGTCACCTCAACCAAAACTTGAGCATCCAACGTCTTATTCCTCTCCTTTGTCCACGGGATGGTAGTTATTCAGGGTTTCCAACACCGACGCTATTGGCAGAGCCGGGGAAACATAGCCCTCCCGGCCAACCAGGTCGTCGGCGACAAATAGGGCATTGAGGATGGCCTCTTCGGTGGCCTCGACAGCGGCCTGAAAAAGAGGGCCGAGCCGGGAATCCGCCAAGCGGGAAGCGCTGATGAGGCCGGTTTCATCGGCGGACTGGCGGTTGGCGGTGGAAAAGGCCAGGGCGTAATCGCCGCTGCCGTGGCCCGCCACCGAACCGGTGCGGGCCAGACCAAAGCCCGTCCGCTTGGCCACTCGCTTGAGCTGCCGCGAGTCCAGGGGAGCGTCGGTGGCCACCACCATGACGATGGAGCCCTTTTCCTCCGTGCCCGCGGGCCTAGCCAGCAGCCGGCCTACGGGGACCCCGGCGATTTTGAGCTGGGGCCAGAGGCCAAAATTGCTGAGGACCAAGACCCCTACCGTGTAGTCCTCGGCTTTGCGAGAGCTGGTGCCAATCCCCCCCTTGCAGCCAAAGGAGGTCATGCCGGTCCCTGCCCCCACACTGCCCTCGAGGGGAAGCCCCCGGTGGGCGGCGGCGATGGCGGCGCGCACCTGTTCCCGGCCGATGGCCCGGGCTCGGATGTCGTTGAGCTTGCCGTCATTGCATTCGGCCACGACGCCGTTGACAGTGGCCTGCTCCCGGCCTATCCGGGGGTTGCGTTCCAGCTTGTACTCGACCAGGGCGTCGAGGGCGGCCCCAACGCTCAGGGTATTGGTGAGAATTATCGGGGTTTCGATCTGGCCCAGTTCAGCTATCTGGCTCAGCCCCACCGCCTTGCCAAACCCGTTGATGACCTCGACGGCGGCCGGGACTTTTTCCTGGTACAGGTTGCCCCCGTGGGGCAGAATGGCGGTTACCCCCGTGCGAATAGATTCTCCTTGGATGAGGGTGCAATGGCCAACCTCCACCCCCGGCACATCGGTGATGGCGTTGAGGGGTCCCGGGGGCAAGCCTGGCAGGGCGATGCCCCACTGCCGCAGCCGTTTCCTAGTGCCCATTGCCCGTTCCCCTGCAAGCTGAAACAAAGGCCTGAAAGATGAGGAGGAACTCTCGGTAGCGCTTGAACATCATTTCTGGGTGCCACTGCACCCCCAAAAACCAAGGCGCGGCACCCTCCAGGGCTTCGATTATCCCATCCGGGGCGACGGCGCTGACCTGCAAGCCCGGTGCCACACGGTCCACCGCCTGGTGGTGCAGGCTGTTCACCCGGATTTTTCCCGCGCCCAAAATGCTGGCCAGCCCGGTGCCCTCCAGGATATCCACTTCGTGCTGGCGGTGCCAGTTGGGGGCGTTTTGCCGGTGTTGGAGCTCCCCCGGGGCAAAACCGATGTGCTGGTGCAAGCTGCCGCCCAATGCGACATTGGCCACCTGCATGCCCCGGCAAATCCCGAGGATGGGCAAGCCCATTTTAACGGCCTCTTGCGCCAGGGCAAACTCTTGTTCATCCCGCAGGGGATCGAGCTTGCCCAGGTCCGGGTTGGCCTGCTGGCTGTAGTGGCCGGGGAAGATGTCGTTGCCGCCGGTGAGAAGCAAGCCGTCCATCCGGCTAAGGAGGTCCCGGCTGGCCCCCGGGGAAAGGGTGGGCGGCAATACGGCGGCCAACCCGCCGGCCTCTTCAACTGCTTCAATATACCCTCCTGCAATGTGGCTGTATCCTTCTTGGTAATTGTGGCCGCATGTTATGGCGATTACTGCCATAAAACCCCTCCTCTTGATTAAAGGCAAAAAAAAGATTGGTCAGACATTATACTATTCAATAGAGGCCGGGGTTTTCCTGCCCGGCAAAAAAAAACAGCCGCAAAGCTGTATGCTAAAAGTCAATCAAGCCCAAGCTTATCTGCAGGGCTTCTTCGACCCGCTTCATCAGTTCCGGGGCCAGATGGGTCACTCGTTCATTGAGGCGCTGTTTGTCAATCGTGCGGATCTGTTCCAGCAGCACAACCGAGTCCCGGTCCAAGCTATGTTCTTTGGCGGTTATCTCCACGTGGGTCGGCAGTTTAGCCTTTTGAATCTGGGAGGTAATTGCCGCCACAATCACCGTGGGACTGTACTTATTGCCCACGTCATTTTGAATGACCAAAACCGGACGCACTCCTCCCTGCTCAGAGCCCACCACCGGGCTGAGGTCAGCAAAGAACACGTCGCCTCGCTTTACGTTCATGCCCTCACACTCCGCTCACCATTGACTCAATTGTCTCCACAGCCTCATTTTCTGCCTGCACCGCTTCGTTGGCCAAGAACAGATTGATCCTGGACATCTCGACATAGCCCTCTTGAAGCTTTTCCCGGATCTGGCGTTTTCGCATTTCGGATATATACAGGCACATGGCCTCACGGATCAGGTAACTGCGGTTAATCTTTTCCGCGCTGACTATGCCGTCCACCTCTTGCAAAAGCGCATTGGGGAGAGAAATCATTATCCGTTTAGTTTGAGCCACGGTGACACCCCCTGGTAGTATTGCCATATACCAAAAGTATAGCAGACTTGTACATATAGGCGTATAGAAACATTATATTTTACCGGCTCTGCCCCTGTCAAGCTAATATCTGTAATACCGGGGCACTCTGGCAGATATTGAGCAGAGAGTTTCGTAACTGTTGGTGTCGGCCAAGAGACCCAGTTCGTCAGCGGAAATATATTCCTGACCTTGGCGGCCCAGGGCGACGACAGGCTCCCCCACCCCCGCTTCGGGCAAATCTGTGACGTCGACCATGCAGTAATCCATGCAAATCCGGCCTACCTGGGGAACCCGCCGGCCTTGGATCAAGAGGTCCGGCTTGCCGGACAAGACCCGCTTGTAGCCGTCGGCATAGCCCAGGGGTAGGGTGGCGATGCGGCTGGGGCGTTTAGTGGTATAATTGCCGCCGTAGCTGATGGGGGTCCCCGCCGAAACCTCCTTGATGAAGGCGATGCTGGTATAGAGGGACATGACTGGTTTTAGGGGAGGGACCTGCCTGACCTCCGGAGAGGGATAAAGACCATACAGACTGATGCCGATCCGGACCATGTCAAAATAAGCTTCCGGGATTTCGATGGCGGCGGCGCTGTTGGCGCAGTGGGCGATTATCTGAGGTTTTTCTTTCCTTATTGTTTCCACTATTCTTTTAAACTTATCCAACTGCTGAGTTGTAAAGCTCTTATCTTCTTCGTCGGCTCTAGCAAAGTGGGTGTAAATGCCCTCCAGTTCCAGATTAGTGGAGGCGAGAAGGCGGTTTGCCAAATCCCGGCTCTCCTCATCTCCTCGGGGGCCCAGCCGCCCCATGCCGGTGTCTACTTTGAGGTGGACGCCCACTTTTCTTCGCTGGCGCTGAGCCTCGATTTCTAAGAGGTGGAGGGTGTTCAGATCCGTTATCCCCGGCGTGAGCCGGTAGTGAATGACCGCCGACAAGGACTCGGGCGGCAGGTAGCCCAGGATTAAAATCGGGGCGGCCAAGCCCTCCTGGCGCAGGCGGATCCCCTCTTCAACCAGGGCAACGGCAAGCCAATCGGCACCGGCCCCCAGGGCCGCCCGGGCCACTTCCACCGCCCCGTGGCCGTAGCCATCGGCTTTTACCACCGCCAGCAAACGGGTGGGCTGGGGCACATGGCTGCGAAAACCTCGGACATTAAAGGCCAGGTTGCCCAAGTTGACCTCAGCCCAAGTCGGTCTATACCTAAGCACGCTAATCATCTCCTTTTGCCACCGATTCATTCTCTATTATAACCCGGAAATCCTGCCGGGGAAGAGAAGAATCCCCCGACCCGCGAAAAAACCCCCCCGGAAAAAGACCGGCGGGGCTTTTAGGGTAGAACGGACTAACCTGCGTCGTCTTCGGCAATTTCGCTGGAAGCGGGGGGATACCAAACTTTAACCATGCCAAAACCGCAGTTATTTCTGTTGCCAAAGCCCATGTGGTAGCCCACTCGAATCAGTTCCGGGTTGCCGCTAACCCGAAAGGGAATCATGTAGCCCAAAATCTTGATGCCGTTGAAAGCGATCAATCTGGTGACCCGGCGCTTATTGGAAATGTACCGCTCGTTGAATTCAAAGGTGAGGTCGTCGTCGGTGGGCAAGGAGTCGTAAACCCGGTAGTGCTTATTGATGAGATCCTGGCGCAGTTTTTCGGTAAAATCGTGGTCCTCGATGCGGCCATAGCGCATGTGCCCCTGGTCAGCGTCTAGATTGCAGGTAACGGTGATCGGGGACATACAGGAAAATTCCATGACCTCGTTAATTTCCGGGGTGGCCAGGATTTCCACTCCCGCCACCGGCATACTGACATTGCCCAGGGATACTGTGCCAATGTCGGTTAGTCCCTTGAGAATTGACTCTAAAAAGTAGGTCTTGATTGAGGAAATGTACCACTGAACATTTTTGCCCAGGTTGCGGATGCCATTGGCGGAAATGCTGTATTGCTCAAAATAGAGCTGGGAAAAGGTAAAAGAATTCATGTCCCGTTTCTGACCCATTGAAGAAGGATTGTGAACAGCCCTGGCCACAGCCTTATACAGATAGTGGTTGTAATTATAAGGCAAAATCGTATCTGGTTTGCACTGCAAAGTAAGTTTTAAACGCATCTATGCCAACCCCCTTTTATTAGTGAAGGGCGTGCCTCGTGCATAATGCTAATTTCGTCACAAAAAGAGCATATCCTTTTAATTTGCAAAAAAAGCGTGCTACCCAATTCGACAGTTTTCGACAGGCACAAATCATTATAGTATTTTTCCCTGACAAATGGAGGTCCAAAGTTCCCCCAAAAAACTCACCCCGAGGGGTGAGTCTCATAGATCATTTTTTTAAGCTCTTTCTCGCAAAACTCTCATTACCGTCGGCGCCAGGTAGACCAGGATAAACCCGCTGATGATTATCTCTGGAACCATGTACTGGGCGTTGTAAGTCAGGGAATAAAGCCAGGCCGGCGTGCCCTCGGGAGCATAGTGGGCAAAAAACAGCAGCCCAGAGAGGAAATGGCAGAGCAGGCGAAAACTTATACCGGTAACGGCCCCGGCCAGGGGGAGAAAGTAGGCGGCCCGAGAAAGCCGGCGGCTTAAATTCCAAACCAGGGCAAAGGCCAGGGCGACCAAGCCGCCGTATTCGATGCTTTTGACCAGATTGGCCGCGGCCAAGGCCTGGACAAAGGGCACGTCGGCAAAAAAGCCTCCTGTCGCCAAAGCAAAAGCCAGGGTGGAGAGGACCAGGACGAGCAGGGGTAAAATCAGGTCGATTGCCCGGGCCCGCAAAAGGGGCTCATGGCTTTTTCCTTCGATGAGTTTCCGAATACCCGGCAGCCAAAAAAAGCCCGCCACACCAAGGCCCGCGTAAGCCAGGGGGTAGTCCAAAAGCCATTGGATGATTGACACCGGGGGATAACCGCCGATGAGAAAATTGATGATGCCGTAGGCCGCCCCCACAATTACGCCCACTACCGGCCCCCGCAGCATGGCGATGAGGAGCAAGGGAATCATGCTCCCTGCCGTGACCTTTCCCCCAAAGGGGGCGCGAAACAGGATCACCCTGCCCAAGAGGGCGGTGAGGGCAATCATCATGCCGGCTTCGACTATAGTGCGGGTGGTAAAACGTGACTTCAATTTAGTATTCCTCCTTTTGCCGGGAACCCGGCCTGCGGCGAAAAAAGAAAAGCGCGCAGGGCGCGCGCTGGTGAAAAAATCCTTACCTACGCAGGCATTACCCTGA
>DGZR01000044.1:41884-60027 GCA_002397155.1 Firmicutes bacterium UBA4975 | reverse complement strand
CAAAAGGTCTCCAAGGGCCAGATCATCGCCCGGGTGGGCAGCACGGGGAACAGTACCGGCCCCCACCTGCACTTTGAAGTGCAGCGAAACGGCGTTCGCATCAACGCCTTGCAGTTTTTTAAACCCTAGGCCTGCCCCTTGGCAGGCTCTTTTCTTAAGCAGGGGGTTTGACCCCGGGTCTCATTAAGATTATGATAAACTTATCGCCCCCGGGGGTAGTAAGAGAAAGAGAACTTGGACAAAGGGGAGATTAAATGGCTCGTCCCAACCGGATATTGATAGTCGAAGATGAAAGGCCAATCGCCGATATCCTAGAATACAATCTCGCCCGGGAAGGCTACGAGGTGCGGGCGGCATATACTGGAGACGAGGCCCTGGTCCAGGTCCCGGAGTTTTTGCCGGACTTGATTTTACTGGACCTCATGCTGCCGGGGACAGACGGTTTCAGTGTCTGCCGGCAGGTCCGCCAAAAAATGGACTGCCCGATCATCATGCTAACCGCCAAGGACGCTGAGATCGACAAGGTTTTGGGTCTGGAATTAGGGGCTGACGACTACGTGACTAAGCCCTTTAGCACCCGGGAGTTGCTGGCCCGAATCAAGGCCCAACTCCGAGGTCGGGCCATGGGGGCCAGGGAGAAACAGAGCGCCCGGCCCAGCGGAGCGCCGAGCCTGGATATCGACCGGGATTTTTTTACCGTCAAGAGGCGGGGCAAGGTCATCGACCTCACCCAGCGAGAGTTTGAACTGCTGGATTTTATGGCCGGCCATCCCGGTAAGATCTTTAGCCGGGAAGAACTTTTGAAAAAAGTGTGGGGTTACGATTACTACGGCGATGTGCGCACAGTGGATGTGACAATCCGCCGCCTGCGGGTCAAAATTGAAGAAAACCCCAGCAATCCCCAGTATATTCTCAGCCGCCGAGGCCTTGGTTACTACTTTAAGGGGTGAAGGCCTTGAGAAGCATCCAGTGGAAATTGGTCTTGATGAACTTGCTCTTGCTGCTCTTCGCCCTGGAGCTCTTTGGCGTGTACATGCTTTCTGCGATAGAAGGCTACCTGCTGGGGGACGTAAAGACGTCGCTGCACAACCACATCCAGCTTCTGGCGTCCCTGGCCGAGAGGTACTACACCCCCCTGCCCGACAGTGAGGGCCTGAACCAGTTGGTGGCCCAGTTCAGCAACGTCATCAACCGAGAGGTGTACCTTCTGGACAAGTACGGCCGGGTCGCCTCGGCCTCGCCAGGTCTGGAGGATATGGTGGGGGTCGAGATCGTCCAGTCCGAGGTCCTCTCGGCAATTCAGGGCCGGGCGGCGGATTCCATCCGCTACGAGGAAAAGATTGGCCAGCGCTGCTACTATTTTGCCCAGCCTGTCTACAGCGCCAACATGCTGGCGGGGGCGGTCTATGCCTCGGCCGGTTTAGGCAAAGTGGACGCGGCTATGGGGCAGATGCGCACCGCCCTCTTTACCGGCGCAGTGCTCGCCCTGGCCCTTTCTGCGCTTTTAGGGCTCAGCTTGGCCCGGACCCTGTCCCTGCCCTTGCGCAAGATAACCGGCCAAGCCCTGGCCATGAAGGCGGGAGATTACAAGCCCACTCTGGAAATTAAGGCCAACGACGAAATCGGCCGCTTAGCCGAGACTTTTAATGAACTGGCTTTGCAGCTAAAACTTAGTTGGGACGAGGTTTTGCAGGAAAAAGACAAAGTCGAGGGCATCCTCCTCAACCTCAGCGACGGGCTCATAGTCTTTGATCACGAGGGCAAAGTGCTGCACATAAACGCCCCGGCCTGCAATTGGTTCAGAGTAAACCGGCAAATGATGCTGGCCCAAGGGACCAGTGAGGATTTCCCCTTGCTCCAGACTTCCCAAAGCACGGTCTACCTGGAGGGGGAAATGGGACCCGTCCTGCGCCAGCAGAGGCTGCCCTTCCTGCAGGCGGGGACAAAACAGGGCACCATCGTCGTCCTTTCCGATGTCACCGAGCAGAACCGCTTGGATGCCCTGCGCCGGGAATTTGTGGCCAACGTTTCCCACGAGCTGCGCACCCCTCTCACCTCGATTAAGACCTACCTGGAAACCCTTTTGACAAGCCCCGTTGAAGACCCGGGAATGAAGCGGCGCTTTTTGCAGGTTATCGACGGGGAAGCGGACCGAATGGTGCGAATGGTCGAGGACCTGCTCATCCTTTCCCGCAGCGAGGAACGAAAAAAAGAATTCAGGTTGCTTTCGGTGCAAGAAGTGTTGCGGACTGTCCATAAAGCCGTCCTCAGTCAAGCCGCGGCCAAGGGCCTGGAACTAGAAATGCGCCTGCCCCGGAATCTGCCGAAAATAATGGGAGACAGCGACCAGCTATACCGCCTTTTCCTCAACATCGTGCAAAACGCCCTCAACTACACCGCTGAAGGCAAGGTGAGCGTCAGCGCCAACAGCCGCAACAAGTACATCGAGGTCGTCATCAGGGATACCGGCAGCGGCATCCCGGCAGACTCGGTGGGTCGTGTTTTCGAGCGCTTCTTTCGGGTCGACAAAGCCAGGAGCCGCCAGGCTGGGGGGACCGGCCTCGGCTTATCCATTGCCAAGCAAATCGCCGAACTCCACGGCGGCACGATAAACATCTTCAGCCAGGAGGGTGTGGGCACCGAAGTCACCGTCCCCCTGCCGGTAGCCGAAGGGGTAATTTCCCGGGAAATTCCCGAAAAAGGGGGGGAGGGAGAATGACCAAGGTCAAAGCCGTCTTGCTTGCTTGCCTGGTGTTCAGCAGCGTTATCCTTTCTGCCCTGATTATCTTTGGCCGGCCCGTTCCCCGCGGTCCCGAGACCAGCATTCCCTGGTTTGGCCCCAAGCCGGGCCTTCACGAAGTCAGCTTGCCCGGGCGGATTTACCTCTGTCCCGCCCAGGGGGAAGCGATCTTAATCGAGACCTTTTCCCAGATGTACTCCGACTTGGTCTTGACCTTGGGGCAGATGGAGTATCCCAGCGAAAAGGGGGGGGACATCTGGGTGGCCGGCGAATACCAGGAGGATTCTCTCAGCCCCGGCGTGCTGTTTCGCTACGACTGGGAGGTGTCCCGGGGACTCTTAGTCCACTGGCTGACTAGATTTTACGAGACGGATTTTCCCTTTGCCGCCATCGACGGCATCTTTGTCCCCCTGGACGGGGGGCCGGTGAAGTACTTTAATTCCGTTTCCCACGAGCTGTGGCAACTGCAGACAGACCTGCCCTTGGCGGTTTTTCAGCAAGCGGTGGCCGATCCCCGGAACACCCTGCTCGGTCCCATGAAGTCTTTGACCGGGGGGGAGGTCTATGCGGTGGACCCCGGCGTTTTTGACCTGGCGGCCCCCCGCACCCTGTCCGTTCCGGCCTGCCAGTTTGAAGAGGTGCAAAGTGAAGAGGTAGTCCAGTCCTTTTTCTTGAATCCCTCGATTATTCGAGAAGCAGATGGGACGGAGATCTACACCGACGGTTTTGGCGCCTTGCGCCTATTTCCCTGGGGGGCGGTGGAATATACCGCCGGCGGGGGAGGCTCGGGAGAAACTTACTACAACCAACAGCGGCTGCTGGAGGGAGCGATCGAGTTTCTCCACCTGCACGGGGGGTGGCCCGGCCGGATGCTGCCGGTTTACTCCGCCGAAGGGCCCGCCGAACCGGCCAGACTGGAATTTTCTAGTTTTCTGCGGGGTTTGCCCGTGACTGGGGAGCGGGTGGGTATCGCCCTGGATTTTAGCCAGGGCCAGGTCGTGGGCTATCGGCGTTTTCTCCTCGGGCCCGCCGCCGAAGGGGATTCCCACGAGAGTGTCAAGCCCTTTTTTCAACTTCTGAGTGCCGATACCCAGGTCGCTCTGTTTTTCGCCGAAGAGGGTCACACAATTCACGATTTGGCCCTGGTCTATTACTATCAGCAGAACCGCTTGATTCCCGTCTGGCGGGTGTGGGTAGAAAACCAAGTAATGTACGTCGCCGCCGGAGAGGGGCGGATTTTGCAAGTCAAAGCCGGGATTGGGGGACACTAAATGGACTGGGATAAGACCCTGAACATCCTGATCGTCGCCTTTTTGGCGGTTAACCTGGTCTTTGCCGCCCAATTGTGGCTGCTTCCTTTTTTCTTCGATCCGGCAAACTACGTCTCGGCCGAGCAGGTCGAGGCTGCCTTGGAAAAGCTGGAGAGCCGCAACATCACGATTACGACTAAGATACCCCGGCGCATGCAGCGGGTGCAATTGCTGGCAGCCAGCCGACTCCCCCTGGCGGAAGAAGAAGTCGCCGAAAGCCTCTTGGGCGGCCGGGGATCGAGGACAGTGATGTCCGACCGGGTGGAGTATTACTACCAGCGGGCCCGGGTGGAGATTTATCCCGATGGTCGCCTGCACTACTTTGCCCCTCCCCTCTCCGAAGAAGGAGAACTGGCCGAAGCCGATGCCCGCCGGGCGGCAGACCGCTTTTTGCGGGAAAGGATGGGCAAGCCCCGAGACGGGGTGGCGGGCCGGGCCGTCTTGGGCGAAGACGGGTCCTGGGTTCTGGAGTACATCCAGCGCTGGCATCGGCGGAACCTTGAGACGTCCAGGATTACCATTGTAGTCAGTCCCGGGGGCAGCGTCCTGGCAATGGACTATTACTGGCTGGAAGTGAGGGGATTTTCCGGGGAGAGCCTGCTCTCCATTCCCGCCACCGCAGCGATAAATGTGGCCGCCGAAGTCCTGCCGGCCAAAACAGTCATCACCGATCTCTACTTGTCCTGGTACTGTCTGAGCGCACCGGGGGAACAGTTTATTGCCAGCCCCGTCTGGGTCGTGGCGACCCAGGGCGGCTGCAAGTACTATGTCAATGCTCACACGGGAGAACTTGAGGGGGAAAGCTGCTTTCCGGCAGGAAAACCTTGAGCCGTGTTGAATAAGTAAGGAACAAAGAACTTTTTTTGCAGGGGGTAGTCATGGAAAACATTGTAAGGGTTAAACGGTCTCATCCTCTTAACGGAACTGTCAAAATCAACGGTGCAAAGAACGCTGCCGTGGCCATTATCCCGGCCACCATCCTTGCCCAGGGGCCCTGTATTTTAGAAAACGCCCCCCCCCTCACCGATGTGCGTACCCAGTGCGAGATTCTCACCGCCCTGGGGGCTAAAGTGCAGTGGCTGGACACCGACACCATCAGCATAGACCCCACCGGCATCAAAAATCTCGTTCCTCCCGACCGGCTTGCGGAAAAGTTGCGGGCGTCTTACTACTTCATGGGCGCCCTTCTGGGGAGATTTGGCCGGGCCAGGACCGGCCTGCCCGGGGGATGTAAAATAGGCCCCCGGCCTATTGACCAGCATTTAAAGGGCTTTAACGCCCTGGGCTACGCCTGGACCATCGGCGACGGCAACGTCCACCTCCAGGGGGGCGGGAAAAAGAGCGAGGATATTTACTTTGACTTGGTCAGCGTGGGAGCTACCGTCAATGTCATGCTGGCCGCCGCCGGGGCCGAAGGGACCACCACTATTGAAAACGCGGCCCGGGAGCCAGAGATTATCGACGTGGCCAACTTCCTCAACAAAATCGGGGTGAATGTGCGGGGAGCAGGCACCGGCACCCTGCGAATCACTGGCACTAAGGAGCGGGGATGGGCCGGACACAGCATCATACCCGACCGGGTTGAAGCCGGCACCTTTATGGTGGCTGCTACCGCCACCGGGGGCGACGTAGTAATCAAAGACGTCATCCCCCGCCACTTGGAGGCGGTGACGGCAAAACTGCGGGAGTCCGGCGTTACCATTGTAGAGGGAGACGACTGGATCAGGGTCCAGGGGCCTCCTCGGGGCAATGCTATCGATGTAAAGACCTTTCCCTATCCCGGATTTCCCACCGATTTGCAACAGCCCTTGGTGTCTTACCTGGCGGTGTGTTCCGGCACCAGCATCGTCACTGAAAATATCTTTGAGGGCCGCTTTCGCTACGTCGATGAGCTCAAGAAAATGGGCGCCAACATCAAGGTCGAAGGGCGGGCCGCCGTTATCGAAGGAGTAGAAGAGATCTTGGGGGCCACCGTCCATCCCCATGACCTGCGGGCCAGTTCCGCCTTGGTCATCGCCGGCTTGATTGCCCGGGGCGAAACCAGGGTCAGCGGCGTCGAACACCTGCGCCGGGGTTATAACGACTTTGTCGGCAAACTACAGGGGCTGGGTGCGGACTTAGAACTGATCTAGGGCGGGGCTTTTGCCCCGTTTTTGCTTAGGGAGGCCTAAAGAAAAATGGAAATACAATCCCTTGCCAGTGGCAGCAGCGGCAACGCGTACATAATCAAGAACCGAGGCCGCTCCCTCCTCTTGGATGCGGGTCTCAGCGGCAGGCGGATTTTTGCCTGTCTCAAGGCTGCGGCGGTTGATCCCGCCGAAATTACGGGCATTTTACTCTCCCACGAACACAATGACCACATTTCCGGGGCCGGCATACTCAGTCGCCGCCTGCAGATTCCCCTTTATCTGACGGCGGGGACCTGGCTGGGGTCCAGGGAAAAACTGGGTCCAATTCCCGAGGACAGGATCAACCTGATCTCTCCCGGCACGGCTTTTACTGTCAATGACCTGGAAATCTGGCCCCTGCCGGCCAGCCACGATGCCATCGAACCGGTAAATTACCTCTTCAATACCGGTTTGAGCCGGGGGGCGGTTATCACCGATACCGGCTGCGTGAGCGAAGGGGTACTCCGGACCCTGGCCGCCTGCGCCGCCCTGGTCCTGGAGGCCAATCACGACGAAGAAATGCTCCGGTCGGGACCCTATCCCCGCTCGTTAAAAGCCCGGGTCGCCGGGGTCAAGGGTCATCTTTCCAACCGCCAAGCGGCCCGACTGCTCCTGGAGCTGGCGGGAGGGGGGCGGGTAAACCGGGTCCACCTGGGGCATCTGAGCGTAGTAAACAACAGCCAAGAAATTGCTCTGGCCACTGTCACCGCCCATTTGGCCGCGGCCGGGATGGAAGGGGAGCCGATTTACCACAACTTAACCGCCCTGCCCCGCCATTGGCCGGGCCCGGTATTGCAGGTGAAATAGTTTTTCTGATACAATTCCCTTGCTTTTAAAAATTAAACGCCCCGGGAGGTGTTTCCAAAGTGGACGAATTCTATGCTGAAAAAGCCAATCGCCAGTCCCCCTGGCGCCGGTTTTTGGCGCTCTTGGGGGCTGCCGCTCTGGGGGGGTTGATCGTTCTACTATGTCTTCCCGCCCTGCTCCCCCACCTTCTGCCCTCGGCAGATAGTGACCAGCCTTCTGCAGACCCTCAATTACCCTGGAACTACCGAGAAGAGTATTCAACCCCGGTTCCCAACCTGGAATACCAGCAGACGGCCATTGTCGCCGCGGTCAATAAGGTATTTCCCGCCGTGGTGGGGGTGACTCGTTTTTCCCAGACCCGGGATTGGTTTGGCCGGGTTCAGCCGGCGGCACCTTCGGCCTATGGCAGCGGGGTCATCATCAGCCCCGAGGGCTACCTGGTGACCAATTACCATGTGGTGGCGGGGGCGGTTTCCCTCCTGGTTACCCTGAGTAACGGCCAGGAGGCTGAAGCCACAATTGTGGGGCAGGATCCCGGCACCGACCTGGCAGTCCTTAAAATCGAACCCGTGACAGGCATGCCCTGGGCTGTGCTGGGAGATTCCGACAGCCTAACCGTAGGCGAATTCGCCATCGCCATCGGCAACCCCGGGGGCCCGGATTTTCAACGCTCGGTCACCCTGGGGATAATCTCCGCCACTAACCGCACCTTTGAGGTGTATGACTGGGTTTTTGGCCTTCTCCAGACCGACGCCGCCATCAACCCCGGCAACAGCGGCGGTCCCCTGGTCAACATCCAAGGCGAAGTGGTGGGAATCAACAGCGTAAAGATAACCGAAGCCGAGGGCCTGGGCTTTAGCATACCGAGCAACCTGGTTAAAAGCGTCAGCGAATCCCTGATCAAGGAGGGCCGGGTCATTCGGCCGATGCTGGGGGTAACAATCGGCGAGATTACCCCTGCCCTGGCCGAAGCCTATAACCTGGGCAGCGATTATGGCCTCCTGGTCTCGGAAACCCCCGTGGGCGGCCCAGCTTTTAAAGCGGGGATTAAGCCGGACGACATAATAATCGAAATGGAAGGCAGCCGCATAGAGAGCCTAAGGGACCTGCGCCAGGTCATCAGCAAGAAGACTATTGGCGACACCGTTCAGGTCGTGGTGGTCCGGGGCGGGGAAAAGGTCAATATCCAGGTCACCCTGGCCGAATTAGAGGTTCGCTGATGGGGGATAAGACATGTACGTAGTCTGCATGGAGCACCTGGACCAGGCTATCGACGAGTTTGTCGAGGTCTACCAGGCGCCTCCCGATCTGTACCTCCTAGAAAAAGTCTCCTTTACTGATTGGACGGCCCCCCATTTTTGTGACTTTTGCTCCCGCCCCCCAGTTTACCTGGTAGTCTAGGATTACTTCCTGATCAAGGAGGGGTCGGGGAAAAGGAGCAGCTTGATGCCTTTGCTTGCCAAAGACATCTTTTTCTTTACTTTTTGGCCAAGGGCGAGGAGGGAGGTGGGGAAAATGGATAAATGGCTTACCCCGAAGTTTGCGGCGAGCCTGCAGCGACAAATTGACGCGGTCGGCCCCTTCCGCCGCTTTTTTCTAGCCGTTCTGGGGGCCGCCGGCCTGGAGGGGGCTAGGGTCCTGGCCGAGGAGGAACTGGACCAAGTTATTCCACTCCCGGGCAAGGGGACGGTGGTAATCGCCCTCAACCCCGGGGAGGCCCTCCTCCCTTCCGGTACCGATATCACGGCGGCGGCCCGCCTGGCAAAAAAGGGTGTGGGCTATGTCATTGTCAGCGGCAATCTAGACCGGTCCTACACTTTAACCGAGCCTGTCTCCGACGTGCCCGGGGCCCGGGTATCCCCTGACTTTGTGGCGGCAGTCTTAGGGCCGGAGGGGCGGATCGCCGACGCCCTGCCCGCTTACGAAAGCCGGCCCCAGCAGGTGGCAATGGCCGTCAGCTTGGCCGAGGCCCTCAATGCCAAAAATCACGCTCTGGCGGAAGCGGGCACCGGGGTGGGCAAAAGCCTGGCTTACCTGGTGCCCGCCCTCTGCTGGGCCAGGGAAAATAAGGGGAGGGTGGTAATCTCCACCAACACCATCAACCTGCAGGAACAACTGCTGTATAAGGACATCCCCCTTCTTCAGCAGAGCCTGCCCTTTTCTTTTTCCGCCATCCTGGTCAAGGGCAGGACTAACTATCTCTGCCGGCGCAAGCTCAGAGAACGACTGGAGCGAGGAGAGGACTGGGGTGAAGGCGAAGAAAGCGCCCTCCAGGCCCTGGCGGCTTGGGAAAAGACGAGCCGGGAGGGCAGCCGCTCCGACTTGGCCTTTTCTCCCGGGAGCCTGTGGGACCAGGTGTGTTCTGAAGGGGATACCTGCCTGCGCCAAGAATGCCGGTTTTATCGGGACTGTTTTTTCTACAAGGCCAGGCAGGATGTAATGGCGGCGCAAATCTTAATCGCTAACCACAGCTTGCTCTTTGCCGATATCTCTCTGCGGCAAAAAGGAGCGGAGGCGAGAATCCTCCCCGAATACCAGTGCTTGGTCCTGGACGAAGCACATAATGTGGAGAAGGCGGCCACCGATTGGCTGGGGGGGCGGGTGACCCGCCTGGGCTTTACCCGGCTGCTCGCCCGCTTATACACGGCCCGGTCCAACAAGGCCAGGGGTCTATTGGTAGTTTTAGAAAATAAAATAGCCGCCTCAATTGAATTGGACGGCGAACTCATCAGGGGGCTTCTGGAGATGGTGCGGCAAATGGTTCTCCAGACCATCCGCGTCGGCGGGGAGGTCGACGAATTCTTCGCCGCCACCGAAGGCCTCTTGGCGGAAAAGGGGAAAAAAGAAAACAAGGTGCGTTTGTCGGCGGATTCCCTTTCTTCCTTGGGCTGGCAGAGGTTAGCCTCGCGGGCGGACACTCTTTTTCCCCTACTGGAGGACCTGGGTCAAGGGTTGGGCCTGCTCAGCCGCCGCTTGGAAGGTCTGGGCCCCGAGAGTTTTGAGCCTGTTTTGGCCCAGGTCGTTGAACTGCAAGGCATTCGCGCTCGGCTGGCAAAATTGCGTGAGGATTTGCAGGAGGTCCTGGCGGGTCGGGACCCATCCCTGGTCCGCTGGGCCGAACTGGCTTTCGCCAACCGGGGTCCCCGGGCCGTTTTTTGCTACGCTCCCTTGGCGGTCAGCGGTGTCCTCAAGGAAAATCTTTGGGAAAAAGTGCCCACGGCCCTCTTGACTTCGGCCACGCTGACCGCCAACGGCAGTTTCGCCTATATCCGGGAGCGGCTGGGTCTCGAGGGGGACTTGGTCCGGGAACTGCAGTACGATTCTCCCTTTAACTACCGGGAGCAGGTGCGCTTGGGGGTCGCCACCGATCTGCCCGAACCCTCGGAAAGGGGCTTTCAGGAAAAAATAATCGCGATCATCGGCGAGTCGCTGCGGGCTACCCGGGGAAAAGGATTGGTTCTCTTTACTTCTTTTGCCCTGCTCAAAGCCGCCGCCACCGCCCTGGCGGAGGATCTGGCCCAACAGGGTATCGCCATGTACTGCCAAGGAGACATGCCCCGGCACCAACTGCTGCAAAAGTTCCGGGGGGACACGGCTTCTGTTCTCTTGGCCACCGCTTCTTTCTGGGAGGGGGTGGATGTGCCGGGAGAAAGTCTCAGTAGTCTAATCCTAACCCGTTTGCCTTTTAGCGTGCCCGACGAACCGGTCTTCCAAGCCCGGATGGAGGAATTAGAGAAGCAGGGAAAGGACCCCTTTTACTCCATGCAAATGCCCCTGGCTGTCCTTCGCTTTAAGCAAGGTTTTGGCCGCCTGATTCGGAGCCGCCAGGACAGGGGAGTCGTCCTGGTCCTGGATAAGCGAATTGTCACCCGGTCCTATGGCAGGTGGTTTCTCAAATCCCTGCCCCCCTGTCCCCTGCTGAGTGGGCCCGCCGGAAAAGTGCTGGCTTGGCACAAAGATTTTCTCGGCTAGTCCCCCCCTTCCTCCTCCTCCTCCTCTTCTTCTTCTTCGTCTCCGTCGTCTTCTTCTAAACCCTCCCCTGGAGAGGGTTCATTGGCCGGGCCATGGAGCCAGCACTGGACGTTGCGCATCCACCCTTCCCGGGGGACAGCCCGGCGCAGTTCTAAGGGGCAGTAAGGATTGGCGGGCAGGCCGGTGGCCTGGCAGATCTCCACAGTATCGCCGGCATGCTGCTGGCAGTACTCCCGGGGAACGGTGCTCGGCAAAAAAAGTTCGGTGTATGTGTCGGGGCAGAGGTAGGTCGCCAATTGTCCGGTTACCGAACAGACCAGCGCCTCCTCCAGGCCCGGCGGGCGCGGGATGTCCGCCGGGGGCGAATCCCCGTAAAAGCGGGCGGCAAATTCCCGCCACACCGGGGCGGCCACGGCGGCGGCGCTGCCCAGGTTGGTAGCCTCTGCCGGCGTGTCAAAGCCAAAGAAAACAGTAGCGACCAAGTCCGAGGTAAAACCGACAAAGACCGTGTTCCTGTTGTCGCTGGTGCCGGTTTTGCCGGCGGCGTAAGGGACCTGGCTGATGCCCTGGACCCCTCCCAGCATATCGGTGACGATGTATGCAAGCTGGGGCTCCAGCACCGGCAGCCGCTTGGGCCAGGCCTGGTAGATTGTCGTCCCGTCCCGGTCTTGGATCGAGGAGACGGTGTAGGGCTCGACGGAATAGCCTCCGTTGGCGAAGGGGGCGTAGGTCAGGGTCAGATTCAGGGGGGAGGCAATCGGCCCTAAGGGGAGCTGCATGTTGGCACCGCCGATATTGTTGTCGGCCAGGCGGGGATTGAGCCGGGCGGTCATGGCCAGGTACTTGTCCAGGCCCATTTCCACCCCCAGGCGCACCGCCGCCACATTGCAGGAGACCTCCAGGGCCTCTCTGATCCTGAGAAGGCGGTTGTGGTATCTGTCGCCAAAATCACTGGGCACATAGGGGTTTGGCTTGCCCCCGGGGTTGGGAAAAGCGGTTTCAGTGCAGAGCAGAGTGCTGGCGGCGGTATAACCATTCTCCAGAGCGGTAGCGTAGAGGATACCTTTAAAAGAAGAGCCCAGATTGTACTTGGCGTCAGCCCGCAGGTAGGTGCCCGAAAGCTCCAAGCTCTCCACCAGCGCGGTAATCCCCCCTGTCGCCGGATCGATGGCGACCAGGACCCCTTGAATCTTGGCGTTTTGTTCCCGCAGGGCCTGGCCCTTTTCCGTCATCACCTGTTCCGCCGCCGCCTGGGCCGACAGGGACAAAGTGGTGTGAATGGTCAGCCCCTGATTGTAGATCATATTGGTGATCTCTTTGTCGCTGGAAGAGGGATAGATTTCCGCCAAGACTTTTCGCAGCTCTTTTTCCACCCGCAAGCGAAAGTGGCTGGCCAACGCCGCTTTCTCGCTGGGGGGCGCCGCTACCAACTGCAGCTCTTCCGCTTCCCGACGCTCTTCATTTGAGATATAGCCCAGTTCCTCCATCCGGGCCAGGACCAGGTTGCGGCGAGCGTGGGCATTATCCGGGTGGTCCCGCAATGAGTATACGGCCGGCCCGTTAGGAATGCCAGCTAGCATGGCCGCCTCGGAGAGGTTTACCTCCTTGGCCGACTTGCCGAAGTAGTACTGGGCGGCAGCCTCGATGCCGAAGCGGCCGTGGCCGTAGTAAATCCGGTTGAGGTAGCGCTCTAGGATCTCTTGTTTAGTAAAGGTGCGTTCCAATTTGATGGCGTAAAGGGCTTCTTTAATTTTTTTACCCAGGGTGCGGGCGGGACCGCTGACCCCGAGAAAGTACTCATGTTCTGCAAGTTGCTGGGTGATGGTGCTCCCCCCCTCGACAATTCGTCCCTTGCTCAGGTTGCGCCAAAGAGCCCGGGCCAGGCCCCGGGGATCGAGGCCGAAATGTTCAAAAAACCGGGAATCTTCAATGGCTACCGTGGCGTTCAGGATATAGGGGGAAACATCTTCCAGGCTCACCACTTGGCGTATTTCCGAAGAATAGCGGCCTACTTGTTCCCCTTCCCGGTCGAGGATAAGGGAGGGCTGTTCCAGTTGGCGGTTGAGATCCAAGCTCAAGTAAGTAAGGACCAGGTACGAGCCCCCGACAATGATCGCCCCAAGAAAAATCAAGAGCAGGACCAGGAGCCGCTTTTTTAATTTTTGACCCATGCTCTGCACCTCCCAAAAAGACTGTAGTTAGTATCCCGAAAAAGTGGAAAAGATATAAAAAGGACTCATTCACCCTGTGGTATAATGAACTGCCGGCCCCGTTACCCGGGGGCCGAGCTCCGATAATACAAGGAGGGGGAAGATGTTACCCACACCGAAAAGCTATAAATTGGCGGCGGGTGCGGCCGAAGGCAAGACCCTGCTCAACGCTTTTGACAATGCCCTTTTGCAGGCGGGGATTGGCAACGTCAACTTACTGAGGATCAGCAGCATACTGCCGCCGGAATCGGTGCATGTGCCCGACTTGGTCCTTCCCCCGGGCGCCCTGGTGCCCACGGCCTACGGCTACCTGATCAGCGAAGAAAGAGGGGCGACAATAGCCGCCGCGGTTGGCATCGGCTTTGGCCCCAGCTCCTTTGGCGTCATCATGGAGCACGCCGCCAAGGGCAGGGCCCCTCAGGCCGAGGCGGCGGTCCGCACCATGCTGGAAAATGCCTTTGCTGCCAGGGGGGCGGCCTTGACCAATATTATGCTCGCGTCGGCAGAACACACCGTGGTGGAAATTGGCTGTGTCTTTGCCGGAGTGGCCTTATGGTACTAGGAGGGGTATAAAATGGAGCTTTGGTACACCGAAGAACAGACTGGGGGCCTTAGGTTTTCCTGCCAAGTGAAGCAAGCGTTGGCCACCGTCCGGACGCCTTACCAGCATCTGGCGGTTCTCGACACCGAGACATTTGGCCCGATGCTGGTTTTGGACGGCATGGTCATGACCACCATGGCCGATGAATTTATCTACCACGAGATGATCGCCCACCCCGCCCTTTTTACCCACCCTAGCCCCGAGAGGGTAGCGGTCATCGGCGGGGGGGATGGAGGGGCCATCCGAGAGGTTCTAAAGCATCCCCAGGTAAAAAAGGCGGTCCTGGCCGAGATAGACCCAGAAGTGATCCACTATTCCCGCCGGTTTCTCCCTGAAATAGCCGGCGCTCTGGACGATCCCCGCGTAGAGATTCACATCGGCGACGGGTTTGCCTTTTTACAGAGCTGCAAGGGAGAATTTGACGTGGTGCTGGTCGATTCAACCGAACCCGTGGGTGCCGCCGCCGCCCTCTTTTCCCGGGAATTCTATGAGACAGTTTTCAGCGCCCTCAAGGCCGACGGCCTGGTCGTGGCCCAAAGTGAATCCCCCTTTTTTAATAAAGAGATCTTGGCCGGGGTTTACCGGGACTTAGGGGCCCTTTTTCCCTGGGTGGGGACCTACCTGGCCAGCATTCCCACCTACCCGGGGGGCCTTTGGAGTTTTACCCTGGCCGCCAAGGGTTCCCCTCCCCTGGACCGCCAGCGCCTGCCCCAAGCAGGCTTTACCACCAAGTACTACACCCCTGAACTGCATCGCAGCGCCTTCGTCCTGCCGGGATTCGTCCAGGAGCTCCTGGATCAATGATTGAGTGGGGCAAGGACAGTTGTCGGGAGCGCGCCTTTTTTTGTTCGGGGCCAGACCCCGGGGCGGCCAATGTCATCCTTGGGGCCCCCATGGATTTTAGCGCTAGCTTTCGCCCGGGCGCCCGCTTTGGCCCCGAGGCCTTGCGGCGCATGTCATACAATTTGGAGGACTACAGCCTCCAGCTAGGCAAGAGCTTGGCTGACCTGGATTTTTATGACGGGGGCGACCTGTTCTTGCCCCCGGGCAACGTGCCCCGTTCCCTGGATATCATTGAAAGAGCGGTGGAGCAACTCTTGGCGAGGGGGCAGCGCCCCTTTATCCTGGGGGGAGATCACTTAGTGACCCTGCCCTGCTTGCGGGCTTTTACCCGGCACTATCCCGGCCTGACCCTGGTGCACCTGGATGCCCACGCCGACTTGCGGGAAGAGTGGCTGGGGGAGACCCTGTCCCATGCCACAGTGGTGGGGACGGCGGCCCGCACTCTGCCCCTGGGAGAAATCTGGCAGTTTGGCATCCGTTCCGCCACCCGGGAAGAGCACCAATTTGCCCTAGAGCGCACCCACCTCTACCCCTTTGACTTTTTCCGCCCCCTCCAACAAGTTCTGGCTCAACTGGGGGGCCCCCTGTACATCACCCTGGATATAGACGTCCTCGACCCGGCCTACGCGCCGGGCACCGGCACTCCCGAAGCCGGGGGCATCCCTCCCCGAGAACTCTTGGCCGGCCTTGAACTCCTGGCCCAGTCGGAGGTAGTGGGCTTTGACCTGGTGGAACTGATTCCCGACGATCCCGGCGACATCTCCGCCGCCCTTGGGGCCAAGATACTGCGGGAAGCCCTGTTGCTCTTTGGCAAGCAACCGTGAGGTTGCTTTTCTTCCGGCTTACGTGCCCGTTTGCGGGCAGATCATGCAAAAAAACTTGCGTAAGGGAGGGGCGCACAGATTGGAAAAGGCTCTATTGGCCTTAGTTTTAAGCCAAAGCGACGAGGGCATTCACATGGTGGACTCTAGCGGAATAACCAGGTACTACAACCAGGCGGCGGCGGCAATGGACGGCCTGGCGCCCAGCGAGGTCTTGGGCAGGCATGTCCTGGAGGTTTTCCCCTCCCTGGATAAGGGGACCAGCACCCTGCTCCAGGTGGCTCGCACCGGCCGGCCCATTGTCGACCAGCAGCAGGTTTACACCAACGTCAAGGGAGCGGAAATCGTCACCGTCAATACCACCCTGCCCGTTTATGGGCAGGAAGGTTTGCTGGGAGCGGTGGAAGTGGCCCGGGACATTTCGGGAATTCGTCGACTGACGGAACAGATAATCGATCTCCGGCGGCGGCTGGGCGGGGAAGACCCTCCCGCCAAGGCCGAAGGTGCTCGCTACCACATGAGGGACATCATCGGTGAAAGCGAGCCCCTAAAAAAAGTGCTGGCCCAGGCCGCCCTGGCCGCTCACAGCGATTCCCCGATCATGGTAGTGGGGGAGACGGGGACGGGCAAGGAGTTGCTGGTCCAGTCGATTCACAATGAAAGTCTGCGCCGGACTCGGCCCTTTGTCGCGCAAAACTGCGCCGCCCTGCCGGAAAGCCTGCTGGACGCCATCCTCTTTGGCAGCGTGCGGGGCAGCTTTACCGGCGCTCAGGACAGACCGGGTCTGTTTGAGCTGGCCAATGGCGGCACCTTGTTTCTAGACGAGCTAAACGCCATGCCTCACCAGCTCCAGGCCAAGCTGCTGCGGGTGCTGGAAGCAGGGGAGCTGCGCCGGCTGGGGGATGTCAAGACCAGGAAGCTGGACGTGCGGATTATCGCCGCCATGTCGGCGGATCCCCGCCGCTCCCTGCGCCCCGACCTGTTTTACCGGCTAAATGTCGTCAGCCTAACCCTTCCCCCCCTGCGCCAGCGAAAAGAAGACCTGCCCCTCTTGGCCCGCCATTTTCTGGCCCGGTTTAACCAGCGCCTGGGCACCCGAGTAAGGGGGATCACCCCCCAGGCCATGGATCTTTTGGCCACCTGGACTTGGCCGGGGAACATCCGAGAACTGGCCAATTGTCTCGAGAGCTGTCTAAATTTTCGCTCCCAGGGCTCGATTGGCCCCGAGGACTTACCCGATTACCTGCAGGCCGCCCCCAAGAAGGGGGGCTTGCGGGTCCAACTGGAGGAATTGGAAAGAACCCTCATCCTGGAAGGGATGAAAAACGCCGACGGCAACATCAGTCAGGCCGCCCTTTGGCTGGGTCTGCCCCGGCAAACCCTCCAGCGCAAACTAAAAAAATATCGGTGGCACGACATTTGCAGTAAGAAGGGGTAAGCATACTACTAGGAGGGGTACTAAAATGGCAAAAACCGGCGGAAATCGCTATGGAACACACCGGGCTCTAGAGCCCAAGGGATCCCTGCCCCAGCCGGCCTGGAAGCTGGACAATACCAGCGAGATCTGGGACAACGAAGTCCTCATCGACGTAGAGACACTCAATGTGGATGCCGCCAGCTTTCGGCAAATCTCCGATCAGGCCGGGGGCGATCCCGGGAAAATCGGCCAAATCATCATGGAAACAGTGGCCCAGCGGGGTAAACAGCACAATCCGGTTACCGGTTCCGGCGGCATGCTCATCGGCACCGTGGCGGAAATCGGCCCGGCTTTGCGGGACCGCGACTTGGCTGTAGGCGATCGCTTGGCCAGCATGGTTTCTCTCTCCCTTACTCCCCTAAAAATCCAAGAAATCCTGGCTGTTCACGGGGCCACCTGCCAAGTTGATGTGCGGGCCCAAGCGGTGCTCTTTGCCAGCGGCATCTACGCCAAATTGCCGGCGGATATGCCCGACAAGCTGGCCTTGGCCGTTTTGGACGTGGCCGGCGCTCCCGCCCAAACGGCCAAAATCGTCGGACCCGGCCAGACTGTCCTGGTCGTGGGCGCCGGGGGCAAGTCGGGCCTCCTCTGCCTGCACGAAGCAAAAAAGCGGGCGGGGATTACCGGTAAAGTCATGGCCCTTTGCCGCTCCGAGGGAGCGGTAGCCCGGGTTCAGGAGAGCGGCCTGGCCGACGTCATTCTCCGGGGGGACGCCAAGGAAGCGATGAGTGTTCTCCAGCTAGTGGAAGAAGCGACCGGCGGCGCCCTGGCGGACGTGACCATAAACTGCGTCGACATCCCCGGCACCGAGATGACCTCGATTTTGGCCACTCGGGACGGGGGCCTGGTGTACTTTTTCAGCATGGCTACCAGTTTTACCGCCGCCGCTCTGGGGGCGGAGGGCATCGGCAAGGATGTGACCATGCTCATCGGCAACGGCTACACCAAGAATCACTCGGAAATTGCCATAAACTCCCTGCGGGAAAACCCAGTTCTGCGCGAGATGTTCAGCAAGCTATACGCCTAATAAGGGGGCTTTTTCATGCCTGATTACAAAGAGATCGGCCTGTACAAGGACGTCACTCCCCAGGAGTGGGCTGATTGGCACTGGCAGCTCAAGAACCGCATCACCGACGTAGAGACCCTAAAAAAAGTCGTTCCCCTCACCGCCGAGGAAGAGGAGGGTATCCGCCA
>DGZR01000044.1:0-41620 GCA_002397155.1 Firmicutes bacterium UBA4975 | reverse complement strand
CCCCGCCGATCCGGCCTGTCCTATCCGGCGGCAGGCGGTGCCCACCAGCCGGGAGCTCTACCGCTCCCCTTCTGACATGCTGGACCCTCTAGCCGAGGACACCGATGCCCCAGTCCCCGGTCTGACCCATCGCTACCCCGACCGGGTCCTGCTCTTGATCACTGACCAGTGTTCGATGTACTGCCGGCACTGCACCCGCCGGCGGGTGGCGGGGGCGACGGACCGGGCTCTGCCCCGGGCCCAAGTGGAGATGGCCCTGGACTACATCAGAGAGACTCCCCAGGTCCGGGACGTTCTACTATCTGGAGGGGATGCCCTCCTTACTTCCGATCACCAGCTCGAATGGATAATCAAAAAACTGCGGGAAATCCCCCATGTGGAGATAATCCGCCTGGGCACCCGGACGCCGGTGGTCATGCCCCAGCGAATCACTCCCGAGCTTACCGCCATGCTGCGGCGCTACCACCCGATCTGGGTCAACACCCATTTCAATCATCCCCGAGAAATTACAAAGGAAGCCGCCGCCGCCCTGGCCCTCATGGCCGACGCCGGGATCCCCCTGGGCAATCAATCGGTGCTCTTGAGGGGGATAAACGACTGCCTGGGGGTGATGAAAGCCCTGGTCCACCTCCTGGTAAAAAACCGGGTCCGCCCTTACTACATCTATCAATGCGACCTTTCCCAGGGCATCGAGCATTTTCGCACCAGCGTGGCCAAGGGAATTGAGATAATCGAAGGACTTAGGGGGCACACTTCCGGTTTTGCCGTCCCCACTTTTGTCGTGGACGCTCCAGGCGGGGGGGGGAAGATCCCCGTCATGCCCCAGTACCTGGTCTCTCAGTCCCCGGAACGAGTCGTGCTCCGCAATTACGAAGGGGTTATCGCCACTTATGCCCAGCCCCCGGATTACCGGTCCCCCGATTGCAGCGATTGCCAATACTGCCAAGATACCCTGGGGGTCCACGGCCTTTTACAGGGCCAGGAATTGAGTATTGAACCCAATGGCCTAAAAAGGGGAAAACGCCGGAAGTGAACGCCCTTTTCGCCCGGGCCCGCCGCTATCGCTCAATAGCCGTCGTAGGAATGGGTAAAAACACCGGCAAGACGGTTACAGTAAATTCCTTGATCGCCAAAGCCCGCGAAGCGGGGATATCTGTGGGCCTTACTTCCACCGGCCGGGACGGAGAAGATGAGGATGTCGTCAGCTTCCGGCCCAAGCCGCCTGTATTTCTGCCTCCGGGCGCGGCCCTGGCTACCGCCGGCCCCTGCCTCGGTCGGGGCAGCGCCGGCCTGGAGATACTGGAGGCCACCGGTTTGACCAACGCCCTCGGCGAGATATACATCGCCCGGGTCCAAGAAGAGGGCTCCGTTGAGGTCTCAGGCCCGGAACGGATGGCCGACCTGCAGCCCGTACTCGCCCGGCTGCAGCAATTGGCCTCCCTGGTCTTAGTGGACGGAGCCATGGACCGCCGATCAGCCTCCGCCCCCTCGGTCAGCGAGGGGACAATCTTGGCTACCGGAGCGGTAATCGGCGGCAGCACAGAAGAGGTAATCCGGCTCACCCTCCATGCCGTCGAGGTCCTGGGGCTGCCGGCGGCCGGGGACTTAAGCTTACCGGAAATAGAGTTTCTCGCGGGGGGGGGAGTCGGGGCGGCCGGAACGCGGGGGCCCATCGTGACTATTCCCGTCGCCACCGCCGTCGACGCCCCCCCGGAGATAGCCTCCTACCTCAGCCCTCAGTGCAACCGCTTTTTGACGGGGGGGGCCCTCAGCGATCCCCTGGCGGAACTGCTCTGGCAGGCCAGTTGGAAGATTCCCAGCCTGCAGGTCGTCGTCTGGGACGCGACCAGGATTTTTGTCGAGCCCGGCCGCTGGCAGCGCCTGACCAGGCGGGTGCCGGTCAGGGTGGCCCTGCCGATCGACTTGGTAGGAATAACGGTCAACCCCTTCAGTCCGGAGGGGAGGAGGCTGCCTGGGAACGAGTTGGTGCGGGACTTAAAAAAAATGTTGCCGGGTTTGCCGGTAGCCGATCCCCTGGCATAAGGAGGACGAAGATGGCTTTTATTGAAGAGTTCGCTGCCGAAAAAATCGGCCTGGATTGGATCTTGGCCGAGCTCCGTCCCCTCAGCCCTTATGGCAAGCGGGAAAAATCCCGCTTAAAGGCCCGGGGACCGGGCGGGGAGAATTGGCTGAGGGCGGAATGGAGCTTGGTGGCCGGCCTTTTGACGGCGGAACAAAACCTGTTAACCCAGGTAGAACATGACCTGGCGGGCCTCCGGGACATCCGGGGGGCGGTGGACAGGGCTTGCCGGGGCTATGTCCTGGAAGATGTGGAATTTTACCAACTCAAGCGCTTTTTGGCGACGGTTTTCCGCCTCCAAGAAAAGCTGGCCCTGCTCCCCGGTCTGTCCCCTCGGCTCTTCCCGCCGGTGGCGGATGCCCTTTTTTCGGCCCTGACGCCGGGGGGGGTGGGCGATGGGTTCTACCTGTCCCCGGATTTTTCGCCCTTGTTGGGAGAACTGCGGGAAAAAAAGCGGCGGGACAAGGCCCGGCTGGCCCGGTGGCGTAAAGAGAGACAAGACCAGGTGAGCGCTCTGACGGGCAAGTCATTTAACTCTCTTGGCCGCTTGCGCCTGGCAAAACTCGATCCCGCCGCCCAGGCCCTGGCCGGCCGCCCGGACTTAGTCCTCTTGGCCGAGGACTGGACTGAGCTGGAGTACGGCCTCAGGGATGACCAAGAGGCCCAGGCCCTGGCCCGGGCAATCGAGGCGCTGGAAGAAGAGCAGGCTGCCGAAGAGGGCCGGATCCGCACCCTGCTCAGCAAAACTACCGCCGCTAATCGCCGCCTCTTGCTGGCGGCTTGTCGCCGCTTGGGCCGGGTGGATTTACTCTTGGCCAAGGGACGGCTGGCCCAAAAGACAGGCTGGTGTGTTCCCCGGCTGGTCCCGGGGCCCAAACTGGCCTTGGCGGAATTTGTCAATCCCCCGGTGGCCAGCGGCTTGGCCGCCAAGGGCTTGATTTTTCAGCCCCTGTCCCTGCATCTGTCCTCTGGGGTGACGGTGATAACCGGCGCCAACATGGGGGGCAAGTCGGTGGCTCTGCGTTCGGCTGGGCTGGCGGTAGCCATGGCCCAGTACGGCTTGCTGGTTCCGGCAAAATCCTGCTGCTTTTCCCTCTGCCATTTTATTTTTTATTCTCAGCGGGCCGAGGATTCCCAAGGGGGCCTCAGCGCTTTCGCCACGGAAATCAGCGGTCTGGCCCAGGCCCTGCCCCGGCGGGAAGAGCGGGGCCTGTACCTGCTTGACGAACCGGCCCGGGGCACTAATCCCTGGGAGGGTGCCGCCCTGGTCAAAGCCCTGGCCCGCTGGCTAAAAGTAGGGGAGAGCATCACCCTCCTGGTCACCCACTACCCCGGCCTCTCGGACTTGGCCGGGGCAAATCACTTGCGGGTGGCGGGGCTAGGGCCGGATAGGGGAGGAACTCCCCTGGATTTACACTCCCTATACAAATTGATGGACTATTCCCTCCTTCCGGGCAAGGGAGAAGTTCCTCGGGATGCGATCAGGATAGCCCGACACCTGGGCTTGCCCCAGGAAATAACCGCCGGGGCGGCAAAAGAACTGGGAATCGGGCCACAGGAGGTGTTGGATTAAGTGAAATTGCAACTGGATCAAGGCTTAGTCAGAGAATGCCGGGAGGCGGCGGGGAAAATCGCCGGCGAAGTCCAATTTCTTTTAGAGCAAAAGTCAACGGTGGCGGTGGAGCGGGCAGTCTTGCGCCTGTTGGGCATAAACGGGGCCGCCGCCGACGTCCCCCTGGCCAACCTGGTGGTGGAGAGCATCGCCCTCCGGGGCGAACTGGGACTGGGGGCGGCTTACTGGCTGGGCAACGCTTGCAAGCAGTTGGGCTTGTCCCCTGAAGGGGTGGCCGCCGCGGCGGCTGCCGGCGACTTGGACCTCTTGGCCCTGCCTCGGCTGGAACCCCGGGCCCTGCGTCCCTACCTGGCGGAACTGGCCGCCCCCGGCCTGGAGGAGATCAGGGCTAATCGGCGTCGGCGCCAACACCTGCAAGAACAATATAAAATGGGGCCCCCTCCCCTTCTTTACGTAATCGTGGCCACCGGGGACATAGTGCAGGACATCCCCCAGGCCCAGGCCGCCGCCCAGCAAGGGGCGGACATAATTGCCGTAATCAGGACCACCGGCCAAAGCCTGCTGGACTACGTCCCCGACGGAATTACCCGGGAGGGTTTCGGCGGCACCTACGCCACCCAGGCTAACTTTCGCTTAATGCGCCGGGCCCTGGATGAGACCAGCGAAGAACTGGGCCGCTACATCATGTTGGTCAATTATTGTTCCGGCCTGTGCATGCCGGAAATTGCCGCTCTGGGCGCTCTGGAACGGCTGGACATGATGCTGAACGACGCTCTTTACGGCATCCTCTTTAGGGACATAAACATGCAGCGCACCTTGATCGACCAAAATTTCTCCCGGGTGATCAATGCGTACGGCGGCATAATCATCAATACCGGCGAGGACAACTATCTGACTACCGCCGACGCTGTGGCCGAAGCCCACACTGTCACCGCTTCTCAATTCATCAACGAAAGGCTGGCCCTGGCCGCGGGCTTAAGCCCCTGGCAGATGGGGCTGGGCCATGCCTTTGAAATCGACCCCGAACTGGAGGACGGGCTGATTATGGAAATCGCCCAGGCCCAACTGGCCCGCCAGCTATTTCCCGCCGCCCCCCTCAAGTACATGCCTCCCACTAAGCACATGACCGGGGACATCTTCAAGGGCTACTTGCAAAACGGCCTCTTTAACCTGGCCTCGGTCCTGACGGGTCAGGGTATTCACCTCTTGGGCATGCTCACCGAGGCCATCCACACCCCCTTTCTCCATGACCGCTTTCTTGCCCTGGAAAACGCCCGCTACATCATGAACAGCGCCCGGCATCTGGGCGATGAACTGGAAATCGTCCCCGGCGGGCGCCTGGAAAAGCGCGGGCGGGAAGTGCTGGAAAAGACCGGCGCCCTCTTGAGTGAAGTGGCGGAAATCGGCCTCTTTACCGCCCTGGAAAAGGGACTGTTTGCCCAGGTCAAAAGGCCCCGGGACGGGGGCAAGGGCCTGGAAGGGGTCTTTACCAAGGGAAACCAGTACTGCAATCCCTTTATGGAGACAATGCAGGCCGAGCTGGAAGGGGGCTTTTTCGAAAATGACTGAGGAGAAATGGGTCAAAGCATACGGCGACGCTTTGGACGACGGGGCGGTGCAGGTTTCTTTTACCCTGCCCTTAGAAGCCGGGCCCCAGGCCAAGGCAGCGGCCGCCCGCCTGGCCAAGTCCATGGGCTTGGACCCGGCGGAAGTCGTCCACATGGCGGCCCAGGGTAAGGGATTCAGCTTTTTTGTCGTCTACGGCCGCTCTTCACACCAGGTAGATCTGAACTCTCTGGTGGTGGCCGAGCCGGAGCTGGAGGAAATGGATTTTTACGAGATAAACGACTATATCCGGGATAAAATTGGCCGCAAGCTCAACGTGGTGGCCGCTTGCACCGGCACCGACGCCCACACTGTGGGGATCGACGCCATCATGAACATGAAGGGCTATCGGGGCGAGTACGGCCTGGAGCGCTACCCTTGGCTCAACGCCTACAACCTGGGGAGCCAGGTGGACAACACCATCTTGGTGGCCCAGGCCCTGCGCCTTCGGGCCGATGCAATCCTGGTTTCCCAGGTCGTCACCCAGCGGGAAGTGCACATTCCCAACCTCACCCGCTTAGTCGAACTTTTAGAAGCCGAGGGCCTGCGCTCCTCGGTGGTGCTGGTGGCGGGGGGCCCCCGAATCAGTCACCAGCTAGCCGTAGAGCTGGGCTACGACGCCGGGTTTGGCGTGGGCACCACTCCCCGCCAGGTAGCCAGCTTTATCGCCAAGGAAGTGGCCGCCCGCCGGGCAAGCCCCCGGGTCTAGATTGCCTGGCCAGGAGAAAAAAGATACAATAAAGGAAAAGATCCGGCGGGAGGTTAGGGATATGACAAAATACATCTTTGTGACCGGCGGCGTGGTTTCATCCCTGGGCAAGGGAATAACTGCGGCCTCCCTGGGACGCCTGCTTAAATCCAGGGGACTGACTCTCTCTATCCAGAAATTTGACCCCTACATCAACTTTGACCCGGGGACGATGAGCCCCTTCCAGCATGGAGAGGTATTTGTCACCGACGACGGGGCCGAGACCGACTTGGACCTGGGCCACTACGAGCGCTTTATCGACATCAATCTCTCCAAGACCAGCAATGTGACTACCGGCAAAGTGTACTGGTCGGTCATCGAAAAGGAGCGCCGGGGAGAGTACCAGGGCAAGACCGTCCAGGTCATCCCCCACATCACCAATGAAATAAAAGAGCGGATTCTCCGGGCCGGCACCGAGACAGGCGCTGATGTGGTAATCACCGAGATCGGCGGCACCGTGGGGGACATCGAGAGCCTGCCTTTTCTTGAGGCAATCCGCCAGCTCAGGTCCGACATCGGCAAGGAGTCGATCCTCTACATTCACGTCACCCTCATCCCTTGGCTGGAGAACACCGGCGAACTGAAGACCAAGCCCACCCAGCACAGCGTTAAAGAGCTGCGGAGCATCGGCATCCAGCCCGACATCATCGTCTGCCGCACGCAAAAACCCTTGGATGAAGAACTAAAAGCAAAAATCGCCCTCTTTTGCGATATCGACCAAGAGGCGGTAATTGAAAACTCCGACGTCAGCAACATTTACGAAGTGCCCTTGCTTTTAGAAAGACAGGGGTTGGACGAATTAGTGAGCAACAAACTGGGGCTCTTTCTGGGCCGGCCCGACCTGGCGGAGTGGAGGCAACTGGTGGAAAAGACCCGGGGCCTGGACCGCACCATCAAGATCGCCTTGGTGGGCAAGTATGTTTCCCTCCACGACGCTTACTTGAGCGTGGTGGAGGCCCTGGACCATGCCGGCATCGCCAACGGCCTCAAAGTCCGGCTAGAGTGGATCAGCGCCCAGGACCTGGAAGGGGGAGGGGTGGGCGAACTGGCGGACGCTTGGGGGATAATCATCCCCGGCGGCTTTGGCAACCGGGGCCGGGAAGGGATGGTCGCCGCTTGCAATTACGCCCGGGTCAACGGGGTGCCCCTTCTGGGCATCGGCCTGGGGATGCACTGCCAGGTGGTGGAATTTGCCCGCAATGTAGCCGGGCTGAGCCAGGCCACCAGCCAAGAACTGGCCGATAGCCCCCATTCGGTTGTCTGCCCCACGGCAGGAGGCGAGATGCGCCTGGGGCTCTACCCCTGCCAAGTCCTGGCCGGCAGCCGCCTGCACCAGGTATACAAGACAGAAACAATTCACGAACGTCACCGCCACCGCTACCAATTCAACAACGCCTTTCGCCGGGAATTGGCGGCCTGTGGCCTGGTTTACTCCGGGCTATCCCCCGATGAAAACCTGGTGGAGGCCATTGAACTTGCCGACCATCCGTGGTACATCGGGACCCAGTTCCATCCCGAATTTAAATCCCGGCCCAACCGCCCCCATCCCCTCTTTGCCGACTTTATCGCGGCCAGCTTAGCCGGGGGGATAAAGACCCGGTAACTAACATACATAAAAAAGGAGAATGATAATGGAATTTGTCCTGCGGGTGCGCCTGAGCAGCGGCGACGCCCATTACGGCGGCAATTTGGTAGACGGAGCAAGGGTAATGGGGCTTTTCGGCGACGCCGCCACCGCCCTCTTAGTCCACTCCGACGGCGATGAGGGCCTCTTTCTCGCCTACGAGGACGTCCTCTTCAAGGCCCCGGTCTTTGCCGGGGACTTCTTGGAGGTGGTGGCCCGGATGGAAGAGATGGGCAACACCTCCCGCCGCATGTCCTTTGCCGCATACAAAGTCATCACCGCTAATCCCCAGGCGGGAGATTCCGCCGCCGATGTTTTAACACCCCCTCTCTTGGTCGCCAGCGCCAAGGGTGTCTGTGTCGTTCCCAAGGACAAACAGAGAAAGGTGGTTTAAATGGATAAACTGATCATCACCGCCGCCCTCACCGGCGCCGAGACAAGCAAGGAAGCAAACCCGGCCCTGCCCACGTCTCCCGCCGAAATTGCCGAGGCTGCCTGCCTCTGCCGCCAAGCAGGGGCGAGCATGGTTCACCTTCACGCCCGCAATCCCGACGGCAGTTCCACCCAGGACCCCAAAGTCTTTGGCGAGATCATCGACCTCATCCGCCAGCGTTCCGACGTCATCATCCAGGTATCCACCGGCGGAGCGGTGGGCATGACGGCAAAAGAGCGCCTGCAACCGGTAGAGCTGGGCCCCGACATGGCTACCCTGTCCACCGGCAGCGTGAACTTTGGCGAGGACCTCTTCGTCAACACCATGGGCGATATCCGCACCTTTGCCCAGACTATGCTGGCCCGGGGGGTCAGGCCGGAAATCGAGGCTTTTGACAGCGGCATGGTGCAAAATGCCCTGGCCTTGGTCCGGGAGGGCACTCTCCAGCTCCCCTTGCACTTTGACCTGGTCCTGGGAGTCCCGGGGGCAATGCCGGGCACTCCGGAAGCTCTGATGTACATGAAAAGCTTGCTGCCGGCAGGGTCCACCTGGACGGTGGCGGGTATCGGCCGGGCAGAACTGGCCCTGGGGACGATGGCGATAATTCTCGGCGGCCATGTTCGGGTGGGTTTTGAGGACAACATCTACTACAAAAAAGGGCAGTTAGCCCAGAGCAACGCCCAGTTGGTTGAGCGGATTGTCCGGCTGGCGGGAGAGCTGGGCCGGGAAGTGGCCACTCCGGCGGAAGCCCGGAAAATACTTTATCTGTAAGGGAGTGAGATAATGGCCCTAGTCCCCATGGCCTTGCTGCTCCAGGAGGCCCAAAAAGACGGATACGCCGTCGGCGCCTTTAACGCCAACAATCTGGAGATCGTCCAGGGAATAGTCGAAGCGGCGGTTGAACTGAATTCGCCGGTGATATTACAGGCCAGCCAGGGGGCGATAAAGTACGCCGGCCTGGACTACCTCGTGGCCATTGTGCGGGCCGCTTCGGAAAAAGTCCGGGTGCCGGTGGCCCTCAATCTCGACCACGGCGCCAGCTTTGAACAGGCGGTCCAGTGCATTCGCGGCGGTTTCTCGGCAGTGATGTTTGACGGCTCCAAGTACCCCTTTGCCGAGAATGTCGCCCTGACCCTGGCGGTTGGCCGGGTAGCAAGAGCTGCGGGGGTGTCCCTGGAAGGGGAACTGGGCCGGATTGGCGGCACTGAAGACGATGTAAGCGTGGCTGCCCGAGATGCGGCCATGACCGTTCCCGAGGAAGCGGCGGAATTTGTCCGCCAGACCGGAGTCGACGCTCTGGCGGTGGCCGTGGGCACCGCCCACGGGCCGTACAGAGGCGTTCCCCGCCTGGATTTTGCCAGGCTGGCCGCAATCCGTCGGCTGGTGGACGTCCCCCTCGTTTTACACGGGGCGTCCGGAGTCCCCGGCCAGGCCATCCAAGAGGCAATCAGCCTGGGGGTCTGCAAAATAAACATTGACACCGACCTGCGCCAGGCTTTTAGCGCCGGGATAAAAGAAGTTCTGGCCGCCACTCCCGACGAGTTCGACCCCCGCCGCCTGCTGGGGCCGGGCCGGGAAGCCCTAAAAAAGGTGGCAAAAGAAAAGATGCTGCTCTTTGGCAGCGCCGGTCGGGGAAAAGGGGCGAAAAAAACATGAGATTTTTTATCGACACGGCCAACCTCCAAGAAATCCAGGAGGCCTGGGACCAAGGGGTAATTGAGGGTGTGACGACCAACCCCTCCCTGGTGGCCCGGGAAGGCCGGGACTTTGAGGGTCTTCTTCGGGAAATCATCGCCATCGTGGACGGGCCGATCAGCGCTGAAGTCATAAGTCTGGAGACTGCCGGCATGGTGGCCGAGGCAGAAAAGCTGGCGGCTATGTCGCCAAATGTGGTGATTAAGATCCCCATGACCGGGGCGGGGCTCAAGGCGGTCAAGCTCCTTTCGGCTCGGGGGATAAAGACTAACGTCACCCTGGTCTTTTCCCTCAGCCAGGCGGTGATGGCCGCCCGGGCGGGGGCGACTTATGTCAGCCCCTTTGTCGGACGGTTGGATGATGTAAACGCCGACGGTATCGAATTAGTCCGGGACATCGCCCAGGCCTTTTGCCGTTTTGGCTTACCCAGTCAAATCATCGCCGCCAGCATCCGCAGCGTGTCCCATGTGGCCGCCGCCATCCGAGCCGGGGCCCACTATGCCACAGTTCCCTTTTCCATCCTTCAGGCCGCCGCCAAGCATCCCCTTACCGACGCCGGGATCGAGCGCTTTCTGCGGGATTGGCAAAAACTATAGTGTAATGGCCGGCCCTGCCGGCTTTTTTTGCAGGAATTTTATGCCCCAAGGCAGAATAAGTATGTCACATATGGGATATGTGTCACGCAAAAGGGGGAACCAGGATGGACAGGGAACTGGCGCTGGAGTTGGTGCGGGTGACGGAAGCCGCCGCCATGACCTCGGCTCGCTGGATGGGGCTGGGCTGCAAGGAAGAGGCCGACGGTGCGGCGGTGGACGCCATGCGGCGGATGTTCGACACAGTGCAGATTCGGGGCACGGTGGTGATCGGCGAAGGGGAAATTGATAAGGCGCCAATGCTCTATATCGGCGAAGTAGTCGGCGGCGGCGGCCTGGAAGTGGATGTGGCGGTAGATCCAATAGAGGGCACTAACCTGGTCGCCAAGGGTCTGCCCAACGCCATCGCCGTCATCGGGGTCGCCCCCCGGGGCTGTCTTCTGCACGCTCCCGACATGTACATGGAAAAAATCGCCGTGGGCCCGGCTGCCGCCGGTAAAATCAGCCTGGACCGCTCGCCGACAGAAAATATCGCCGTAGTGGCCGAGGCGGCGGGCAAGGATATTCGGGACTTGGTCGTGGTCATTTTGGACCGGCCCCGCCACGAAAAGACCATCCAAGAGACGCGGAAGGCGGGTGCCCGGGTCAAACTGATTACCGACGGCGATGTGGCGGCGGCGGTTTCGGCGGCGGTAGCCGGTTCCGGCGTCGACATGCTCCTGGGTATCGGCGGCGCCCCCGAGGGAGTCCTGGCCGCCGTGGCGCTAAAGTGCCTGGGCGGAGAAATTCAGGGCCGGCTCCGCCCCAACAGCCCCGCCCAAGAAGAGCGCCTGCTCTCAATGGGTATAACCGATCCCTCCCAGCTTCTCACCATGGACCATATGGTCAGGGGGGACGACTGCTTTTTTGCCGCCACCGGCATCACCGACGGCGACCTCGTCCGGGGGGTGCGCTTCCACGGCCATGTGGCCAGGACTCATTCCATCGTCATGCGCTACCAAAGCGGCACTATTCGCTACGTCGAGGCCACCCACAATCTAAAGCGAAAACCTCATGTATTCTAAGGATGGCCGGTGACCCGGCTTTTTTTTTGCCTTTGTCCCCCCGGAGGAAGGAGTTGGCAAAAGTGCATATTCCCCGGACCGCCGGACATAATAGGGGCAATTACTTGGCAAATCCAAGACAAATGAGGTGACAATGGGATGATTAAGCGCCTTGGATCCGCCTTGGTTATGGCCCTTCTGGTTACCATAGCCCTGGCAGGGACAGCGGCAGGCATTTCCATTGAAGAAGTGGAAGCCATGGTAAGTGAGCTGGAAGGAACCGACTGTGTTTCTCCCGAATTGTGCCTGGTCTACAAAGAATATAAAGAACAGCGTTTAGAGATCATTTCTTATACCGTGGTCCGGGGCGACACCCTGATTGACATCGCCAAGACTTTCGGGGTCAGCCTGGCCACCATCTGCGAAAGCAACAACATCAACAATCCCAACTTGATCCTGGTGGGTCAAAGCCTTGAATTTCCGGCGGTTTCCGGCTTGCTATACACCGTCCGCCCCGGCGACAGCCTGGAGTCCCTGGCCAAGAGGTACCAAGTCGAGTATGAAGAGATCTGGTTTGCCAATTCCCTGAGCAGCCGGGAATTGAAGCCGGGAACCAAACTGGCCATACCCGGGGCAAAGCTGCCCGATCCCCTTCGCACATCTTCGGTGAGCCGAGTGGGCAGCAGGATCAACTCGGGCCTGATCTGGCCCCTCGTGGGCAAACTGACCTCCCTTTACGGCATGCGGAGGGGCGCCTTTCACTGGGGCATTGACATCGCCGGCAGCGTGGGCACCCCCATCAGCGCTGCTCTATCGGGGACGGTAGTCAGCGCCGGCTGGGCCGGAACCTATGGTTACATGGTCCAGGTCCAGCACGAATCCGGCCTAAAAACCCTGTACGCCCACGCTTCCCACTTATGCGTAGCCGTGGGAGACTGGGTAGACCAGGGCCAGGTGATCGCCAGGGTGGGTACCAGCGGCAACGCCACCGGCCCCCATCTCCACTTCGAGATAAAGGTAAACGGGGCCAACGTCAATCCCCTTACCCGGTTGCCCTAGGGAGCAGGGAAATCTCGCCCCGGTAGAGAATTACTGTTTTAGTAAAGAACTGACGGGGAGAGAGATAAAATGCAGAGAGTGCAAGGCATGGGCTGGCTCGAAGTGATCTGCGGCAGCATGTACAGCGGTAAAAGTGAAGAACTGATCCGAAGGGTGAAAAGGGCGAAAATTGGCCGCCTCAAAGTCCAGGTCTTTAAGCCCAAAATCGACAGCCGTTTCAATATCGTCAAAGTGGTCACCCACAACGGCGACGAGGCGGAAGCGACGGCTGTGCCCGATTCGGGAGTGCTCTTTTCCCTGGTTGAAGAAGATACCCAGGTGGTGGCCATCGATGAAGCCCAGTTTTTTGATAAGGGCATAATCGACGTGTGCCGCCGCTTGGCCGACGGCGGCAAGCGGGTCATTGTGGCCGGCCTGGACATGGATTTTCGGGGCCAGCCCTTTGGCCCGACTCCGGCCTTGTTGGCCATGGCCGAGTATGTGGACAAGCTACAGGCGATTTGCCTCAAGTGCGGCAATCCTGCTAACCGCACCCAGCGCTTGGTCAACGGACAGCCGGCCAAGGCCAGCGAACCCACCATCTTGATCGGCGCCTCGGAGACCTATGAGGCCCGGTGCCGTCACTGTCACGAGGTGCCCTGGTGAAAAGGGGCAGTATCGGAGGGCAGGCGGTAATTGAAGGGGTAATGTTGCGGAGCCCCCAGCGCCAGGCGGTGGCCGTGCGGCGTCCCCAGGGGGATATCGTCACCCAGGTAAGCTCCCTGACCAGCCTGGCCCGGCGCTGGCCCTTGCTCGGCCTCCCCCTTATCCGGGGGGTGGCGGTCCTCTACGAATCCCTGAGCGGCGCCGTCTCCAGCTTGGCCCTTTCGGCTAACCTGGCAGAGCCCGAAGAAGAGATGAGCACCGGCCAGCTAGCCCTGGTGGCCGTCTTTTCCCTGGTCTTGGGGGTCGCTCTTTTTTTCTTGCTGCCGGTGGTCTTAGTCTCTTTACTGGCCCGCTGGTTTTCTCTTGGCAGCCTTGGCCAAAACCTGGCCGAGGGCTTGGTCAGAGTCGCCCTTTTTGTGGGCTACTTGCTCTTGGTGAGCTTGGCCAAGGACATCAGGCGGACCTTTGAATATCACGGTGCCGAACACAAGGTCATCGCCTGCTGGGAACAAGGTAAGCCCCTCACCCCCGCCGAAGCGGCCGGTTGTTCCCGGCTCAACCCCCGGTGCGGTACCAGCTTCCTCCTCTTGGTGGTCGTCCTCAGCATAGTCCTTTACTCTTTTTTTACTCCGGCCAACATCTGGGTAAAGCTGGGACTGAGGCTGGCTTTTTTGCCCCTCTTGGCCGGTCTCTCTTACGAGTTGATGAAGTGGACCGCCAAGAGCTCCAGCCGGGGGGCCAGGCTGCTGTTGGCGCCCGGCCTGGCTTTGCAGAAACTGACCACCCGGGAGCCCGACGCCCCCCAGCTAGAAGTCGCCCTGGCCGCTCTGGCGGCAATTATTGACCGGGAGGAGTCCCAGGGGCTATAATACTTCGTGAAATCCCGGGGCATAAAGGAGTGAGGACGGTGCTGGAAAAATTAGTGCTCATAGAAGAAAAGTTTATGGACATCGAAAAACGGATCTCCGATCCCGAACTGGTGAGCAGGGACAAGAAGCTGTGGCTGGAACTGACAAAGGAACACGCATCGTTGGCGGAAACCGTTGAGGCATACCGCCTTTATAAAAAAACCGAAGGGGCCCTGGCCGAGGCCCGAGAAATCCTGGCCGGGGACGCCGATCCCGACTTTGCTCAGCTAGCCCGGGAAGAGGCGGCTGAACTAGAAGGAACCCTGGCCGAGCAAGAAGAAAAGCTCAAGCTCCTCCTCCTGCCCAAGGATCCAAATGATGAAAAAAACGTCATCATGGAAATCCGGGGGGGAGCCGGCGGCGAGGAAGCGGCTCTGTTTGCCATGGAGATCTTTCGGATGTACACTCGCTATGCCGAGAACAAGCAGTGGAAAACGGAAATCCTCGATTCACACTACACCGATATCGGCGGGATCAAGGAGATTGTCTTTGCCCTTGAAGGCCGGGGCGCTTACAGCCGCCTCAAGTACGAAAGCGGCGTGCACCGGGTTCAGCGAATACCGACCACCGAATCCGGCGGCCGCATTCATACCTCGACCATCACCGTGGCCGTGCTTCCCGAAGCCGAAGAGGTAGAAGTGGAGATCAACCCCGGAGACCTGCGCATCGACCTTTTTTGTGCCACCGGCCCCGGCGGCCAAAGTGTCAACACCACCCAGTCGGCGGTGAGGATCACCCACCTTCCCACCGGCATCGTCGTGTCCTGCCAGGACGAAAAATCCCAGCTCAAGAACCGGGATAAGGCCATGCGGGTCCTGCGCTCCCGCATTTTTGACAAGCTTCAGGCCGAACAGCAAGCCGAGCTGGCCCAAGAGAGGCGGAGTCAGGTGGGGACGGGAGATCGCTCCGAGCGAATCCGCACTTACAACTATCCCCAGTCACGAGTCACCGACCACCGGATAGGCTTGACTTCCCACCGCCTCACCGAGGTCCTGGCCGGGGACCTAGAAGAAATAATCGACGGCCTGGCCACCGCTGCCCAGGTTGCCGAGCTGACCGGAGCCTAAGGGTGCCGAGCGCCGGGGAATTGCTTCAGCGGGGAGCGGCCCAACTAAAAGAGGCCGGGGTTGAGCGCCCTTGGTCGGAAGCCCTCCTCCTCTTGGCCTGGGCCCTGGGGCGGAGCCAGGCTGCCTTGCTGGCCCACCCCGAGCTAGTCTTAAAGCCGGAGGAGGTCCGGCGTTTTTCCCTGGGCCTGGCCCAGAGGCGGGCGCGCAAACCCCTGGCCTACATCACCGAGTCCAAGTCTTTTTTACACTGGGACTTTTTCGTCAGAAAAGGAGTCCTCATCCCCCGACCGGAGACCGAATTGCTGGCTGAGCTTGCCGCCGCCCAGGTAAAGAGGTATTTTCCCGCGGACGACCTTCTTCTCGCGGACATTGGCACCGGCTGCGGGGCAATAGGTCTGAGCCTTTTGCTCCTCTTGCCCGGCGCCCGCTTGCTGGCGGTGGACTCTTCACCCCGGGCCCTGGAGACGGCGAAAATAAACGCCCGCAGGCTTGGTGTTGAAAGCCGGGCTTTTTTTGTTGGCGGCGACCTCTTGGCCCCCCTGGGGCCCTGGCGGGGCAACCTGGCCTGCATCACCGCCAACCTGCCCTACATCCCTGAGGGTGAATACGGCGGTTTACAGCCGGAAGTACGGGAGTACGAACCGAAAGAGGCCCTGGTATCCGGCCCCGACGGCCTGGATCACTACCGGTCCTTGTTGGCGGAAGCGGGGAAAACCCTGGTGTCCGGCGGTTTACTCTTGGTCGAGATCGGCGATCGCCAAGGAGAAAGAGTGTTGAAATTATTCCGCCGGGGCGGCTTTCCCGCCCCGGAAATAAAAAAAGACCTGGCGGGGCTGGACCGGATTGTCTGGGCGCGGAAACCCTAGAATTTTTATAAATTAAAACAGGGTAATTATGGCAATACTAGGGGCAGAAGGAATAAAGCCCAGGAGGGATTGCCATGCACACAAGAAGGGTAACGCTGAGCGGCATTGATACCTATAATCTTAAAGTTCTTTCTGCCCAGGAGATGGACAACTTATTTCAAAAAAAGCTCAAAGGCTGCCTTCAGTCCCGGGAAGAGCTGATCGCCGGCAATTTGCGCCTCGTCCTCAGCGTCTTAAAGCAGTTTCACAATCGGGGGGAAAACATCGACGATCTTTTCCAGGTTGGCTGTGTGGGCCTGGTCAAGGCGGTGGATAATTTCGATCCGAGAATCGGGGTCAAGTTTTCCACATATGCCGTCCCCATGATCCTTGGCGAAATCCGCCGCTACCTCAGGGACAACAACGTCATCCGGGTCAGCCGCTCCTTGCGCAAAATCGCCCACCGGGCCCTGCAAGCCCGGGAAAGGCTGGCCAAGGCCATGGGCAGGGAACCGACAATCGAAGAAGTGGCGGCCCTCTTGGAGCTGCCCTCGGAAGAGGTGGTTCAGGCTCTGGACGCCAACTTCGATCCCCTTTCCCTGCACGAGACCATATTTTCCGACAGCACCGATCCCCTCTACCTCATGGACCAGGTGCGGGATGTGCACAACGACAGCGCAGGCTGGATGCAGAAGCTCCTCTTAAAAGAGGCCCTGGAAAAACTCTCCCCTCGGGAAAAGGAGATTCTCCACAAACGCTTCTTCGTCGGCCTCACCCAGGTCCAGGTAGCGGCGGCCATCGGAATTTCCCAAGCCCAGGTGTCCCGGTTGGAAAAAGGGGCCCTCAAGTTCATCAAGGGCCACATGGGGGACGCCTAAGTGGGAGAGGAAAAGCTGGCCTGCACGGTGTTTTTGCTCCTCATCCTCCTGGCCCAGGGCACTGTCCTGGCCAACGGAAATGTCATCCGCCTCCACGTCCTGGCCAACAGCGACAGTTCCTTGGATCAGCGCCTAAAAGAAGAGGTCAGGGACCGGATTATCGGGGAAGTGGGTTCGACTTTTGCGGAAATGGACCAGGCGGAAGTCGCCGCTTGGATCGCCGCCAACGGTGACTCACTAAAAGAACTGGCCGCCTCGGTATTGGCTGACGGGGGAGTGACTTACCCCGTCGGGATCAAGTACACAGTAGAGAGCTATCCGATCCGGGCGTACCGAGGCCTGGTCTGCCCCGAGGGAAAGTACCGCTCAGTCCAGATCATCCTGGGAGAGGGCCGGGGACGAAATTGGTGGTGCCTTTTGTTTCCCCCCCTTTGCCTTGTCCAAGAGACAGTGGCACAAGCCGCCGGGGAAAAGCAGAACGAAAAAATCCAGGGGCGCTTTTGGTTCTGGGAGAAAATAAAAGCCTTGTTCCAAAGATTGGCGGGGGCCCGAAAAGGGCCCTTTTTGCTTTTTTTAAAAGCAATTGACAGCGAAAAAGTCCGGTGGTATACTAATCCCGAGTAAAAGACTAGGGAATTAGCCGGGGGTGAATAAAAAGTGCTTATCTCCACGCGGGGAGAATACGGGTTTCGGGCCATGTTGGTCCTGGCCAAAAATTACAAATCCGGGCCTGTCCCTTTGCGGGAGATCGCGGAAAGAGAACAGCTTTCCGAACAGTACTTAGAGCACCTGTTCCGGGATCTCAAGGCCAAGGGCTTAGTCCTCAGTTATCGGGGAGCCAAGGGGGGGTACAAACTGGCCAGGCCGCCCGCCGCAATCTGCGTCGGCGACGTCCTTTGGGCTTTGGAGGGCAGTCTGGCCCCGATGCAGTGCGTAGCCGAAGAAGGAGAAGGATCCTGTCGGCACCGGGAAAGCTGTTCGACGATTTTTGTCTGGCAGAGGTTAAAAGAGGCCATGGACGAAGTGCTGGAGACAATTTCCCTGGCCGATGTCCTGGCCAAAAGCTTATTAGAGGAGTGACAAATAGGTGCAGAGCGTATACTTGGACCATGCCGCCACGACCCCTGTGCGTGAAGAAGTATTTGCCGCCATGGTGCCCTACCTGACCGAGAAGTTTGGCAATCCCTCCAGCCTTCACGCCCTTGGCCGGGAGGCGCGCAGGGATATTGAAGAAGCCAGGGGGCGGATTGCCCGGGAGCTGAATGCCTCCCCCCAGGAAATTCTCTTCACTTCGGGCGGGACGGAAGCGGACAACATCGCTATTTTTGGGGCGGTGGCCGGGAGCAAAAAACCGGGTAAACACCTGGTCACCTCAGCCATCGAGCACCACGGCGTGCTCCACCCTTTTCAGGCCTTAGAAAGCCGGGGCTACAGGCTGACGGTGCTGCCGGTGGATAAATACGGTTTAGTGGACCCGGGGGAACTGGAAAAGGTCCTCAGTCCGGAGACGATTCTGGTTTCAATCATGCAGGCCAACAACGAAGTGGGCACCATCCAGCCCATTCAAGAACTGGCCACTCTCACCCGGGCCGCCGGCGCCCTTTTCCATACCGACGCCGTCCAGTCCCTGGGGATACTGCCCATCGACCTGCAAGAATTGCCGGTTGACTTACTTTCGGCTTCGGGGCATAAACTGTACGGACCCAAGGGCATCGGTTTTCTCTACCGGAGAAAGGGGACGAAACTCGGGCCCACCGCCTTTGGGGGGGCTCAGGAAAACAGTCTGCGCCCGGGTACCGAAAATGTGGCGGGAATTATCGGCCTGGCCCGGGCGGTGGAACTGGCCGTGGCGGAACAGGCCGAAACCAGCAAGAGGCTGATCTACTTGCGGGATAAACTGATAGCGGGCTTGACCGCTTTGCCCCAGGTCACCCTGAACGGCCACCCCCGGCTTCGCTTGCCGGGCAACGTCAATGTCAGCGTGAGCCGGGTCGAGGGAGAGAGCCTCATCCTCAGGCTGGATTTAAAGGGCATCGCCGTTTCCAGCGGCTCGGCCTGCACTTCCGGTGCCCTTGACCCTTCCCATGTCTTGCTGGCCATGGGCTTGAACCACCAGGCCGCCCACGGCTCACTGCGCCTCACCCTGGGCCGGTCAACCACTGAGGCGGATATCGACTACGTCTTGCAGGTGGCGCCGGGCATAATCGAAGGTTTGCGGCAGATGTCGCCGATCGTTGACTAAAGAGGAACGGGGGAAAAAAGATGTATTCTGAAAAAGTGATGGACCATTTCCAAAATCCTCGAAACGTGGGGGTGCTGCCCGATGCCGACGGCGTCGGCGAAGTGGGCAACATGCGCTGCGGCGACATCATGAGGTTGTATATCAAGATAGGAAAAGACGAGACCATAGAAGACATCAAGTTCCAGACTTTTGGCTGCGGCGCGGCAATTGCCACCAGCAGCATGATAACAGAAATTGTCAAGGGCATGTCCCTGGCCGAGGCGGAAAAGGTCTCCAACCGCCAGGTTGCAGAAGAATTGGACGGCTTGCCCCCGGTAAAAATGCACTGTTCCAACCTGGCGGCGGACGCTTTAAAAGCGGCGATCGCCAACTACCGCGAGAATAGGGGTGCCTCGTCCTAAGTCCAGGTTGACAAGCCAAACTCTCTGAGCTACCATTACTTAAGGACAGGCGAATGCTAATTGCGGAGGTGTCCCCTTGGTCGCAAATATTGTAATGGGTGTCATCGGGGGCTTGGGTTTATTTCTTTTGGGCATGCACATGCTGTCCGAAGGACTGCACAAAGTGGCGGGGAGCAGGATGCGCCGGTTCCTGGAACTTCTCACATACAACCCCCTTGTGGCGGTCCTCACCGGTCTAACTATAACCGCGGTCATATCCAGCAGCAGCGCCACCACCGTCATGGTTGTCGGCTTTGTCAACGCAGGATTGATGACCCTTACCCAGGCAGTGGGCACCATATTCGGCGCCAACATCGGCACCACGGTGACCGGCCAGCTCATCTCTTTTGATATCGCCGGGTTTGCCCTGCCGGCGATTGCCCTGGGTGTGGTCCTCTATGTTTTCGTTCATAAGCGCCTCTACCAGAGTATTGGCGAAAGCATACTCGGTTTTGGCGTTTTGTTTTTAGGCCTGAGCATAATGGGGGAGGCGGTAGCCGGGGTCAAGAGTTATCCCCAGGTCGTCCAGATCCTTGCCCAGTTTGCTCAACGCCCCCTGCTGGGAATGTTGGCCGGCCTTCTCTTCACTGCCGTCATTCAAAGCAGCGCCGCTACCACCGGCGTCGTAATCGCTTTAGTGCGCAACGGGGTGTTGGCTCTACCCGGGGCCCTGGCCATCATCTTGGGCTCTAACGTGGGCACTTGCGTCACCGCCATGCTGGCCAGCATCGGCACCGGCCTCAACGCCCGGCGGACCGCCGTCGCCCACTTGATGTTCAATGTCATCGGCGCCGCCCTCTTTATGATAATTCTCAAGCCCTTCACCGGTTTTATCGAAATGTTGAGCCCGGTTTTACCTCGCCAGGTCGCCTGGGCCCACACTGTGTTCAACGTGGCCAACACCCTGCTCTTCTTGCCCTTTATCCGCCAGTTTGTCGCCCTGGTCACCAAGCTGGTGCCCGGAGAAGCGGAAGTTTTTGAGACGGGGCCAATCTACCTGGAAAAAAATCTGCTGGCCTCTCCGGCCTTGGCTCTCAGCGCCGCAGAAAGAGAAATTGCCCGCATGGCCGACCTGACGGTGGAGATGTTTGACGACGCCATGACCATGCTCTTTAAAAATGAGCTGGCCCTGAAAAAAAACGTCCAGCGCAACGAAGAGGTAGTGGACGAGCTTGAGCAGCAAATCACTATTTACCTGGCCGACTTGGCGCAAAAGGGCCTCAGTGAAGAACAGAGCCACCTGCTGGCGGGCTACCTTCACGCCATCAACGACATCGAACGAATCGGCGACCACTGCGACAACCTCTCCGACTTGATCGGGGAAAAGATCGAAGACAAGTACCCCTTCTCTGAGTCGGCCACCGAAGAAGTCAGAGACATGTATGCCAAGGTGCGAAACATGGTGACTAAGGCCATCGCGTCTTTTAAAGCTAGGAACAAGGCTCTTGCCCGGGAAATACTGGTGGACGATTATGAAATTGACCGACTGGAAAAGAAACTGCGCCAGCGCCATGTGACCCGGATCAACGAGGGCCGGTGTTTTCCCCCTTCCGGAGTCATCTTTTTGGACATCATCGCCAATTTTGAACGGATTGGCGACCATTCAACCAATATCGCCCAAACGGTTTTGGGGGATTACTAGGGCTTTTATGAGGCCCTTTTCTTGTGTTTGACAGGGGTTTTCCCGAATAAGTATAATAAAACTGCTCGAAAACAGCTCGGGCCGGGAGAACCGGCTATAAGAGGGGTAAGGAAGATGGGGGGGCGCTCGTTGAGGCATTGTTTCCCACTTAGCCAGTCGCTTTTGCTAGTCTTGACGGAGGCCCTCTACGCCCTTTTTCCCGGCGGGGCCCTTAACGGCGGGGCGGCTGTTTGTGGCCTGGCCGGGGGGGTGGGTAAAATTTTCACCTTGCTCTTGACGGCGGCCGCCCTTGGCACCGACGCCATGTCTCTCGCCATCGGCATCGGCCTCCGGGGCATTGAGCGGCGAGAGAGGATAAAAGTCAGCTTGATTATAGGCCTTTTCCACATCCTCATGCCCCTGATCGGTACCGCCGGGGGCTTGTTTTTCAGCCGCCTGGCGGGGGGTATCGCCAGGCTGACCGGGGCGGCCATTGTCGCCGTGATTGGCGGGAGGATGGTCTGGGGCGCCTGGGCCTCTCGGGGGGAGGGGGTTGGGATCAAGCAATGGAAGTTGACGGGTTTTTCTTTGTTGCTTTTGGCTTTTTGCGTCAGCATAGACGCTTTTTCCGTAGGGTTGGGCTTGGGTGCCCTGGGTTTTAACATCTACCTTACTTCCCTAGTCTTCGGTGTTTTCGGCGCGGGGATGACTGCCGTCGGCTTTCGCCTGGGCGTTAAGTTTTGCGCCTTTGCGGGGAATTACGGAGAATTGGCCGGGGGCGTTGTCCTCGTCGCCCTGGCCGTAAAAATGTTTTTGGAGGGTTAGCCATGAAGGTCGTCTTTGTCTGCACCGGCAATACCTGCCGGAGTCCCCTGGCAGAGGTCATCTTAAAAAGAATCTTAGCCGAAAGGGGCGCCGGGGGCATCCAGGTCTCCTCGGCGGGCATCGCCGCCGACTCCGGCAGCCCGGCCTCGGCAGGTGCCCGGGGGGTTCTCCGGGACGGGGAGGACCTTTCCCGCCACCAGGCGCAGCAAATCACCCCCGAATTGCTGGAGAGGGCGGACCTGGTCCTGACCATGACCGGTGAACACCGGGATTATCTGCGGTCGGCGCATCCCCCTTTTGCCGCGAAAATCCATACTTTGGCCGAGTACGCCCTGGGGGAGGGCGGGGAAATTGCCGACCCATTCGGCGGCGGCCCCGAGGAATACCGGAGGGCGCGGGACCAAATTGAACGGGCAGTCACTTCCCTGGTCCCAAAATTGGCGCCGGGTGAAAAAGAAATAATCGCCTTGGCCAGCGACCACGGGGGGTACAAGCTCAAAGAAGAACTAAAAGCCCTGGCAGAGAGCCAGGGGTTTGCCTACCTGGACCTGGGCTGTACTAGCGAGCAGTCGGTGGACTACCCGGACTACGCGGCCCGGGCGGCCCGGGCCGTCGCTTCCGGCCAATGCCGGCTGGGCATAATCATCTGCGGCACCGGCTTGGGGATGTCGATAGCCGCTAACAAAGTAAAGGGAATTAGGGCCGCCAACTGCGCGGACTGCTATTCCGCCGCCATGGCCCGGGCCCACAATGACGCCAACATTCTCACCCTGGGACAGCGGGTTTTGGGCTCAGAATTGGCCAAGATGATCGCCAGGACATTTTTGCACACCTCCTTTGCCGGGGGACGGCATCAAGACCGGCTCGATAAAATTGCCGCTCTGGAGGAGGAGTTTGGCCGATGAATGAGGAAATTAAAGAGGGAATGAGAGAGGTTTTGTTTCAGTTAGCCGAACTGGCCGGGTTTTGCGGGGGGGACCTCCTGGTCATCGGCTGCAGCACCAGCGAGGTTCTCGGTCGGCCCATCGGCTCAGCTTCCAATCTGGAGGTGGCGGAGATAATAGTCGATGAAGTGCTCTCCTTTTGTCGCCCCCGCCAGATCGAGCCCGCATTTCAGTGCTGCGAGCACCTCAACCGGGCCTTGGTTTTGGAGAGCACCCGGGCCAGGGCAGGCAATTTCAGCGAAGTCAATGTTCTCCCCCGCCCCGAGGCCGGCGGCGCCCTGGCTGCCGTCGCCATGGAAAAGCTCCTGGTCCCGGCGGTGGTCGAGGATATAGGCGCTCAAGCCCGGGGGGGCATCGATATCGGCAGCACTCTCATCGGCATGCACCTCTGCCCGGTAGCGGTGCCGGTTCGCTTGCCCAGAAAGACTATCGGTAAAGCTTTGGTTACTTGTGCCCGCACCCGTCCCAGACTAATTGGCGGCAGCAGGGCAGTTTATCGAGACTGGTAGAGGAGAGATGCAAATGGAAAAGACCCTTGGGATGGTGGATCCGGAAATTGAGGCGATTCTCGCCCGAGAACTGGCAAGACAGCAGGGGCACCTAGAAATGATCGCATCGGAAAACTTCGTCAGTCCGGCGGTCTTAGCGGCCCAGGGCTCGGTTCTAACCAACAAGTACGCTGAAGGTTATCCGGGCAAGCGCTATTACGGGGGCTGCCAGGTGGTGGATGAGGCGGAGGAACTGGCCCGGGAGCGGGCAAAGGCCCTGTTTGGTGCCGACCACGCCAATGTCCAGCCCCACTCCGGCGCTTCGGCCAACCTGGCCGTGTACCTGGCCACTCTCAAGCCCGGCGATGTGGTCTTGGGGATGAACTTAGCCCATGGGGGGCACCTCACCCACGGCAGCCCGGTCAATATTTCCGGTCTGTATTTTAAGTTTCATCCGTACGGCGTCGATCGTCAAAGCGGCCGCATCGATTACGAAGAGGTCCGGCGTATCGCTGGGGAGATCAAGCCAAAGCTCATCGTCGCCGGCGCCAGCGCCTACCCCTTCACCCTGGACTTCCCCCTGTTTCGGCAAATCGCCGACGAAGTGGGCGCTTTGCTCATGGTCGACATGGCCCATATAGCCGGCTTGGTGGCGGCGGGGGTTCATCCAAACCCCGCACCCCACGCGCACTTTGTCACCACCACTACCCACAAGACCTTGCGGGGTCCCCGGGGGGGGATGATTCTCTGCAAGGCCGAGTACGCCAAGGCCATTGACAAGGCGGTCTTTCCCGGCTTACAGGGAGGGCCCCTCATGCACGTAATCGCCGCCAAGGCCGTGTCCTTCAAAGAGGCCAGCCAGCCCGCCTTTAAAAAATACGCCGCCCAGGTTGTGGACAACGCTAAAACCCTGGCCGCCGCCCTCATCGCCCAGGGGCTCGTCCTCTCCGGCGGGGGGACCGACACTCACCTGTTGCTGGTGGACCTGCGCACCACAAATATCAGCGGCAAGGACGCCGAGGCCTTGCTGGACAGGGTGGGCATCGCCGTCAACAAGAACACCATACCCTTTGATCCCACCGGACCCTTTGTCACTAGCGGGATCCGCATGGGCACGGCGGCGGTGACCACCAGGAAAATGGGCCGGCCCGAGATGGAACAGATAGGCAGCCTCATTGCCCAGGTCCTAAAAAACCCCGCTGCCGTAGACCTCCAAGAAGAAACCCGCCGCAAGGTGGCGGATTTATGCCGCCGTTTTCCCCTATACTAAAAGGGTGGAGGCAGGAAAATGAGTAAAGTAGTTTTAATCAGCCATCCCCTGATCCAGCACAAGCTCAGCCTGATTAGAGACAAAAATACCGGGCCCAAGGAGTTCCGGGAACTAGTCGAAGAAGTTTCGATGCTGATGGCCTACGAGGTGACCCGCGATCTGCCCCTGGAGGATACCCAAGTGGAGACGCCGATTTGCACCGCCAGGGCCAAGACTCTGGCCGGAAAAAAGATCGGCATCATCCCGATTCTCCGGGCCGGCTTGGGGATGGTGGATGGGATGATGCGCTTGATTCCCGCCGCCAAAGTGGGTCATATCGGCATTTACCGCGATCCCAACAGCTTTCAGCCGGTGGAGTACTACTGCAAGCTGCCCGGGGATATCGCCGAGCGGGACCTGATCATCGTGGACCCCATGCTGGCCACCGGCGGCTCTGCCTGCGCCGCCATCGATTTTCTCAAAGAACGGGGCGCGGTAAACATCAGCCTGGTCAACCTCATAGCCGCTCCCGAGGGCTTAGAAAAGGTAAAGAGCACCCACCCTGATGTCTCAATATACGTGGCGGCGGTGGATGAACGCCTGAACGAACACGCCTACATCGTCCCCGGTCTGGGTGATGCCGGCGACCGGCTTTTCGGCACCAAATGACCCGGCCCAGTTGGGACAGCTACTTTATGGAGATCACCGGAGTGGTGGCCACCCGCTCCACTTGCCTCCGGCGGCAGGTGGGCGCGCTCCTGGTCAGGGACAAGCGAATTCTCAGCAGCGGCTACAACGGCCCTCCTCGGGGGCTGAAACACTGTGACGAAACGGGCTGTCTGCGCACGGCCATGGAAATCCCCTCGGGCCAGCGCCAGGAACTGTGCCGCGGGCTACATGCCGAACAAAACGCCATTGTTCACGCCGCATACCACGGCATCGCCATTGGCGGCGCCACCCTCTATGTCACCCACCAGCCCTGTATCACCTGCGCTAAAATGATCATCAACGCCGGCATTGTCAAAGTGATCTTTGCCGGCGATTATCCCGATTCCTTTAGCCTGGACCTGCTGAACCAGGCCGGAATTGTTTCAGAGCTCTTTTCTGAATAAGAAGGTGTTGCCCATGGGTTCTAACTGGCGCCGGGGCTTAGGTATCTCCGTCAGCCTGAGTATACTGGCGGCCCTGGTCCTAATCTGGAAGACTGTCGACCTAAAAGCGGTGAAAAACCTCGACCTCTTGGCTTCGGGCTACCTGGGCCTTGCCGCTGCAATGCTCCTCCTTGCCATCGGCTTGGAGGGTCGGCGGATTAGCCTGCTGACCAGGGCTATGGGCACCTCCCTGGGTTGGTTCCGAGGGTGCACCCTCTTTTTGAGTTGCACTTTTGCCCAACTGGTCACGCCAATGGGCTTGGGGGAGGTCCCCGCCCTGGCTTACTTGCTCAATAAAAACGGCCTGAAACTTGGGACCTCAGTCGCAGCGGCGGTAATCCGCAGCTTTACCACCAAACTCGTCTTTTCGGCGGGGGTTTTTTGGCTGTTTTTCTACGCCCGGGGCCGGGTGGAGTACGGGCCGGTGACCAGCGAGATCTTCACCGTCGTCGCCCTGTTCTTTGCCGTCACCTTGGTCGTAAACGCGGCCTATGTCCTCTACCCCCGGGGTGTCCAGGCCGTCTTTGCCTGGTTTCCGGCTAAATGGCAGCGGGGGAGGGTAGCCCGCTGGCAGGAGCAACTGGCCACCGAGGCCCAGGAATTTGCCGCGGGCCTGAGACTGCTCCGGGCAGGCGGCCCCTTGCTCTTTGTGCGCCTCATCCTACTCAGCGTCGTCTTTTGGCTGGCCTGGTTTGGCATGCTTCCCGTTCTCGCCCGGGGACTGGGAGCGCGGACTGATCCCTTAAGCCTCATCAGCAGTCAATTTGTCCTCACCCTGGCCCTGCCCTACATTCCCGTCCCCGGGGCCAGCGGTGCCCTGGAGCTGGCTATGGCCGGGATGTACCGGGGAATAGTGCCCAGGGCCGTCCTTGGCCTCTTGATCCTGTCTTGGCGCTTTTACACCTACTACCTGATCCTCATCCTGGGCGCGGTCTCCGCCCTGGGCGCTCTTTGGGGCAGGAACAAAATTTCAGGGGAAACCGTCGCCTAAAATGGCCAATCTCCAAAAGGGGGGTGATCAGTGTGAACCAAGAGTATATTCTCGCCCTGGACATAGGAACCCGGACTGTGGTCGGCCTCTTGTGCCGACTGACGGAAAAAGGAGAAGTCCTGGTTGAACACAGCCAGGTAGAATGGCACCCCCAGCGGGCTATGCTGGACGGTCAGATCCATGATGTGGCCCAAGTCAGCGCCGTCCTGGCCAGGGTCAAAGAAGCCCTGGAGGAAAAAGGGGCGGTCCCCCTCCAGGGGGCCGCCATTGCCGCCGCCGGAAGGGCCCTGACCACTTTTAGGGTGAAGGAAAAGATCGACCTGGCCCTGCCCAGGGAGATTGAGCCCGAAGACGTTGAACAACTGGAAATTAAAGCCCTGACCAAGGCTCGGGAAGAGATGGCGCAAAAAAGCCCTTCCCTGTACTGTGTCGGCCTTAGCCCCGTCGCTTACTGCCTGGACGATGCCGTCATCGCCAATCCGGTGGGGCAGAGGGGCAATTCTATCGGCATCGAAATAATTGCCACCTTTTTGCCTCGGATGGTGGTGGATAGCCTGCTAGCCGCAGTGACCAAGGCCGGTCTCCAAGTGGACAGTCTCACCCTAGAGCCAATCGCCGCCATGGCTGTCGCCGTTCCGCCCCCCCTGCGCCTTTTAAACATCGCTCTGGTAGACATCGGGGCCGGAACCTCAGACATCGCCGTCAGCCGGGAAGGGACGATTGTCGCTTACGGCATGGTGGACATGGCGGGGGACGAGGTCACCGAGGCAATCGCTCAGGAATACCTGCTGGACTTTAACAGCGCTGAAAGGGTCAAGCTCCGCCTGGGCAGCGAAGAAGCCATCGGCTTTACCGATGTCCTGGGCAATACTTGCCTTCTGGATAGAGATGAGATTCTGGCGGTGATAAAGCCGGTGGTGGACAAGCTGGCAGCGGCGCTGGCCGCTGAAATCAGGCGCTGCAATGGGGGCTCTTCCCCGGCCGCCCTTTTCTGCGCCGGAGGCGGCAGCCTCACTCCCTTTCTTCGGGAGGACCTGGCCCGCCACTTGGGCCTGCCCTTGGAACGGGTGGGCATAAGGACCGGGGAACAATTAGAAGGCGTTCGCTTTCTCGGCCGGGGGCTGCAGGGGCCGGAGATAATCACTCCCCTGGGCATCGCCTTGATGGCGGCCAGGCCCCGCCAGGAATTCTTCCTCCGTTTAGTTATTAACGGGCAGGAAGTCACCCTCTTTAACCTGCAAAAGGCCACGGTGGCCCAGGCCTTGCTGCATTCCGGCCTGGGGCCTGCCGAAGATTTCACTTCTTCAGGAGAGTTTGAGCTGAACGGCCGCCCTCGAACTATTGCCCGAGGCTCCGACTGGGCCGCTAGAATCCTGGTCAACGATGCTCCCGCCCCGTTGGATACTCCGCTGGCCTCGGGAGACCGGATTACCGTCTTGCCCGGAGAGGGGGAAGAGGCGCCGCCGCCCCTGCTCCTGTCCGAACTGGCGGAAAGCCTGGCTTTGCCCTCCTTTGTCATCAACGGAGGCGCTGTAGAATTTCCCCTGCTTTACAAAATTAACGGCCTTTCCCGCTCGCCGGACACCCCGGTAGAGCCGGGGGACAAGGTTGAGATCCGGCCGCCAAAAGACCTGAGCGAGCTGGCCCTCCTCATGGACTTGGATCTGAGCCAGGTAGCGGTCACTGTGGACGGAAACCGAGCCGTCCCAGAAACAGTTCTAACCTCCGGCGCCTCAATTACTATTGGCCCCCTCCCCCCGGCGGTCGGCGGAGAAATTCTGGTGAGCGTCAATGGCGCCAGCCTGGCCCTGCCCCCGGAGCGGTCCATCCTGGCTTATGCCCTGGCCAAAGCCGACATACAGCAGGTGGGAACCGAGGGAGGAGACCTGGTGGTCACCGTGAACGGGACCCCCGGGGAGTATACCGCCCCGCTAAAGAGCGGAGACCAGATTCAAGTATATTGGGCACCCAAGGCCTAGGGTGGACTTGCATTAGCGAGGGATTAAAAGTATAATTGCCCCTGTGGGGTGGGATAATGAAACCTGCCGACTGGTTGGAGATCCTGCGCTACCTGTCCTTGATTACCGGCATAGGTTTATCCTTTATCGCCCCGGTCCTTTTGGGCTGGTGGCTGGGCGCTTTTTTAGAGGCCAGGCTGTCCTGGGGAGGCTGGTTCATCATCTCCTTGTTGTTGGGCGTCTGTTCCGGCGCCGGCAACGCTTATTTTTTGTTGAAGAATATTATTCCCTGGGAGTGAAGCAAGTGGAATATTTCACCAGAATACGCCAGATTTCCCTCAGGGTCGGCCTTACTTCCATCGTCCTCGCTCTCTTTGCCGCCTTTTCCGGGCGCTGGCCCGAGGCACTAGGGGTGCTCATCGGTTCCCTGGCGGCTCTTCTTAATTTCCGCTTCCTTTCCCGCTCCCTACTCAAACACCTGGACCTGCCCCCAGGGGCGGCGCAAAAAGGAGCGGCTGTTCAGTGCGTCTTCCGGTATATCCTCATAGTCTCTGTCGTCTTGCTGGCCAACACCGCCGCGGAAATCAGCGTTTGGGCGGTTTTTGTCGGCCTCTTCTTGATCAAGGCAGTTATCCTGGGAGAAGCTCTTTTTACTTTTTCCAGGCAGTCATTCCAGGGCTTCTTGCGCATTGCCGGCTGGGAAAGGGGGGATAAGTAGCGTGGAAGATATCCTGCAAGGCCCGAAAACAGTCTTTACAATTCTCGGCTACCCCGTTTCTGAGTCGGTTGTCAACACCTGGATCGTCATGGTGGTCTTGATTATTTTGGCCTTGATTTTTCGCCGCCGCCTGGAACTCAGGCCGGGCAAGAGCCAAAACATCGCCGAAATGCTGGTGGAGGGTTTTTCCGGAATTGTCACCTCGATAATGGGGGAGGCCAACGCCGGCTTTACTCCTTTCTTCGGCACTTTGTTTTTGCTCATTCTCCTCTCCAACATCCTCGGGATATTCGGTTTTCGAACTCCTACGGCGGACATCAACATAACCCTGGCTTACGCCCTGGTTACTGTATTTTCCATCCATTTTTACGCCCTCAAGGCAAAGGGCTTTGGCTACCTCAAGGGCTTTGTCCAACCGCTTTTCTTTTTACTGCCGATCAACATCATCGGCGAACTGGCCCGACCGGTATCGCTGTCCATGCGTCTTTTCGGCAACATGCTGGGGGGGTCGGTCATAATGGCCTTGATTTCCGGAGCGGTTTCTCTTTTTGTTCCGGCTGTGGCCAGCATCTACTTTGACCTTTTTTCCGGCATTCTTCAGTCATTCATCTTTACCATGCTGTCCATGGTCTTCATCTCTTTGGCAAAAGACTAAAACGGAGGGAAAAATTTAAAATGGAACACAATGTCTTTACAGTTGGTGCCTTTGCCCTATTGGGGGCGGGTATTGCCATGGTGGCCGGCATCGGGCCGGCTATCGGCCAGGGTTATGCAGCGGGTAAGGCCGCCGAGGCCGTAGGCCGCCAGCCGGAAGCCCAAAACACTATTTTAGTTACAACCCTGGTGACCCAAGCCGTGGCAGAGACCACCGGCATTTACGCCCTGGTTATAGCCATAATGCTCTTGAATTTTGTCAGTGGGCTGCTTAAGTAAACCAGCCGGGAAGTGGGGAGGCCCATTTCCCTTTTCATGTGTACAGGGAAGGAGGAGTGTGGCGTGCTAGAGTTTGATCCAGTGAGAATAGCCATCACAATCGTGAACCTCGTCTTTTTATTCCTGATCCTCCGCTGGCTTCTGTGGCGGCCCGTCAGTGAATTTCTGGAAAAACGCCGGCAAATGATCGGCGCTGATTTAGACAGTGCCCGGGAGGATAAAGAAAAAGCCGCCGTACTGCTGGAAGAACACCGCCGGCTAGTGGCGGAGAACCGAGTCGAGGCGGCCAAGGTAATCGAGGCCGCCCTTCGCCAGGCCGATTTGCGCAAGGAGGAAATCATCGTCGAGGCGGCAAAAGAAACGGCGGCCCAACTGGAGCGAGCCAAGATCGAGATAGCCCGGGAGCGGGCCAGAGTGATCGAAGAGCTGAGGGCGGATATTTCAAATCTGGCCGTGACGGTGGCGGAAAAGATGCTTGCCCGAAAACTGACCGACAGCGATCGGGAGCATATTTTCGCCGCCGCCATAGAGGAGCTGGAAAGCCGTGCTAACTAAGGCTGCCAAACGTTACGCTGCCGCCCTATATGCCAGCGCCTGCCAGCAGGGCCTAGCTCGAGAAATCGGCCGTGAGCTTGAGGAGCTGGCCACCCTGTGGCAGACCAGTTCCGAGTTGGTGCTGACCATGCAAAACCCCCGACTGGCCCGGTCCGGCAAGGCCGAGCTGCTGGAAACGGTAGCGGCCAAGCTTGAACTTTCCCCCCTGTTAAAAAATCTGAACGCTCTGCTCTTGGACAAGGGGCGCCTGGACCTTTTGCCGGCTCTCCACAGGGAGTATGGGGAATTGGAAGATAGGGAACAAGGTCTGTCCCGGGCCCGCTGCCTGGTGACCCATCCCCTTTCCCAAGAGCAGGCCCAGAGACTGCGGCAGAGCCTGGTGAAGATCAGCGGAGCCAGGGAGGTCATTATGACTCTGACAGTGGACCCCTCCTTGCTGGCCGGTTTTGTCGTCAACATTGACGGCAAACTGATTGACGCTAGCCTCAAGGGTCGGCTCCAACGACTTGGGCTGAGCCTTGCCCTGTGAAAAAGCATACTGAGGTGAAACCCTATGCAGATTAGGCCGGAAGAGATCAGCAGCATAATCAAGCGACAGCTAGAAGATTACCAGGTTGACCTGGATATAGCGGAAATAGGGACAGTCGTCTATGTCGGCGACGGCATTGCCCGGGTCCATGGCCTGCAGAACGCTATGGCTGGTGAACTCCTGGAGTTCCCTGGCTCGGTTTTTGGCATGGCCCTAAACTTGGAAGAGGGCAGTGTGGGGGCGGTCATTCTGGGCGACTATACCGGAATCAAGGAAGGCGACACCGTAAAGAGGACGGGGCGCATAACCCAGGTGCCGGTGGGAGAGGCCTTGGTAGGCCGGGTCGTCAACGCCCTGGGCCAGCCCATCGACGGCAAGGGGCCGGTGGTAACCGATATCTATCGCAACGTGGAGAGTCCCGCTCCCGGTGTCACAGAAAGAAGGCCGGTTTACCAGGCCCTGCAGACGGGGTTAAAGGCCTTGGACTCGATGGTTCCCATCGGTCGGGGCCAGCGGGAACTGATTATCGGCGACCGGGGCACCGGCAAGACCGCCATCGCCATTGACACCATAATCAATCAAAAGGATTCGGGGGTTATCTGCATCTACGTGGCCATCGGGCAAAAGACCTCTACCGTGGCCTCTGTAGTCAGCACTTTGACCAAGGCGGGAGCAATGGACTACACCACCGTGGTCATGGCCGCGGCCAGCGAACCCGCCCCCATGCTCTACATCGCCCCCTATGCGGGCTGCGCCATGGGAGAACACTTTATGTACGAGGGGCGGCATGTGCTCTTGGTCTACGATGACCTCTCTAAGCACGCCGTGGCCTACCGGGAGATGTCCCTGCTCTTGCGCCGCCCTCCCGGCCGGGAGGCTTATCCCGGCGATGTTTTTTATCTGCACTCTCGCTTGCTGGAGCGGGCGGCCAAACTCAACGACGAAAAGGGCGGCGGTTCTCTTACCGCGCTACCGATAATTGAAACCCAGGCCGGCGACATTTCCGCATACATTCCCACAAATGTTATTTCCATCACCGACGGCCAGATATTCTTGGAGACGGACCTCTTTTTTGCCGGGACCCGTCCCGCCATCAATGTGGGATTTTCGGTGTCCCGGGTGGGAGGAGACGCTCAGGTCAAGGCCATGCGCAAAGTAGCAGGACGGCTGCGCCTCGATTTGGCCCAATTCCGTGAGTTGGAAGCCTTTTCCCAATTTGGCGCCGATCTGGATAAGGCCACCCAAGCCAGCATTAACCGGGGCAGGCGCACGGCAGAGATATTAAAACAGGCCCAATTTGTTCCCTTGCCCGTAGAAAAACAGGTAATGATTATCTATACTGCCATCAACGGTTACTTGGACGACATTCCCCTGGAAAAGGCGGCAAAGTTCGAAGAGGAATTTTTCCGTTACCTTGACCAGTACCACAGCGATATCGGCCAGGTGATTGCCGAAACGGGCGACCTAGACGAAGACACCGCCCAAGCCCTCCAGCAGGCCATTGGGGTGTTCAAAGAGCAGTTCATCGGGTAGGGGGGAAAAATAATGGCCAATACCCGGGATATAAAGCGTCGCATTTCCAGCGTCCACAACATTGGCCACATCACCAAGGCCATGGAAATGGTGGCGGGAGCTAAGCTGCGCCGGGCCCAGGCTAATGTAACCGCCGCCCGACCTTACACCAGCCACCTGGCCCAGCTCATCGGCCGTCTCTTTAAGGCCGGGCTGGAAGGGCATAATCCCCTCGTAGAGCCCGGCCAGGGCCCCGGGGCTTACATCGTCATCGCCGGGGATCGGGGGTTGTGCGGGGCATACAACGCCAATGTCCTTCGCTTTGCCAAGGAGAGAGCCGCCGGGGCGCCGGGCGCGATTGCGGCGGTGGGCCGCAAGGCCCAAGACTTTTTTGCCAAGGGGGGGGAGGGCGTGGCTTGGTCTTACCGCCTGCACCAGGAAGATCCGGAATATGCAGATGCCGTGGCGATCGCCAAACCCCTGCTGGCCGCTTTTCAAGCGGGAGAAATTGGCTCCCTGCACTTGGTCTACACGGAATTTTTCAGCGTCCTCGACCACCAGCCCCGGGTCGTCCAACTGCTGCCCCTTACCGAACCAAAAGAGGAGCATGGCAGCAGTTTATACCTATATGAACCGTCGCCCCAGGTAGTCTTAGAAAGATTACTGCCCCATTATGTCTTCAGTTTGGTATACCAGGGACTTCTTGAAGCTAAAGCGGCGGAATTCGGCGCCCAGAGAATGGCGATGAAGTCCGCCACCGAAAATGCCAATGAGATGATCGAGCACTTAACCCTTTCTTTTAATAGGGCGCGCCAGACGGCCATCACCCAAGAAATACTTGAAGTGGTCAACGGCGCTCAAGCTCTTGAGGGCTAAAGGAGGATAACCATTTTGAATACCGGAAAAGTAGTCCAGGTTATTGGTCCCGTCGTCGACGTAAAGTTTGCCGATAAGCTTCCCAGTATTTACTCGGCCCTGACGGTGGGGACGAAGGAGGAGGAAGTCGTCCTAGAAGTCCTGCACCACGTGGGCAGCAACATCGTCCGCTGCGTGGCCATGTCCTCCACCGACGGCTTGGTTCGGGGGGACCAGGTGCAAGATAGCGAAAAGCCGATAACTGTCCCTGTAGGCCCGGCTACCCTGGGCCGCCTGATCAACGTCCTGGGCCGGGCTATCGACGGCGGCCAAGAGGTCCAGGGCAAGGAGTACTGGCCCATTCATCGGCCCGTCCCCAGTTTCCAAGACCAGCGTCCTGTCAGCGAAGTGCTGGAAACCGGGATTAAAGTCATCGACCTTCTCCTCCCCTACTCCAGGGGCGGAAAGGTGGGCCTTTTCGGCGGCGCCGGCGTGGGCAAAACTGTCCTCATCATGGAACTGATTCGCAACATCGCTTACGAACACGGGGGCTATTCCGTCTTTGCCGGGGTGGGGGAAAGGACCCGTGAGGGGAACGACCTCTGGAATGAAATGAAGGAGTCGGGGGTAATCGACAAGACGGCCATGGTCTTTGGCCAGATGAACGAACCCCCCGGCGCCCGCCTGCGGGTAGGGCTGACCGGCCTGACCCTGGCCGAGTACTTCCGGGATGAGGAGGGCCAGGATGTCCTCTTATTCATCGACAATATTTTTCGCTTTACCCAGGCCGGTTCCGAAGTCTCCGCTCTCTTGGGCCGGATGCCTTCCGCCGTGGGCTACCAGCCCACTTTGCAGACGGAAATGGGCCAGCTCCAGGAGAGGATCACTTCCACCACCCGGGGCTCGATCACTTCGGTGCAGGCCATTTACGTGCCCGCCGACGACCCCACCGACCCCGCTCCCGCCACTACTTTTGCCCACTTGGACGCCACTACCTACCTGTCCAGGAGCCTGACCGAGCTGGGTATCTATCCCGCCGTCGACCCTCTTGAGTCCTCTTCCCGTATCCTCGACCCCAAGATCATCGGGGAGCAGCACTACCGGGTCGCCCGGGATGTACAGGGGTTGCTCCAGAGGTACAAAGAACTCCAGGACATTATCGCCATCCTGGGCATGGATGAACTGTCCGACGAAGATAAGCTGGTGGTCACCCGGGCCAGAAAAATCCAGCGCTTTCTCTCCCAACCCTTCTTTGTTGCCGAGGTTTTCACCGGCACGGCCGGGGCCTATGTGCCTTTGAAGGACACCGTCCGTAGTTTCCAAGAAATTCTCGACGGCAAGCACGACAATATGCCAGAAGCGGCCTTCTACATGGTGGGCTCCATCGAAGAAGCAGTGGAAAAGGCCAAAACTCTCTAGGGAGGCGCCGCGCTTTGAGCGACAAAACCTTCATCCTGACCATTATCACTCCCCAGCGCCAGGTCTACCAAGAGCCGGTCAACATGGTCATCGTCCAGACGGCGGACGGCGAAATAGGGGTGCTGGCCGGGCATATTCCCTTAGTCGCCCCTTTGGCCATCGGACCAATGCGCATCAAGACCGCCGATGGGGAACGCAAAGCGGCAATCAGCGAGGGCTTTATCGAGATCAGCAGCCAGGGAGTGCTCTTGCTCTGTGAGACCGCCGAGATGGCGGAAGAGATAGACATAGCCCGGGCCGAATCCGCCCGACAGCGGGCCCAGTCCCGGCTGCAAGATAAAAAGGCGGGAATCGACTTCACCCGAGCCCAGGCCGCCCTGCAGCGGGCCTTGGTTCGCCTAAAAGTGGCGGGCCGGGGTTAGGGCCGTCCCGCCTAAAGCCTCCAAGGCTTATTCCTTGGGGGTTTTTTAACAAACAACGGCTAAAGCTAGCGTCAGATGTCTTTTCCCTCCTCGGGAATATTATGGGCTGGGATTGTCAACCATTATAGACGAGGAGGGAGGAAATGAAAAAAATCGGTCTCTTTTTCTTGGTAATCCTGGTGGGGGTGAGTTGGTTCCGCTGGGGAGTAGGAGAAAAGCCCCCGGCCCCCACCGAGCTGGAACTCCTGGAGACTGCCCTGGCCGCCGCCGGGGCCCAGCCCCAAGGGGGCGAGCTCTGGGTCTGGGCTCGGATCAGCCCGGAACCCTTGTCCCTCCTGGCCGGAGAGGAAGCTGCGGAGGCCATCGCCACCGCCCTGGGCTTTAATCGCTATGATTACGAGCTCAGCACCCGGGGCACCGGCCAGTTCAGCAGCACCAGCCTGGACGTCGCCGGGGCGGGGGGCCTGACCCTCAGCCTCACCATCGACTCCCGGCCCCAAGGGACCATTGCCGAGGTCGAAGGGCGCTTCACTGATCTTGGCGCAATGTCCTCCGGCTTTTTCCGCCTAAAAGAAGTATTTACGACCCTGGGGGCGACGGGGGAAGACCTTTCCTTCACCACCTGCCTACTAGGCAGCCTCCCGGCCAAGCTGGGGAGCAGTGAAAAATTAAACGCCGCCTACAAGATCTTTAAGGCCGCCGGAGCTGTTTATCGAGGGGCGGGAGAAATCGCCGGTGTCGCCCAGTGGAGCGGCTGGTCTCCCCTTCTGACAGCCGGGGTCAAGGCCGGCGAAAAAGAAGTAAACTTTTGCCTTTCCCTCAGTTGGCGCCCGGAAGAGGCCCGGACCCTGCTCAGGGTAGCCACACCGGTTCTACCTTCAAACTACTAGGAAACACTCTTATCCAGGAGGAAAGACTAATGGAAAAAATTTATATCCGGGGTGGCAAGACACTGTCGGGAACGGTCAAAATAGACGGGGCCAAAAATGCCGCTCTCCCCATGTTGGCCGCGTCCCTTCTCACTTCGGGCCCCAACCACTTTGAAGAGGTCCCCGCTTTAGAAGATGTGAATACCATCTGCCAGCTCTTGGGCCAGTTGGGCGCAGAAGTGTCCTGGCTGGAGTCGGGCAAGCTAAAGATCGACGCCGGGGGCCTCAACACCTACGAAACCCCCTATGAACTGGTGCAAAAGATGAGGGCGTCCTTCTTGGTCATGGGCCCCCTCCTGGCCCGAATGGGCCGGGCTCGGGTCTCCCTGCCCGGGGGATGCAACATCGGCACCAGGCCCATCGACCTCCACCTCAAGGGCTTTATGGCCCTGGGGGCGGAAGTGGTGATGGGCCACGGCTACATCGAGGCCATCGCCCCCAAACTCAAGGGCAGTCGAATCTATCTGGACTTTCCCAGTGTTGGCGCCACGGAAAACATAATGATGGCGGCCACCATGGCCCAGGGCACCACCCTTTTGGAAAACGCCGCCGCTGAGCCCGAAATAGTGGACCTGGCTAACTACCTAAACGGGGCCGGTGCCAACGTGCGAGGGGCGGGGACCAGCCTCATCCGGATTACCGGAGTCGACTCCCTTCAGGGTGCCAACCATGTGGTCATTCCCGACCGCATTGAAGCCGGCACCTACTTGGCCGCAACAGCCGCCGCCGGAGGCCAGGTTTTCCTCGCCAATATCCTCGTCGACCACCTCAAGCCGGTAATCGCCAAATTTGAGGAAGTCGGGGTGACAATATTGGAACACCGGGACGGGCTCTTGGTGATCGGAAACAAACCTCTCAGTGCGACGGACATCAAAACCCTGCCCTACCCGGGCTTTCCCACCGACATGCAGGCGCAAATCACCGCCGTCCTGGCCCGGGCCCGGGGAACCAGCCTGGTGACCGAGACGATATTTGAAAACAGGTTCATGCACATCGGCGAATTGAACAGGATGAACGCCAAGATAAAAATCGACGGCCGCAGCGCTGTCATCGAGGGAGTGGCCAGTCTCACCGGCGCCCAGGTCAACGCCAGCGACCTCAGAGCCGGCGCCGCGCTGATCATCGCCGGGCTGGCCGCCGACGGTGTCACCGAGGTGGGCAATGTTCACCACTTGGACCGGGGTTACCACGACTTGGTGGGCAAGCTAAAGGCAGTAGGAGCGGATATATGGAGGGAGTGAGCCGGAAACGGCTTTTTTTATCCCGTCTATAAATTTGGGGTAATACATATTCATAGGGGCAGGAGGGGTTTAACATGCTAAAAAAAGCCGGTCTAGTTTTGCTCTTACTGATCCTGCTCTTGCTCTTGCTACCCGCCCTTATCGTCAAAAGCTGTGGCGGTAAAACTCTGCCCGACGCCAAGGGAGACCCGTACCAAGTCACGGTCTGGAACCACAAGACCCAGGAACTCATGCGCCTGCCCCTGGGGGAGTATTTGGCGGGGGTAGTGGCGGCGGAAATGCCGGCTAGTTTTGACCTTGAAGCCTTAAAAGCCCAAGCAATCGTGGCCAGGACCTACACGGTGGCCAAGATCCGAGCTGCCGGCGGGGCCGGTTGTTCAGCCCATCCCGAAGCAGACATCTGCACGAACAGCGCCCACTGCCAAGCCTGGGTCTCCAAGGAAGAAGCGACGGGCAACTGGCCTTTTTTTAGGCAGCGCTCTTACTGGCGCAAAATCCTCCGGGCTGTAGCCGAGACCGAGTCCCAGGTTGTAACCTACGAGGGCAAGATGATCGATGCCGTTTACCACTCCACCTGCGGCGGCAGCACGGAGAATTGCGAGGATGTCTGGACTAATCCCCTGCCCTATCTCCGCTCTGTTCAGTGCGGCTACTGCGCCTCTTCCCCCCGCTACACTGAAACCCTCAGCCTGGGGGCCGCCCAGGTGGCGGAAAAGCTGGGGGTTCCCCCAGAAGAGTTAAAACTCACGGTTTTAGAGAGCACCCCGGGGGGGCGGATTATTAAAGTCAGCACCGGCAAAGAAACCCTCCGCGGCTTGGAATTCCGGCAAAAGCTGGGCTTGAGGTCGGCCAAGGTGACCTGGCTCATGGGAAAAGACGGGTACAGTTTTACCAGTGTCGGCTATGGCCACGGGGTGGGCCTCTGCCAGTACGGCGCAGACGGCATGGCCCGCCAGGGCTACCTAGCCGAAGATATCATTAAAAAATACTACACGGGGGTGGTGGTAAGCCGGGTAAAGCTGGGTGAGTGAACTGCCCCTCCGCCCTCTTGTTCTTTAGAATAAACAGGCATGTCCGGGGTAAAATAGGCCCCGAGGTGAAGGACGTGTCAGACAAAGTAAAAGATTTACTTGCTCAGCTTAAACTCACTCTTTCTAAAGGGACAAACTGGCTTGCTCGCAAGTGGCGGCGCTCGACGCCGGGTTTCCGTTACGCCTTGGTTTACTTTTTATGTGTCCTGGCAATAGCCGGCTTGGTCTGGTGGCAGTTCAAGCCCTTGGGTTCCCTGGTTTTTGATCCCGGCGGTGCGGAAAAACCGGGGGAGGATCCCGACTTGCCCGGCGAGCAGACTGACGGCCCAGACCAGCCCGGTCTATCCCTGGCCGCTTTCCGCCAGGGCCAGGAGACCCTGAGTCTCCCCCTGGAGGGCCCTGTCCTCCTGGGTTTTGGCCAGGTGTTTTCCGGTTCCCTGTACGGGGTAAACCCGGGGGTGCACATCGGCGGCACCCGGGGCGATTCGGTCTGTGCAGCCTACCGGGGCCAGGTGTGCAAGGTGGTACCGGCCGGGGAGTACCAAGCAGGCCAGGTGTGGATTGTTCACGGGGACTTTGAGACCCGCTACATCAATTTAGAAGATGTGTCAGTCCATGAGGGAGAAACAGTGGACCGGGGCCAGCCGATCGGTGAGTTGGGCCCTAAGCTAGAAGGCGACTACGTTGAGGATTACCTGATTTTCGAGGTCAGGGACGCCCTGGAGGATCCTTCTGATCCCCTGGAATACCTCGGTCTTGGCCTGTGACGGCTTTTCCAACCGGGAAAGGTCTATCGCTTTCTTGGAGGACATATAAATTGAACAGTATAAGGTTAGGAGGGCGGGAGGAATGAATGACTACATTTGGCAGCGGGTTATCGACATCGCCAACCACGTTCTCAGCACCGGCGGCACTGTGCGGGCGGTAGCGGAAGCCTTTGGCGTCAGCAAGAGCACTGTTCACAAGGACCTCACCGAAAGGCTTTACCAGGTGAATCCCGGGTTGGCAAAAGAGGTCAAGGCCGTCTTGGAAACCAACAAGGCGGAAAGGCACCTACGGGGCGGCGAGGCCACCCGGCGAAAGTACCGGGATACCAAAGAAAAAGTTGGATAAATAAAGGAGTCTAAAAGGCCTTTGTAGAATAGTACCCACAAGAAAATCACATCTTTGATTGCAGCAAAGGGGGATTTCCATTGCTCGGCCTGTCCAGGGATATCGGCGTCGATCTCGGCACCGCCACTGTCTTAGTGTACATCAAAGGCAAGGGCATAGTCCTGCATGAACCTTCTGTTGTGGCGCTGGAGAGTAAGACCAACCGCGTTTTGGCGGTGGGCCAGGAAGCGAGTTTGATGATCGGGCGCACTCCGGGAAATATCCGAGCGGTCCGTCCCCTGAAAGAAGGGGTAATCGCCGACTTTGAAGTGACCGAGCTCATGCTCAAGTACTTCTTGGCCAAGGTCTGCCGGAACATCCTGGCAAAGCCCCGGGTGATGGTCTGCGTGCCTGCCGGCATCACTTCTGTTGAACAGCGGGCAGTGCTGACCGCGGTTAAACGTTCCGGGGCCCGGGAAGTCTTCTTGATTGAAGAACCCCGAGCAGCGGCCCTGGGGGCGGGGCTGGAAATTTTCCAACCTGTGGGGAGCATGGTGATAGACATCGGTGGCGGCACTTGCGACATGGCCATCATGTCCCTGGGCGACATCGTCCAAGGCGCATCCACCCGCATCGGCGGCGACCGCTTTGACGAGTACATCGTCCGCTATGTTCGGGACAAGTACAACATCATGATCGGCGAACGCACCGCCGAAGAGATCAAGGTAAAAGTCGCTTCCGTTCACCCCGAGGGGCAGCGCAAAGAAAAAATGGAAGTGCGGGGCCGGGACTTGGTCACCGGTCTGCCCAAGAGCCAGCCCATTACCTCCAAGGAGGCCGGTGAAGCGCTGGCCGATCCCGTAAACAGCATAGTGCGCACAATCACCCAGGTCATGGAAACCACCCCCCCGGAACTGCATTCCGATATTATGGAAAAGGGGATAATCCTCTCGGGCGGGGGTGCTCTCTTGCACGGTCTGGATGTCTTTCTTTCCCACCGCCTGGGCACGCCGGTGATCATCGCTGAAAATCCAATCTCTTGCGTCGTCAATGGCACCGGCCGGGCGTTAGAACTTCTGGACTACATAAAGGAAACTCTCGTAAACGACAAGATGATAAGCTAAAAAGCACCTGGCGGGGCCGGTGTTTTTTCCTAGGACGGCACCCTGCTAAAAAGGGGCAATCTGTTTTCCCGGCCAGGAAAATTGGCGAACCAGGAGGGGCTCCTGGTTTATTGTTAGTTAGAGCGCTTTGGCCCGGGCAGGAAGGAAATTGAGGCAGAGCCAAAGAATATATACTTGAAGTATCCAGCATTTACTAACAGGGAGGAAGGGAAAAATGCGGGACCTAAAGATCCTCCATACGGCGGGCTTGGGCCTGGCCGCTCCATTGCCGAGGCTGCCGACGGCGATTGGGCAGTTGCGGCGCAGGGACGCAATGCAGACCCTGGCCCGCTTAGCCGACTACTGCCGCCGGGAACAGACCGACCTCTTTATCATCAGCGGAGACCTGTGGCAGCAGGAGTATGTCACCCGGCCCCTGGCGGACTTTGTCGCCGACCAGTTTCGTAAAATCCCCGCTACTAAAGTTCTCATCGCCCCGGGCCCCCTGGACGACGACGGGGGGAGGGGTTTTTACGCCCGGTATCCCTGGCCGGGGAATGTGCACATCCTGGCGGA
>DGZR01000043.1 GCA_002397155.1 Firmicutes bacterium UBA4975 | reverse complement strand
ACCTCCAGATTTGTGGGCCAGGCGGGCGGCGGCGGCAGCGGCAATGGCGGCGACCAGGTCATCGAGAAAGGTATTCACTACCCCTTCGACCTTGGTGTTGATGTTTTCCAGAATGCCGGATTTAACTTTGTCCAAGTAACCAAAATTAGTAAACCCAATGCTGCCGTAGATGTTAGTGATGTTGAGGGCCAGCACTTCGTCGACGCCGTAAAGGGGGTCATCCCGGGTGATGATACCCTGGAGGGGTTCCGGCAGTTGCCCCTTTTCCGCTAGGATGTCCAAAAACAGGCCGGTCAAGACGGCATTTTGCACTTCCCGCTTTTCCAGCACTCTGGCCACACTGGCCCGGCACTGCTCTTGGGTGAGCCGGTTGTTGTACGGGAGCTGGAGCTCGAGGACGAGGCGGGCAATGCTGTCCAGATCCACTCCCCTTTCAGTGAGCATCCCCACGATGAGCTTTTGCACGGGTTTAGCCCCCTTCCTGTTCCGGGTCCTTATTTTTGCCGTCCTTTAGGACGACACAGTCCTGGCCCAGCATGCTCTCGAGCTGACTGAGAAGGCGCGGGTTGGGGTCGAGGGAAAATTTGTCCATCAGGCGCAGGGACTTGGTCTTTTCAAAGTAAAAGTATACGGGCACCTCCCCGGGGCACTGGCCCAGGGCATAGAGGACCCGATTTATGCAGTCGCTGTCAGTGTCTGCACATATCTTCAGGTAAAGCCGTTGTTCCGTACTGGGGGCCTGGAGGATGGTGATTTTCTCGGCTCGAAGCTTTGGTTCTTCGGGGGTGGGAAACTCCAAAAGGCCGGTGACCAAGAGGGGGGCGTCTCCCGTCAGCAAGTCCCGCACCTCATTTAGAATCCCCTCAAAAATTATCACTTCAACGGTGGCGTACTGGTCCTCTAGGATGAGAAAGCCCATGCGCTTGCCCGTACGGGTAAGGGTGGTGCGGCTGGAGGCCGCCATGCCGGCCACCGTGACGCTGGATCCCTCCGCCAGGTCTTCCAGGCTGGGAATCGGCGTGACCTGGAGGGAATTGAGGAGTTCGGCGTAATCGTCCAGGGGGTGACCGGAAAGGTAGATCCCCAGGGCGTCTCTCTCCCCTTTGAGCTGCTGATCCCAGGCCATGGGCGCCAGGGGGGGCAGTTCTTCTTGCTGCTCCGGTTCGCCCAAGAGGCCAAATATATCCAGTTGGCCGGTGCTCTTCTGCTTTTGCAGGCGGGCGGCGGCGGCCAGCAGGCTGTCCATGGCCGCCAGCTTTTGCCCTCGGTGCCCGGGCAAGGAGTCAAAACAGCCGCCCTTGATCAGGTTTTCTAGCATCCGCTTATTGCAGCGGCCGTTCATGCGCAGGCAAAAATCTGCCAAGCTGGTAAAAGCCCCCCCGGCCTCCCGCTCGGCCTGGATTTCCGCCACCGCCGCCGTGCCCAGGTTTTTTACCGCTCCCAGGCCAAAGCGGATTTTGTCCCCGGTTACCGTAAAGTCCTGGCCGCTTTCATTGATGTCCGGCGGGAGCATCTCAATGCCCAGGCGGCGGCAGTGGTCGATGTACTGGGCCACTTTTTCGGTATTGGCCATGATGTTGCCCAGGGTGGCGGCCATGAATTCCACCGGGTAGTGGGCCTTGAAGTATGCGGTGTAGTAGGCCACCAGGCCATAGGCGGCGGAATGGGATTTATTGAAGCCATAGTCGGCGAACTTGACCATCAGGTCGTAAATCTCTTCGGCCTTTTTTCGCTCGATGCCGTTCTTAGCATGGCAGCCCTGGACAAAGGCCTTGCGCTGTTCTTTCATTTCCTTCATTTTTTTCTTGCCGATGGCCCGGCGAAGCAGGTCGGCCTGGCTCAAGCTGAAGCCGGCCAGAACCGAGGCGGCGATGATTATCTGTTCCTGGTAGATCATGACTCCATAGGTCTCTTTGAGGACCGGCTCCAGCAGGGGATGGGGGTAGCTGACGGGGATATCCCCGTGCTTGCTGGCGATAAAGACCGGGATCTGCTCCATGGGGCCGGGCCGGAACAGGGCGACCAGGGCGATGATGTCTTCAAAGACGGTGGGCTGCAAATCGGAGAGGACCCGGCGCATGCCGGCGCTTTCCAACTGAAAAACCGCCAGGGTGTTGGTCGAGCAGAGGAGGGCAAAGGTGTCTTTGTCGTCCAAGGGAATTTGGTTAAGCTCGATTTTCATCCCCCGGTTAGACAGGATCATGTCGGTGGCGTTTTTGAGAATGGTCAGGGTGCGCAGGCCGAGAAAGTCCATTTTCAGGAGACCCAGTTCTTCTAGGGTGTTCATCGGTAACTGGGTGGTCAGGCCCTCCTGGTCGTTACCCTGAAGGGGGACGTAGTTGACCAGGTCCTCCTTGGCGATGACCACGCCGGCGGCGTGAGTAGAGGCGTGGCGGGAAAGTCCCTCTAATTTGCGGGCAATGTTTATCAGCTTTTCCACCCGCCGGTCCTCCTGGTACAGCTCTTTTAGCCTGGGTTCCTGCTCCAGGGCCCGGTCGATGGTCATTTTCAGTTCTTCGGGGATGAGCTTGGCGATGCGGTCGGTCTCGGCGTAGGACAGGTCCAGGGCCCGGCCCACGTCCCGCACCACCGCCCGGGCGGCCATGGTGCCGAAAGTGATGATCTGGGCCACCCGCTCCCGCCCGTACTTTTCCGTTACATACTCGATTACCTCTCCCCGCCGTTCATAGCAAAAGTCGATGTCAAAGTCCGGCATGGAGACCCGGTCCGGGTTCAAAAAGCGCTCAAAGAGCAAGTCATAAGGCAAGGGATCGATGTCGGTTATCCCCAGGATGTAGGCGATGATGCTACCCGCGCCCGAACCCCGGCCCGGGCCCACGGGAATGCCGCTGCGATGGGCAAAGTCGCAGAAATCCCAGACTATCAAAAAGTAGCTGGGGTAGCCCATGCTCTCGATTACCGAGAGCTCGTACTCCATCCGTTCCAGAACCTGGGGGGTTGGCTGGGGGTAGCGCCGGGACAGCTTTTCCTGGCACAAGTGGCGCAGCCAGGTGGCCTCGGTGTGGCCGGGGGGAACGGGGTAGTCCGGCAGGTGGTAAGTGCCGAATTGTAGGGTCACCTGGCAGCGCTGGGCAATGGCCAGGGTGTTGGTCAGGGCCTCTTGGCACCAGGCAAATAAGGACGACATCTCTTCGGCGGATTTAAAGTAAAATTGGTCCCCGGGAAAGCGCATCCTGTCGGCGTCCTCCACGTGCTTGGCTGTCTGTATGCAGAGGAGCACGTCGTGGGCCTCGGCGTCTTCCTGGGCCAAGTAGTGCATGTCGTTAGTAGCCACCAGGGGAATTCCCGTTTCCTCGCTGATTTCTGCCAAGTCCCGGTTGACCGTCTTTTGTTCCAAAAGACCGTGATCCTGAAGCTCCAAAAAAAAGTTGCCCGGGCCAAAGATTTCATTGTATTCCAGGGCCAAGGCCTTTGCCCCCTCTTTGTTGCCCTGGAGGAGTAAGGTGGGGATCTGCCCCCCCAGGCAGGCGGACAGGCAAATCAGCCCTTCGTGGTACAGGCCCAGCAGTTCTTTATCTACCCGGGGCTTGTAGTAAAAGCCCTCCCGGTGACCCAGGGTCACCAGGCGCATGAGATTTTTATATCCGCTATCGTTTTCCGCCAGGAGGACCAGGTGGTAGCTGGAGTCCTCCCGCGCCCCCTGTTTGGCATGACGGGACTCGGGGGCCACATAGACCTCGCAGCCCAAGATGGGCTTGATGCCCTGGGCCAAGGCGGCTTTGTAAAAGTCCACCACGCCGTACATGTTGCCGTGGTCGGTGATGGCCACCGCGGGCATGCCTTCCTTTTTTGCCGCCGCCACCAGGTCGGGAATGCGCAGGGCCCCGTCCAGAAGGCTGTACTCGGT
>DGZR01000066.1:2630-3818 GCA_002397155.1 Firmicutes bacterium UBA4975 | reverse complement strand
TAGGGGCGGGGTCTCCCCGCCCTTCGCAAGGAGGGCGCTGAAACGGCACCCGGGCCTCTGACCTTCTCCATCCCGTAGGGGCGGGGTCTCCCCGCCCTCCGCAAGGAGGGCGCCGAAATGGCACCCGGGCCTCTGACCTTCTCCATCCCGTAGGGGCGGGGTCTCCCCGCCCTCCGCAAGGAGGGCGCCGAAACGGCTCCCGACCTCTGATCTTCTCCATCCCGTAGGGGCGGGGTCTCCCCGCCCTCCGCCAGGAGGGCGCCGAAACGGCACCCCTACCTTCCACCCGCAAAAGCGGCAATAATCTGCGCCGCCACTTTCTCCGGGTCAAAATCCGGCCGGACCTCCAGTCCCCCCTGCCCCAGCATATCCACCAGGCGAAAGAGGTCCGGCGCCCGCAGGCGGCTTTTCTCCAGGGCCTCCCCCTGCTGAAAGACTTCCAAGGGCCTGCCCTTGGCTGCCACCTGGCCCCCGTTCAAGACGTAGACGGTGTCCGCCAACAGGGCTACCGGCTCCAACTGGTGGCTGGTGAAGATTATTGACGACCCCTTTTCCCGGCTCTGCCGCCGCAAAAGGGCTACCAGCTCCGCCACGGCGCTCACGTCCAGCTCGGCAAAGGGCTCATCCAGCACCAGCAGTTCCGGCTCGATGACCAGGGCCCCGGCCAGGGCCACTTTTTTCATCTCGCCGCCGCTTAAGTAGTGGGGCACTTTGCCCCGGAGGTGGCCGATGCCCAACTGTTCCAGGGTCCCTTGCACCCTTTTTTCCTGCTCTTCCCGGCTTAAGCCGAGGTGGCCCAGGCCGAAAGCCACATCTTCCCCCACCGTGGGCCCGATGATCTGCTCGGCGGGGTTCTGCATCACCACGCCCAGGCGGGTGCGCACCTTTTCAAAATCCCGGTAGGGGTCCAGACCAAAAACCCGAACGCTGCCCTCCACCGGCCGGAGCATGCCGGTTACGTGCTGCAACAGGGTGGTCTTCCCCGCCCCGTTGGCCGCCAGGATGGCCGCTATCTCTCCCGCCCGGACAACCAGCTCCACCCCGCAGAGGGATACCTCGGTGCGGTCGGGATAGATATGGCGCATGCAGTTGATCGCCACAACCGGTTCAGACACAGTACCACCCCATTCCCATCAGAACTGCCAGGGCCAGCAGGCCCAGGTCCCCAACCCGCAGACGCCAGTCCCG
>DGZR01000066.1:0-2436 GCA_002397155.1 Firmicutes bacterium UBA4975 | reverse complement strand
TTAAGCCCCGCCCCCAGCCCCCGCAGGCGCAAGAGATCGTACTGGCGTCCCGCCAGGTCCCAGGCCCGAACCAGGGTCATGCCGTATACCTGGCTCAGGACCTTCAGCCGGGCCCAGCTAAATCCCTTCTCCCCGCTCCGCAGCCGCACCGCCCTCAGGGTATTTTCCAGGCCGGCGGCAAGAATAAAAAAGGAGCGGTAAGTAAAGAACAAGAGCTCTCCGAAAACCCCGGGCAGGGGTGCCGAGAGCAGGGCCAGCAGGCGAACAGGGGCGGTGGTGACAAAGACCAACCCTGCCAAAAGGGCGGCTGTCCCGGCCCGGCCCACCAGGAGTAAGCCCACCCTCCAGTCCCCCACGCTTACGGCGAAAACAGCGGCAAAGACCATGGGCAGCAAGGCCAAAGGGAGCAAAACCCCCATGGGCAGGCGGTTAGAAATGACCAAGACCAGGAGCAAAACCAAGAGCCCCCCTAAAAAGGGCAGGGAGCGGGAGGTCAAGAGAAAGGCCAGGACCACCCCGATAAAGAGGACTTTGGCCAGGGGAGAACAGCGCTGGAGCCAGCAGCGATGATTGACGGCCAGGTGGTCTATCGCCGCCAGGTTCATGCCCTGTCCCCCCCGGCAAACCAGCCCCCCTTGATTTTATTCACGTAGCTCACCGCCAGCAGAGAGACGGCCAGCTCCACCGCCAGCCACACCGCCGCCGGCAGGGCGATGAGGGCGAGAAAGCGCCCCAGAAAAACGGTCTCTCCGCCTGTTTCCCCGTGGTAGCCGTGGCCCACCATGGCCGTGAGCTCACCCCCGGCCAGGCCCGCGGTGGCCACCACCAAGAGGAGGGAAACCAAGAGGGCCAGGGTGACGGAAACAGCGGTGCTGCTCAGCAGCCGCTTTGCCCCCCCCAGAGCGGAGAAAACCATCCCCGCCACCAAAGCTTCGCTCCCCACCAGGAGGGCATTCACCCCCAGCACCGTCAAGCCTCCGTGCCCGATGAGGGCGGTAAAGAGGTTGACGATAAACATGGCCAAAAACCCGTTAAGAGGTCCTAGGACAATCCCCGCCAGGGCGGCCAGATTGATGTGGACCGGCAGGCCCAGGGGGATGTTCATCGCCGCCAGCCCCACCGCCGCCATCACCGCCACCGCCGGCACCAGGCGGCGCCGGCCTTGGAGCCTGTGCAGGGCCAAGATAACCAAGCCCAGGGTCAAGGCCAGCCCCCCCAGCCATAACCACCAAGGTAAAAATCCGTCGCTAATGTGCAAATGACTCAAATTTCCCACCCCGAGAAAAGTAATTTTTGTTGAAAACTAACGGCCCTGGCAGTCCTTGCAGATGCCCAGGATTTCAAACTGATGGTCGAGAACTTTAAACTGGTTGCGCTGGGCCTCCCGGGCAATGAGCTCCCGGGGGCAGACCATTATGGGCTCCTTCGCCCCGCACTCCAGGCAGACCAGGTGATGGTGGTGTTCCCGCTGCCAGGCCGCTTCATACCAGTACTTGCTGCCGCCAAAGTGCAGTTTCCGCACCACCTCCGCCTCTACCAGCATCTCCAAAGTGCGGTAGATCGTGGGGTAGCTGATGCCCCGATCCTTTTCCCGGCAGCGCTGGTAAATGCCCTCGGCACTCTGGGGGCGTTCCCCTGCCAGGATGGCCTCCACCACCAGGGAGCGCTGCCGGGTGAGGCGGCGCCCCAGGCCCCGCAGCCGCGCCAAAACCTGTTCGGTCTCCACGTTCCCACCTTCTTGCAAATGATTATCATTTATCTATACTTTACTTATACTCCTTTCCCCTGAAACTTGTCAACAAAATCTGGTATACTCATAAAAGACATTTATAGGAGGGAATTAAAATGGAAAAGCACTGGCCTTACCTGCTTCAGACCCTGACCGAGTTACTGGCCATCCCCAGCCCCAGCGGCTACACTTACCAAGCCAACGGCTACTTGGCGGAAAAGCTTGAAGAACTCGGCCTGGAATATGCCACCACCGCCAAGGGGGCCATCATCGCCACCATCCCCGGCCAGGATAACGACAACCAGCGCTTGATCAGCGCCCATATAGACACCCTGGGGGCCATGGTCAAGGAAGTAAAGGCCAATGGCATGCTCAAGCTCACCAGCCTCGGCGGCTTGGGCTGGGCCAATGTGGAGGGGGAAAACTGCATCGTCCTCACCTCCTCCGGCCGGGAAGTGACGGGCACCCTGCTCCTCAACAAGGCCTCCTCCCACGTCCATGGCCAGGACACCGCCAGCAGCGAGCGCAAGGCCGATACTATGCAAGTGCGGCTGGACGAAAAAGTCAGCACTCCCGAAGAAACCCGGGAACTGGGCATCGAGGTGGGCGACTTTGTGGTCTTCGACCCCCGGACCGTGGTCACCGAATCGGGCTTTATTAAGTCCCGCCACCTGGATGATAAAGCCGGCGTGGCGGTAATGCTGGCC
>DGZR01000079.1:423-65476 GCA_002397155.1 Firmicutes bacterium UBA4975 | reverse complement strand
AGGGTCTGCTGGAGCTTTTCTTGAGCGGTTTCCGGCAGGTTGCCCAGCTTGGTCTGAATGCCCTCTTTGACCATGGAATACAGGGATTTACCGAAGATCTGGGAGTCCCAGATTTTGTCCGGGTTGTCTTCAAATTCTTCCATGAGGTAATTGACCAGCTCTTCGCTTTGGCGCTCGCTGCCCACGATGGGGGCGAATTCCGATTCCACATCCACCCGGACCACATGGAAGGAGGGAGCGGTAGCCCGCAGGCGGACACCGAATCTGGCCCCCTGGCGGATGATCTCGGGCTCTTCTAGGACCATTTCGTCCAGGCTGGGGGGGACGATGCCGTAGCCGCCGGTGCGTGCCGACACTATGGCGTCTTCGATCTTGTCGTACTCCTGCTTGGCTTTGACCAAGCCGCTCATTTGCCGGAAAAGGTCGCCGGCGTTGCCTATGTTGTACCCCGTGGTTTCCGAGAGGATGGAATAGAAGAGCTCCGGCGGAGATTCAAAACGGATTTCGGCGTCGCCGCTGCCCAAGTCGAGATGGCTGAGAGCGACCCGGGAAACGTAGTCAAATTCCTCCCCGATGGGCTCCAGGATCTGCCGCAGCTCTCTGACCTTGTCGGCGCCCTTCATTATACCCCGGACTATGTCCAAAAAGCCGCACTTGAGCCAGTGGTCTTCGGCCAGGGCCTCGACCCAGTCGGGCAGGATGATGTTGATCTGGTTGACAGGAAACTCGTACAAGGCCTCTTTGAGGATGGCGTCCACCGACTTCCTGTCCAGGCGCAAGCAGTTGCAAGGGATTACCGGCGCCCGGTACTTTTCCGCCAGTTCGGTCTGCAACTGTAGGGTGGAGCTGGCCTCGGGCTGGCTGGAATTGAGGATAATGACAAAGGGCTTGCCGATGGCCTTAAGCTCTTCCACTATCCTCGCCTCGGGAATTTCAAAGTCTTCCCGGGCCAGTTCCGAGAAGGAAGCGTCAGTGGTGACGATTATTCCCAGGGTGGAGTGGTCGGCGATGACCTTTTTGGTGCCAATCTCCGCCGCCTCTTGAAAGGGAATCTCTTCGTCGGCCCAGGGGGACATGACCAGGCGTTCTCCCCGCTCGTCTAGGTACCCCAAGGCAGAATCTACAGTGTAGCCGACGCAGTCCACCAGGCGGACCCGCATGGTGAAATTTTGGTCGGCAAACTGAACTTCCACCGCCTCGTCGGGAACAAATTTTGGCTCGGTTGTGGTGATGGTCTTGCCCCCGCTGCTCTGGGGTAGCTCATCTACTGCCCTGAGGCGGTCCTCTTCGTTGATGTTGGGTATTACCATCAGTTCCATAAACTTTTTGATGAACGTCGACTTTCCCGTGCGTACAGGACCGACTACGCCCAGGTAGATATCACCACCGGTCCTCTTGGCAATATCGTGGTATAGGCTGTATTCTGCCACTGTTCTCCTCCCCCTCACAATATCCGGTTTTGCTCACATTATATATATGTGCAAAATATGGTTGTATTCCCGGGGGGAGGACAAATCTTGGCAAAGCTATTCCCGAGGGAGAATATCTTCGATTTCGTGGGCCTTGTCCCGGATCATCAGGTCGGAGACCGCCAGGAGGGGGGATTTTCCCTGGAAGATTACCTGGCGGAGGGCGTCGGTGATGGGCATGTCCACCCCCATCTTGCCGGCCAGGATAGAGGCCGTCAGGGTAGTGGCCACCCCTTCTACTACCTGGCCGTGGCGAATGTCGGCCAAGCTCTCCCCCTTGCCCAGGGCGTAGCCCGCCTGCCAGTTCCGGCTCTGCTTGCTGGTGCAGGTGGCGATAAGGTCCCCGATGCCGGCCAAGCCGGCAAAGGTTATGTTTTCCGCTCCCAGTTTCAGGCCCAGGCGGGCCATTTCTGCCAGTCCCCGAGTCACCAGGGTAGCCTTAGTGTTATCTCCGAAGCCCAGGCCGTCCACGACCCCGGCCCCAAGGGCGATGATGTTTTTCAGCGCTCCGGCCAATTCCACCCCGATGACGTCGGTGTTGGTGTAGACCCGGAACTTGGGGGTCATGAAGACCTCTTGGACTTCTTGGGCGGCCCCCAGACTGTATCCCGCCGCCACGGTGGCGGTGGGGATGTCCCGGGCCACCTCTTCAGCGTGGTTGGGTCCGCTGATTACCACGGTGCGCTGGGACAGGCCCAGCACCTGGGTGAGGACCTGGGAGCAGCGGAAAAAGGTCTCTCTCTCCAGCCCCTTGCTCAGGCTGACCAGAATTGTCTCTTGGGCAAGATGGGGCCGGATGGCCTGGGCGGTCTGCCGCACTGCCTTGGCGGGAGTGGCGAAAGCCACCAGGTCCATGCCGGTTACCGCCTGGGCCAGGGAGCTGGTCAGCTCCAAGCCAACCGGTAAGAACACCCCGGGCAGGTACACGGTATTTTCCCGGTATTTCTCCAGGTGCCGGCAGAACTCTTCTCGCCGGGTCCAGAGGGTCACTTTATGGCCTTTTTTTGCCAGGAGCAGGGCCACCGCCGTTCCCCAGCCTCCGGCACCGATGACCCCGATTTTCTTTGTCATCTGCTTCCCCTCTTTCGCAAGGCGAACTGCATCGGCGTCCCTTCAAAGCCAAAGGCCTCCCGGATGCGGTTTTCCAAGTAGCGCAGCCAGGAAAAATGCACCCTTTCCGGATCGCTGACAAAGAGGACGAAGCGGGGCGGTTTGACGGAAACCTGGGTTATGTAGAACATCTTGACCCGGGTCCCCTTAGTAGAAGGGGGATTGGCCAGGACAGCGTCCACCAGCAGGTCGTTGAGCAGGCCGGTACTGATCCGCCTTTGGTACTGTTCCATCGTCTTTTCCACCAGGGTCAAAAGGCCGGGCAGGCGGGCGCCGGTGAGGGCGGAGACAAATTCGATGTTGGCGTATTCCAGGAATTTTAGTTCGGAGCGCAGGTCCCTTTTATACTTGGCCATGGTATTGGTGTCCTTGACCACGATATCCCACTTGTTCACCAGGAGGATTACCGCCTTGCCCGCCTCATGGGCGATGCCGGCGATACGCTTATCCTGTTCGGTGAGCCCTTCGGGGCCGTCCAGGACCAAGAGGGCGATGTGGCAGCGCTGGACCGCCCGCACACTGCGGAGCATGCTGTAGTACTCGATGCCCGAAGCCAGCCGGCTCTTGCGGCGCAATCCGGCGGTGTCGATCAGGGTCATCTTCCGCCCGTTGTGGTAAATGGTGGTGTCGATGGCGTCCCGGGTGGTGCCGGGGATGGGGCTGACCACCGCCCTCTCCTGGCCGGCCAGCCGGTTGACCAGGGAGGATTTGCCCACGTTGGGGCGGCCGATACAGGCCACGGCAATGGTGTCTTCGTCCTCTTCGGGCAGGGGCAGCTTCTCCAGGTGGGAGACAATGACGTCCAAGAGGTCGCCGATGTTTAGGCCATTGGCCGCCGAAATAGGCAGGGGCTCCCCCAGACCCAATTCATAAAAGTCCGAGAGCAGCTCCTGGCTCCGGCTGAAATCGTCGACCTTGTTGACAACGACGACGACGGGCTTCTTGCTGCGGCGCAAGAGCTCGGCTACCTCCCGGTCATCGGGGGCCAGCCCTTCTTTCCCGTCCACCAGAAAGATGATGACATCGCTCTCCCACACCGCTTCTTCCGCCTGCTTGGTCACTGCCAGGGCGAGGGGCTCGTCTACCAGGGCGAAACCGCCGGTGTCCACCAGGAAAAAGTTGTGTCCGCTCCAGTCGGTCTGGGCGTAGAGCCTGTCCCGAGTGACCCCGGGGGTGTCCTCTACGATGGCCAGCCGCTGCTGCATTATCTTGTTGAACAAGGTGGATTTGCCCACATTGGGCCTGCCGACTACCGCTACAATTGGCAGCAATGCGAATCCCCCCTCCATAGTTTCCTAGGGGCGAGTATGGCTCTTTTCGCCCGCCCCCCCTGAAATTATACTTGAACTGTCCCGGGCTTGCAAAACTAAGGCATAAATCTTGCCCAGGCTTTTGTGCACCCCCCTGGCAGCCAGGCGGCGGCCCAGGTTTTTTAGGGGGCGGTAGCGGGAAGTAAAGCCCCCCACCCGGGTGAACAAGTTGAGACAGCCCAGGCAGTCGACGGACTTGTACGGGAGCTCCACCTGCAATTCCTTGGTCACACTCTGGGCGTAGCGGGCAAAGATCTTGCTGCCCGGCCCCAGGCCGAGGAAGCAGACGGGGTCTCCCTTGCTGTGACCGGCCAGGACCGGGGTTCCCATGTCCCGGTTTTGCAGAACGTCAAAGTACTCCAAGCCCAGGATATCTTTGACCCCGGCGGAGGGTTTCAGCACCCCCAGGTGCAGGGCGGCGGCCACGCAGGATAAGTGGGCCCCCCGATAGCAGTGGTAGTAGTAAATCAAGGGGCCTCACCCGCCGACAGGTCCCGCACCCTGGCTTCGGTTTTTTCCACCAGCCCGACCAGCCCCCGATGGGCCAGTTGGGTTCCCCAGGCGACCAGGGGACGGCCCAGACAGGTCAGGCCAAGGAGCCGGGAGATGATGCCCCCGGCAATCATCCAGTTATTTATTTGGGGCCTGGTCCCCACGTAGATGACGTTTTCCGCTGCCTCCCGCCCCAGGGAAAAGAGATTTTTTGCCGCATTGATCACCGGGGCGGATGCGGTCTCAAAGCCCACGGAATAGACCAAGGCCCCCTCCTTTCCCCGGCCCATGAACTGTAAAAAACCGTGGTCTTGGGCCTTTTGCGAATCAAAATAAGGCAGCTCAGTCAATTCCCGCCGGCCGGGCTTTTTATCCCGGGCCAAGAGGCCGACGTGAATGGCTGCCGCCGCCACCGATGAATGAGAGCCGCCGTAGCAATGGTAGATGACATAGCAAGCGATAATCCACACCACCTGCCCCCTGCAGGGGAGAATTTTGTCAAAAAAAATGATTACCCGGAAAATTACCGTCCCTTGGGAGCAGAAATAATTCCGGGCCGCCCGAGCGGGGTATACTCTTTTACAGTCTAGTGCTTGGGATCTTTGCCGTTTTTATATTTTTGCCGCCGCTTATCTTCCAGCCAGGCCACTTTATTCGGCTTGTCCGGGGCCACCAATTCCCGGGCCTCGCCGAAGATCTCCGCTGCCCCCACGCCGATCAGGCCGGCGATGAGGGAAGAATCCAGGACCCCGCCTCCCAGTTGGTAGGTGCTGGTCAGGGGGAGCTGCATGAAGAGAATCATGACATCGGCCAAGAGGACCCCCATCATCCCTCCCACAAAAGCGGACCGCCGGGAACGGCCGGCCAGGTAACCGATCACCCCCGCCGCCAGGCCGTAAACATAGAGGGGATCGATGAACATCGCCCCGGGCTCCTGGGGCAAGAGCCAGTCCAGGATGAGGACCCCGATGGCCGTGACGATGATGGCCGCCGTCCCCCTGACCTGTTCCCGGTAAGTGCCGGCCGTGCCGATGAGGTAGATGGCAAGGCCGAGGGGCACAAGGGTGCCGCCGATATTGATCCGGGCCAGGCCGATCGGCACCTCCGGCAGCCAAGTGGCGACAATAAAAATGGCAATGATAATCAAGGCCGCCCGGTCGGACAGGCGCATCCGGTCCAGGGTCCTTTGCAGCAAGCCCAGGTAGATGACAACAGCCAGAATGGTCAGGAGCCATACGCTCATTATTTATGCTCACCCCGCGCCCCGTTTCTTGTTCTAGCTATTCCCCAACCCGGGGTCAATATTCTCCGGCCAAAAAAGAGGGACTAAGTCCCCGGCCCGCCTCGGGAGAGGTCGATTCCCATCCCCGCCAGCATTTCCCCCAGGCGGCCGCTGACCACCAGGGGCAGGGAGGTCAGGCCGGCCAGGGAGTCCTGGCCCAAGAGGGCGAGACCCGTCCGCAGTTGGCGCAGGTAGTCCGCCAGGTACGACCCGGCCGCGGCCAAGCCGCCCCGGCCCAGGGGACCCAGGAGGCCCCCCGCCACTCCCACGGCCTTGGCCCCCAGGCAGAGGCACTTGAGGGCCCGGATGCCGTCATCCACCCCGCCGGAAGCGAGGATATCCAGGGCGGGCCCCCGAGCCACCACGGCAGCCAGGGCCAGGGGGGTGGGAAGTCCCCAGCGGGCTAAGGGCCGCCACCAGTCCGAAGAGCTGCGCCTGCCCTCAATCCGGGCAAAATTGGTGCCGCCCGTGCCGCTGATGTCCACCCCCCTCGCCCCGGCCTGGGCTAAAGCCCGGGCCTGGTCGGGGCCGATGCCAAAGCCCGTCTCCTTGACCAACACCGGCACCTTGAGGCCGGCGCAGATTTCCGCCAGATTCTCCAGGAGCCCGGGGGAGGGACCCTCTCCTTCCGGCATGATGAACTCCTGGAGGGGATTGAGAAAGAGCTGAAGGGCCTGGGCCTCTACCAGGTCTACGGCAGCCCGGGCCTGGGCCAGGCTAGCCCCCGCCGGCAAGTTGGCCAGTACCACCCCCTGGGGATTGACCCGGCGGACCACCCGGTAAGTGAAGCGAAACCGGGGGTTGTCCAGCCCTGCCTGCATTGAGCCCAGGGCCATGGGCAGGCCAAACTCCCGGGCCAGCAGGCCAAGATTGCGGTTTATGGCCTCACTGGCCAAGCTGCCCCCGGTGATGGCGTTGATGTACAGCGGAGTTTTTGCCTGGATGCCAGAGTAGCAGGCAGAAAGGTCGGTATCCTCCGGCGCTACAGTGGTCAGGCAGTCGTGGGGCAGGAGGATGTCCTCAAAAAGAGAAGGAAAAGAACACCTGGGTCCTTGACGGGCAAGGAGCAGATGTTCTTTTTTCCGGTTAGACCGGGTGTTATTCATCCTCTTTTTCGAAGAGATTGCCCAGGCGTTCGCCGATGGTGGCGCCGATTGAAGTAGTCTCCTGGGGCCTTTCTTCCTTGGCGCCCCTCCTGCCGCCCCGGTGGGCGTCCCGCATGCTCAGGCTGACCCGCTTGCCCTTGGCGTCGATGTCCAGGATGTTGACCTTGACGACCTGGCCGGTTGTGAGCACGTCTTCGGGCTTGGCTACATGTTCATCGGATATTTGAGAAACGTGGACCAAGCCGTCCACCCCGGGCACCAGTTCGACAAAGGCGCCGAAGTCGGCCAGGCGCACGACCTTGCCTTCCACCACATCGCCGGCCTTGAACTTGGTGGCGACCTCAGTCCAAGGGTCGGGTAGGATTTTTTTCAGGCTGAGAGAAACCCGCTCCGCCCCCGCATCGACCTTGAGCACGTAGACCTCCAGCTCTTGGTCCTCTTTGAGAACTTCGCCGGGATGCTCCACCCGGTGATGGGCCAGCTCTGATATATGAATCAGGCCGTCGATACCGCCGATATCCACAAAAGCGCCGAAGCTGGTCAGGCGGCGGACAATGCCCTTTACCGTCGTCCCCTCTTCTAGCTGGGCCAGGGTTTCCGCTTTTTTGCCCTCTTGTTCCTGCATGAGCTGGGCTTTGCGGGAAACGATTACCTTGTTGCGGCGGCGTTCCAGTTCAATGACCAGCACCGTCACCGTCTGGCCCACGAACTGGCTTAAGTCCTCGACAAAGCGCAGGTCCACCAGGGAAGCGGGCATAAAAGCCCGGAGGCCCAAGTCGACGATCAAGCCGCCCTTGACCACTTCTACTACCGGCCCGGAAACGGGCTGCTGGGTTTCAAAAGCCTCTTTGACAATCTTCCAGGCCTTGCTCTGGGTGAGCTTGCGCACCGAGAGTTCAAAGAGGTCTTCATTGAGCCTGGTCACTTCTGCTTCTAGTTCCTGACCCACCTGGGCGAGATCGGCGCAGCTCTCCAGTTTGCGAAAAGAAAGCTCCTCTTTGCGGATCAGTCCCTCCATCTTGGCGCCTACATCGACTAGTATTTCGTCGGGGTTGACTTGAACGACTTTGCCGACAACTATATCGCCAACCGCTAAGGGTTTGCTTTGCTCCTCGATAACTTCGGTAGAGTCTTCCCTCACTTCGTCGATGCCTTCATTGCTATTCTCCATAACCACGTCCACAACCTCCCTTATTATCCAGTCCGGGGTCGAAGCGCCGGCGGCAATGCCGACGGCTGAAGCCCTTTCCAACCACTGGGGCAAAACATCTTTTGCTGTTTGTATGTGATGTGTTTCGACACCGGATCCCTTGCAGATAGCTACTAATTTACCCGTGTTGGCGCTGTTGGCGCCGCCGATAACCAGCATGAGGTCGCTGTCCCGGGCCAGCTCGGCCACTTCTCGCTGCCTATCCCGGGTCGACAGGCAAATAGTATTATGTATTTCAACATCAGGGAATTTTTCACGGAGAACCGCCGTTATGGGCTCTAACTTTTCCTGGTCAAATGTAGTTTGAACCACCACGGCGACGGGACCGTCGGCCTGGACTTGGCGGGCGGTTTCTTCATCGGCCGCCACCGCCGCCCCTCCCGGGGCTCGGCCTAAGATACCCTGAACTTCGGGATGCTGGGCATCGCCGATGATTATGAGAAAGCGGTCTTGGAGAGAATCGACAATGGAGTGAATCCTGCGCACAAAGGGACAGGTGGCGTCGACTATTGTTTTGCCCGTGGCCTGAAGAGCGGCCATGACTTGGGGGCTGACGCCGTGGGAGCGGATTACTATGGTGTCCTCCGGGACAGAACTTAAGTCCCCCAGGGTCCTAATCCCCAGACCTTTTAGGTGTTCAATCATTTGCGGGTTGTGCACCAGGGGCCCGTAGGTGGCGACCTGCCCCGGCCGTCCCTTGCCCTGCTCTAAAGTCAGTTCCACCGCCCGCTGCACTCCGGGGCAAAAACCCGCATACTTGGAGACGACCAGACGCATGGGTTTCACCTCCGGCTCTCAACCATTCTATTATATATCATTTTGGCCCGCTTGACAAAGTCATTTCAGTTTTTGTATAACCAAGTCCACCACGGCGGCCGCATCCAGGGTGGTGGTGTCCACCAAGACAGCGTCTTCGGCTTGGCGCAAGGGGTCGTGTTCCCGGGTGGAGTCCAGTTGGTCCCGCTTTTCGATTTCCCGGCAGATCTGGGCGTACTCCACCTGCCGGCCTTGGGCCCGCAGCTCCTGGTAGCGCCGGCGCGCCCGCTCCCCCGGGGCGGCAGTGAGGAAAAACTTGTGCCGGGCCCGGGGCAGGACGACGGTGCCGATGTCCCGGCCCTCCATCACCACTTTGTGCTTTTGGGCAATTTCCCGCTGGCGGCGCCTGAGGCCCTGGCGCACCAGGGGCAGAGCGGCCACCTGGGACACCCGTCCCGTCACCTCCGGGCTGCGGATGGCCTGGCTCAGGTCTCGGGGGCCAAAGCGGACTTGCAGGTCGTCGCCGACAAAGACAAAAGCAAAAGCTTCCCCCTCGATGGTCCCCAGCAGTTCTTCCTGATGGTCCCCGTCGATGGGAATGCCCTTTTCCAGGGCAAAAAGAGTGACCGTCCGGTACATCGCCCCGGTATCCACATAGGTGTAGCCCAGTTTCCTGGCCAGAGCCTTGGCAATGGTGCTCTTGCCCACCCCCGCCGGGCCGTCGATGACGATGGCGCTTTCTTCCCCCATCTTCTTTCCCTCCCCCATCTTTTTTACCCCCTTACTCTAGAGTCCGGAATTCGTAGACCGCCCCTTCCAGCCGGTTGAGCAGGACCAGCATATCCGCCCAGCGGGGATGCCGGGCCACAAGCTGAAAGATCAGGGCCAGGGCGGCCAGGAGCAAAAAGGACTTTATAAGGATAGCTTCAATTTTATCCAGGAGGGTTGGCAAGGCTATCACCTGCATTGATGTATTTTTTTTATAGCAGACTAAAGTCCCCGTAGGAAAAATACAGTTGCCTGATCTCCCCCAGCAGGCTGAGGCGGTTGAGGCGCAGGGGCCGGTCCGGGGTATCCAAGTCGACGGAATTGATGAAGCGCAGCAGGGGGGTCCTCACTTTGGCCAGACGGGTCACCGCCTCGCCCATTCGCCTATGCTGCAGGTGTTTTTTCACCTCTTCGCCGGTGGCTAGGTACACCTCAAACAGGTCCGATTCCTCGGGCAGTTCCAGGTATTCCCGGGCCGCCTCTTCATAATTGTAGTCCCTGGGGCAGGTCCTGTCCAGCATTTTACAGGCTTCGGCGCAATCCGCCAGGCAATCCTGCAGGGCGGAGTCCCCCAAGGCTTCGGCCTTGAGAACGGCGGCGTAGACATTGTCCGCTCCCGGAGCGGTGACAACCGCCGCCGCTTCGAGGGGAAAGAGCCCTTCCAAGTGGTAGTGCAGCCGGTCTCCGAAGATTTTCAAGAGGTAGTCCAGATCCCGGGCCCGCCAGGGCACCAGGCCCTGGGACTCGTAAAGAGACAAAGAAAACTTTAAGAGGCTGGTCATGGAGAGGTCCAGGGGCACGCTGGCCACAATGGCGATGGTCTCGTCAAACCAATCGACGACGTTCCTGTACTGGGATAGCTTGAGCTCACCCCGGTAGTATTGGCCGCAGATATTGTCCAGCCTGTCCGCCACACCCAACAGGGCCCCCACCAGAGTGCGGGGCAGCTTGCGGGAATACCTGCTGGGATGCCAATGCTCGATTATTGCCGAAGCCACAGTGTCGGAAGCCCCCTCCCGCCGAGCGATAACCGCCCCCATGTGGCCGAGAAACTCCGGATAAATGCCGCAGATCTCCGCCGTTACATCCAGTTTTGCCAACTGGGCGCTTTGGCGGGCCAGGTCGCAGATATCCCGGCCGGCCTCGGCTTGGTTGGCGATGGACAGGGCGATCTTTTGCAGGCGCCCCTGTTTATCCAGGTAGCTGCCCAGTTTACCCAGGTAGCAAGAGGAACCCAGGTCTTCTAAGCGCTGGGCCAGGGTCCGCTCCAGGTCCCGACGGTAGATGTCCCGGGCCCTGACCAGCTCCCCGTTCAGATCGGGGGGGGGACAGCCCCGGTTGCACACGTAAGCCGCCTTGGCCAGCAACTTATCTCCGGGCAAGCGCAAGGCAAAACAGTGAAGCTCCTCCAGGATGATCAAGATCAGTATTTCAGGCAAGTCCAGGAGGTCGGGGGAAATATCCGCCCACCCTGCCTGGGGCTCCTCGCAGTCCAGCACCGCCTCATCGATGATCTGGGAAGAGACGATCTCCGCCCCCAGGTCGGCGGCAATTCCGGCCAGGAGTTGGCGGATCCGCTTTTCCCGCTGGTTATTATCCACGTAGACCCGGAGCCGGGCCATTTCCCGCCAGTAGTGCTGGGTGTCCTGGATGGAAAGCACTTTTTCCCCGGCCTGGGTCTGGCGGCCCGCCACCAGCCCCCCCGTGGCCAGGGGCAGGACCTCGTCCTCTATGAGGGCAAGCATGCCGCTGGCCAGGGCCCAGGTTTCGGGCTGGGCCCGGCCAAAACGCTGTAAAAGAGCGGAAACGGCCCGGGTCAGGACCGCCTTGGCCTCAATCCGGTCGCCACCGGTGTGGAGGCGCAGCCAAAGGACAATCCGCCTTTTACTGAAAAAGACCTCCAGCTTGCCGATGCCGATGTCCCGGCTGGCCAGTTCTTCCCTAAAGCAGGGCCGTAAAAATTCGTAGGCACGCAGAGTCTGGCGGTAGCCCAGGCCGCCAAAGCGCAGTTCAACTAATAGGTTTGCCTGTTTTACCCCCATCCCTCCTCACGGCCGGGGACTTTTTTTACCTTCCCTCAAAGACTGAGCGAAAAGCCTGTGCCTTAGTCTTTCCTTGGGTCAGCCAATTTATGAGGCTGTCCACAAAAGCGGCCCCTGGCCGGGCCAGGCCGGGGTCTAGACCCTGGAGCCCGGCAAAATCCCGCTGCCCCATCTCCTGGAGCAGGCTAAGTCCCCGGGGGCCCACCTCGATTCCGGCCGGGCCCCGGCAGCGGGGACAGACCGCCCCTCCCGCCGGCCAGTATAGCCATCCAGATTTTAGGGGCGCCCCGCAGTTGGCGCAGCGGCTAAAGTCCATCCCGTAGCCCAGACTGGCGGCAAACTTCAGGCGAAAAGAATCAAAGACCAGGGAATCGTAGTCCCGGTCTTCCAGAAAGAGCAGGTAGGCCATGACCAGATTAAAAGCTTCGGTCTCCCGAGCCTCTTCGGCGATGAGGAGGCGGCAGAGCTCAACGGCGGCAAAAGCGGCCCCGCTCTTGGGCAGGCTCCGGCGCACCCCGGCAAAACTCTTGAGGATATCGGCCTGGCGCAAAAAGGGCAGGCCCCGGCTGGAGTAGTAGACGTACTCGCCAAAAATAAAAAGCTGGACGGCTGCGGCCAGCTTGCTCTTCACTTTACGGCTGCCCTTGGCGACAAACTTTACCTGGTTTCCCCCGCTGGTGAAGCAGCTTATGAGCTGGTCGGCTTCCCCCAGGGGAAAACCGTAGACGATGAGGCCGGATACCTTTTCCAGGCCCATCACTTGTACCCCAGCCATTTTAGGCGGTTAGGATCTTTACGCCAATTCTTGTTGACCTTGACCCAGAGCTTGAGGTGGACGGTCTTTTCCAGGAGGTTTTCTAGTTGGAGCCGGGCCCCGGTGCCGATTGCCTTGAGCATGCCGCCCCCCCGGCCGATGACAATGCCCTTGTGGGAATCCCTTTCCACGATGATATTGGCCTGAATCAAGGCCTCGTCCTCGGTTTCGCTAAAGGAGACGATTTCTACCGCGATGCCGTGGGGCACCTCATCTTCAAGCTGGAGCAGGGCCTGTTCCCGGATGAGCTCGGCCGCCAGCAGGCGGTAATCACAGTCCATGAGCTGGTCGGCGGGATAGAGAAACTCACCTTCAGGCAGGTACTGAACCACCGCCTGGATCAAGGCGGGCAGGTTAGTGCGGCCGACGGCGGAAATCGGCACCACCCCGGCAAAGCGCCGGTCCTTTTGAAAATCCCCCACCAGCTCCTCCACCTTTTTTGGGAAGAGCAGGTCGGTTTTATTGAGGACGAGAATCACCGGCTTATTCGCGGGAAAGACCGGGGCCAGCTCCTGGGGCCGGGAAGCGTCCAAAACATAAAGGACCAGGTCGCTGTTGGCCAGGGAACTCTCGATCTCCCGCGCCATGAACTCTCCCAGTTTGTTCTTGGGGGCATGGAGGCCGGGGGTGTCCACCAAGACCAGTTGGTAGTCCGCTCCGGTAAGGATACAGCGAAACTGCCGCCGGGTCGTCTGGCTCTTGGCGGAAGTGATGAGGAGACTTTCGCCGATCAGGGCGTTGATCAGCGTCGATTTGCCCGAATTGGGCAGGCCGGTGACAGCAGCAAAGCCGCTCTTGATCGGTATCCCTCCTCTTTAGAGGTCCTGGCCGGTAAAAGCGCCGGGCAGCAGCCGGTCGATGGTCGTGTCGGCGCCCTCCCCGTCTTCATTGACCAGTATTATTTCCGCCTCGTCCGGCAAAAATTCGCGGATGACCTGGCGGCAGGCGCCGCAGGGCGAAGCGGCCTTCTTGCCCGAGACGGCCACCGCCAGCCCGGCAAACTCTCTCTCCCCGGCGGAAACGGCGGCAAAAAAAGCGCTGCGTTCGGCGCAGTTGGTCAGTCCGTAGGAGGCATTTTCCACATTGCTGCCCCGGTAAATTTTACCCTCCTTGGTCAGCAGGGCCGCCCCCACCGGGTAGCCCGAATAAGGCACATAGGCGTTTTGGCGGGCGGCCAAAGCAGCCTCAATCAGGCGCTTTCTAAGTTCTAGGTCCAAATACCTCACTCCTCACTGCAGGGCTTTGGCCGGGAGGACCAGGCTCTCCCGGGTTTCAATATCGAAGCTGAGCATCCCTTTAAAAGAGACGGAAAAGAGCAAGTCCACTCCGGCCACCAGGGTGGTGGGGTCGCCGATGGCCTGGATAATCACCGGATTATTGCGCAGGACGATACCGTCCACAGTTATTCCCTCTTCCGCGTCGACGATGTAGCTGTTGACGGCCAGGCGCTGGCCGTTGATGGCGATGGCGTCGGCCCCGGCGGAAAACAGTTCCCCCACGATCCGCCTGAGGTCGCCGCCGGAGACAGAAAACACCAGGTCGTAGACAGAGATCACTACTCCCGGCCCGGAGATCTCAGCAAAGCCGGCAATTTTGTTGACCTTGGCGTACTCGCGCCGCAGGTTTTCAATTTCCCCCTCCAGGTACTTAATGGTGTCCTGCTCGGGGTTTTGCGGGACTAGCTGAGCCCCGCCGTTCTCAATCAGCACCTTAAAAGTTGAGAGAAGGCGAAAGGGCTGGAAAAACTTCCGCAGGGAGTCCCGGCTGAGCAGATTTTCAATCTGCTTGAGGGCATTGACGGTGGTCTCCCGCAGGTTGTTGGCCGGGCTGACTGCGTAACCCCCGGCGGGCAATGGCTCTACCGTGAGCACCGCCTGGGAGTCGGCATATTGGACCTCTTGGGCGGAGTTGAGCACCGCCAGCACCTTTTCGGCGTTGAGGCGGGCGTACTCGGAAAAGATCAAGTCCCGGGTAACGCTGGCGTTGTTTTGGATTATCCCCGCCAGTTCGGTCTGGTTGTCGGCCAGGTAGACGTCGTAATGGAGCTTGGCCATGGCCTGCTTGACATTTGCCTTTTCCGCCACCCCCAGGGTGCCGGCCAACTCCTGGAGGTCCCCCACCAAGAAGTTAGCAAAGGACTTGGCCTTGGTCAGCTCGGTGCCCCCGGCAAAATCCCCCAGCTTGATCTGGGTGGCCAGGATGGCGATGTTGAGAGCGATGGCAACGATGGCAAGAATCCTTAATATACGGACGGTTCCTTGGTTCACTTTCTCGCCTCCTAGCGCAGGGACTGGCCGGGCAGCCATATTTCCGATTCCTGGCTTACCTCAATCCGCAGGTCTCGGTTTTCCCGGTAGCTGCGGAACAAGGGGGCAAGGGCGCTGCTCAGGGCCTGGGGATCGCCCACCGCCTTGATGATCAAAGGCTTGACGGGGATGGGGTCGTAATTGACCAAGATCGGCCCCCCCACGCAGCGGATTGAGGTGTCCACCACCAAACGCTTGCCTCCCACCGAAATCCCCTGGGCGCCCCCGGCAATTAAAGTGTGGACGACTTCCTGCACATCCACGTCATGGATGATGTTATTTTCACTTAAGAGAAGGTCGTCTTCGGCGTCCAGGAGGGACACCACCAACCCCGGTCCCGTCAGTTCGGAATAGCCTGCCGCCGACCGCAGGTTATTGTACTCCTGTTCTAGAAACTTGAGCTGGTCCTGCAAGTGCTGGACGGGATAGAGGACGCTCAGGGGTTCCACCACCCGGGTCGTAACCCGGCCTTCTTCGGCCTCGATGGCGATGGTCACGGTCTGCATGCCGATCCCCTTGCCGGAAAAGTGGGCGCGGATCTTGTCCAGGGTCTCCCCGGTGAGAAACTCTCCCCCTTCGACAGTGACGGCATTATCTGAAAGAAAGTAAATTACAAGTTCCGCCGGCCCGGTCAGGCCGGGCAGGCCCGGATCCTGGGAGATGGCCCACTCCAGCCAGTTGGTCAGGTAGTAATCCGCCTCTTCTCGGATGGTGTCTTCAAAATCCCCCATCTCCGAAAGGATGAGATTGGTTATCTCCTCGGCGGTAGAGGCGTCGACAATTGCTTTGTGCAGATTCTCGTAAGCAAAGCGCACCCGGGTATTGTCCTTGGGGACCTCCAGCTCTTGGGCCAGCCGCCGGTTGTGTTCCAAGAGGCTGAGAGCATATTCTTGGGCGTTTTCAAACTCGCCCCGGCCAAAAGTGATGAGCCCCAGGGAATTGAGCAAAAAGGCGACGCTGAGCAAGAGGGACACCGCCAAGATGATGCATATATCCCTATTCTTTCTCGATTCAGCCATCCCTTTTACCTCCTTAAAATAGCGAGAAATCTAGGGCCCAAAAGGACAAGGCCCACAACGACAGCATACAGGGCGGACATCAGCACCGCGGCCGCCGCGCAGTTCTTTGCAATTTTCGCCAAGGGGTGGTACTTATCGGTGTACAGGTCGATAGTCTTTTCTACGGCAGTGTTAAACAGTTCACTGATCAGGACTAAGAACATGGCGGATAAAAGGAACAGGGCCTGGGTCAGCCCCACATCCAGGAGGGGCAAGAGGACCGCCAAGACCAGGGAGGCCAGACAGTGAATGCGAAAATTGCGCTGGGTTTTAAAACTGTAAGCAAAGCCAGCAAAAGCGAAGCGGAAACTATCGAGCAGGGTTTTGGCCGCCAAGTTCCACCCTCCCCAAGTTTATTGATTCGAGAATCTTTTCCTCCAGAGCCCGCATTTTCGGGTTGGGTTCTTCCCCATGGTCGTAGCCCAGCAAGTGGAGGATGCCGTGAACCAGCAAAAAACAAAATTCCCGCTCCCGGCTGTGCCCGTAATCCCGGGCCTGGCTCTCCACCCGGGGCCAGCAGATGTAGATCTCGCCGGTGACCCGGTCCCCCTCCTGTCCCAGAGGAAAGCTGAGGACGTCGGTAACCGCATCCACCTGGCGAAAGTCCCGGTTTAAAAGGCGGACAAGCTGGGCGCTGGCCACTATCACATTATAACATTCCCGGGGAAAAGATTCTTGAAAAACCGCCCTCACCGCTGCGGCTGTCTTTTCCGTCAGGGCCGCCAGGCTATCGGTACCCTCGAACTCTTCTGCCAAACAAAAATTTAGCTCCATTTTTATTACCCCGCTTAAGAGCTTATCTTGGCCAAATCTTTTTCCGAAGGATAGGCAATACGCTTGTGATAAATGCCGGTGAAGACCTGGACAAAAGCCCGGGAGATTTGGCTCAGGTCTTTTAAGGTCAGGTCGCACTGGTCCAACTGGCCGTCGGCCAGCTTTTCTTGGACGATCTTTTCTACCATGCCCTCAATCCTAAACTGGCTGGGCTGGGAAATTGAGCGGACCGCCGCCTCGACCGAGTCGGCCAGCATGATTATCCCCGATTCTTTAAATTGGGGCTTGGGCCCCTCGTAGCGGAACTTGTCCTCCAAAAGCTGGTCCCTGCTGCCCCGCTCGCTCTGGGCCCGATGGTAGAAAAAGCTGATCAGGGTGGTGCCGTGGTGCTGCTCGATGATGTCCTTGATTACCGGGGGCAGCTTGTACTCCCGGGCCAGCTCGACGCCGTTGCGCACGTGGGCGACCAGAATCATGCTGCTCAGGCTGGGAGGAATCCGGTCGTGGGGATTATTTCCCTGGAACTGGTTCTCGATAAAAAAGTAAGGGCGGGAAAGTTTACCCAGGTCATGGTAGTAAGCCCCCACCCGGCAGAGGACCGGGTCGGCCCCCACCGTCTCGGCGGCGGCCTCGGCCAAGTTGCCCACCATTATACTGTGGTTGTAAGTCCCGGGCGCTTCCAGCAGCAGCCGTTTTAGGGGTTTTTGGTTGGGGTTGGCCAGCTCCAGTAACCTGATCGGGGTGGTGATGCCAAAAGCTGATTCGATGACCGGCAATAGTCCCACGGCAAAGACCGATGAGAGCAGGCCCCCGCCCACGCCCAGAGCCAGGTCCAAGAGGGTTCCCTGGACCGAGGTGGGAGTCAGGGCCAGGCCGTTGCCGATGAGGGTCAGGCCCAAGATGCCGGCCACATTGGCTGCCGCCACCAAGAGCCCGGCCCGGGTCAGGTCGGACCGCTGATTGACCTTGGAAACGCTGTACGCCCCCACCACGCTGCCGATCAGGGCCATCACCAGCACGTTCAGCTCGCTGCCGGCCGTAAAGGCGAGGACCAGGGCCAGGGTGGTGCCAAAAAACAGGGCCAGGTGGACGTCAAATATTATCGCCAAGAGCAGGGAGGCCATGGCGGCGGGAATGAGGTAGGGCGAGCCCGCGCCAAAGAGCAGACCGCCAAAGAGTTTGGCCGCCCAGATGGTAAGGATGACGATGAGTCCAATCAGGACCAGGCGGGAAGGAGAGGAAAAGAGCTCGGGCCGGTAGCGGTGCAGGTAGTAGCCCCAGGCCCCGAAAATACTGGCTACCAAGACCAAGAGGCCCAAGTAGTAACCGTAGGCAAAGCTCGTCTCCAACATGCCCAAGGCCCGAAGCTGGGAAAGGTGGGCCCGGGTGACAGTTTCACCCCGGTCGATGACCTTGGCCCCCTTGAGGATGATTATATTTTCCACCTGGTCCCGGGCCCGGCGGCGCTGAGCGGCGGTCTCCTCGGGAGAATAGATGCGGTTGTGCCGGAAGTTATTTTCCAAATTGACGATTACCAGATCCCGAAGTTGGGTAGATAGCTGAGCCTGGTAGAGGTCGGTTTTTATTTTTTGCAGGGCGGCCGCCGCCCCGTCGGGCTTGATTCCCGGGGACAGGGTGGCGTGAATCAGGCTCTTGGTCAGGACCAGGGCCTGCTCTACGCTTTCTTGGGGTATTGACAAGAGGAGGAGGGCGTTGTCCTCATTGCCCACCTCCGGAAAGAGAGTCAAGAATTCTGCCACCGTCCCCTGGAGCGCCACTTCCGCCTGCTCGGGGGTAAGTTCTTCGGCCGGGGCGCCGGGCAGGGCCATCAGGTAAGCCAGGGGCCCGGTGACTTTGTCTATCACCCTTCCCTCCACCGCCGAGTCAAAGAGGTACACATCTTCAACCTGCTCGGCGGCGGCGGCCCGGGCCAGGCTGGTCGCCTCCTGGTCGATGACCGACCGGGCGGCGTAGATAGTGTCGGGAGAAATCTGACCCTCTTCTAACTCGTACTGGGCCGGCAGAATGCCGACGGCCACCGAGACAAAAAGAGCGATAAAGAGGAAGACCCCCAGCAGGATTTTCGCTTCGGCGCTGTGCCACAGGCTATTCAGCTTATCCAGGTAAGCCCCTCGGGTCTTCATATCCCCCCGCCTCACTTTCTCCTTGGCGCGCGCTTGGCATAGGCTTGGACAATATCCGCCACCAGCTTATGCCGGATGATATCGGTTTCATCCAGGTAGATCACTTCGATGCCCTCGATCCCCTGGAGGATGCCGATGACTTGGCGCAGACCGGAGACCGTCTCCCGGGGCAGGTCGATCTGGGTGATGTCGCCGGTGACAATGGCCTTGGAGCCAAAGCCAAACCGGGTCAAGAACATCTTCATCTGCTCCGGGGTGGTGTTTTGCGCCTCGTCCAAAATTATAAAAGCGTCGTTAAGGGTCCTCCCCCGCATGTAGGCCAGGGGGGCGACCTCGATTACCCCTTTTTCCATGTACTTCTGATAGGTCTCCAAGCCCAAGAACTCCAAGAGGGCGTCGTACAGCGGCCGCAGGTAGGGATCGACCTTGTCCTGCAGGTCCCCGGGCAAAAAGCCCAGCCTTTCCCCGGCCTCGATGGCGGGCCGGGTGAGGACGATTTTGGCGATTTGTTTTTCTTTTAGAGCCCGCACCGCTATGGCCACCGCCAGGTAAGTCTTGCCCGTTCCGGCGGGGCCGATGCAAAAGACCAAGTCGTTTTTCTTGATGGACAGGATGTAGCGGTGCTGGCCGGGGGTCTTGGCAATCACTTTTTTGCCCCGGGGGGTGGTAAGGATTTCGTCCCGGTACAGCGTCCGGTGATCGGTGCGGCTTGCCCGGTAATTCTGGACCATCTGGCTGACCTCGGCATAATCCGGGGAATTGCCCGCCCGGATAATGGCCAGAATCTGGTTGAGCAGGTCGGCGGCCTGTTCCCGGCCGGGCGAGGGCCCGTTCACCTGCAGCCCTTCGTCTGTGAGGATCAATTTTACCCCAAAAGTTTTAGCAAATAAAGCTAGATTTTTATCCTGCATACCCAGCAATTTCAGTGCTTCTCCGTTATTCAGCCGCAGAGTATCCCCATCTGGCAACTGCTCATTCCCCCCTGTTGTTTACCTGTTCTTCGACCATACTGGTTTCGGCTGTGAGCAAGACGCGGCAAAAATACCGCCCCTCCACAAAGCGCATTTCTTCTTCCCGATGGAGGATTTGAGCCTCCTCATCTACCTGGCCATGGGCGGCCAGCAGGGCCCGTCGGCGGGCCAGCTCCTCGGCTTCTTGGGGAGTGTAGTCCACCGTGTTCAGGAGCACCTCCCGAAAGTAGCGCCGATGAAAAAATACCTTGTCCCGGTAGAGCCCGATAGTTTCTTCTTTGACTTCGTAATTGGCATAGGGCGGCGTGCGGGAGAGGGCGAACTTCTTCCCCCAGAGCTCCAGGATATCCACTTCTTTTTCCTGGCCAGTAAAGGTCTTTAGCGCTTCCCGCAGGGCCCCCTCGCCCTGGCCGGTGATGAAGACCCGGCCTAGGACGGAACCGGCGGCGCTTACCTCGGCCCCGTCCTCGATATAGCCGGCAATCAGGACATCGCCCCGAGCCACCGTCGTTCCCGGCGTCACTTGGGGTATGCCCTTTAAAACCATCATCTCAGATATTATACCATCATACTTGGCGACTATGTCAATAACCGCCCCGGACGGGAAGGGATTGGGTGCCTTTTCCACCACCCGGACCGTTATTTTCGTGCCCTTGCGCTCGATTGCCACCCAGGCGATCTGGGGAAAGCGCAGGTACAGATCTTCTTCAATCTCGTTAAAATCCAATTTTCGCGCCATGCCCCACCTTTCCAGGCCCAAGCCCCTTATGTGCTCGGTAAACTGGGCTCGGTCCAGCTCCTGAAGCCCGTCAATTTCTATGGCCCAGACAAGACCGGAAAGGTAGAAAAGGGCCAGGCAAAAGCAAAAAAAACCGGCCAGCAAAAACTTCCTGCCCAGCAAGCGCCGGAGCAGGTAAATCAGGCCCTTTTCCGCCAGAACCGTCAAGCTGAAACCCCGGGGCTGGAGCTGCTCCAGTCTTTTTAAACCGGCCCGGTCGGTAGAAAAGAGCGTCTCCTTACCGGCGGCCCGGACATCCCACACTCTCACGCCCAGTTTTGCCGCCCCGTTCATGAATTCTTCGGGGTGGACCCCCTCTGCCCTGGCCCGCACCATGCCGAAAAGACCGGCGTATTTTCCCCCCTTCAATCTAAACCCTCCACCTCTATAGTGTCGATCCGGCCTTCGATATACATCTCGGCGGTATAGACAAAGCGCACCTGCAGATCCCGGCCCCGGACAATCACTTCTCCGCCCCGAACGCTGAGGCGGATGAGATCAGGCTGGTAGAGGATGATTCCCTTGTGATTCTCAATAAAGAGCTGCCCCCGCCCCGCCAGGGTCAGGCGAAAGAGATCCGCCAGCAGATCCCGGGGCAAGTCAAGAATATCAGCAACTTTTGCTTTAAGCCTTTCCCCCTTGGCCATCCCACCACCCCCCTTTAAAATATGCCGCCGGCTCCGGGGGTATAACAGCCGAAAAAAAGGGGGCGGCCCTACCGCCGCTCCCTTTTATCTGCTCGCCAAAAACCTACGAATTAACCGCCATTCCGTCAGCCATCCTGATCTGACGGCTGCACTGGTCCGCCAAGGCTTGGTCGTGGGTGACCAGGACCAGGGTTTTGCCCGCATGAACCAGGCTGTGCAGGAGGCCCATGATTTCCTTGGCGCTTTTTGAGTCCAGGGAGCCCGTAGGTTCGTCGGCCAGGATAACCCGGGGTGAGTTGACAATTGCCCGGGCGATGGCCACCCGCTGCCTCTCTCCTCCCGACAGGTTCTTCGCTTTAACAAATTCCTTGCCCTTTAAGCCTACTTGGTCCAAAGCAGCCAAGATGAGTCCTTTTTTATCTTTTGCCCGCCCTCTCTTTTGGCGATACAAAAGGGGTATCTCCACGTTGTGGTAGGCGGTCAAATCTTCAATCAGGGCAAAGTCCTGGACAACGTAGCCAAAGACCTGGTTCCGGTGCCGGGCCCGCTGCTTGGGCGTTAGGGTGGCTGAATCCACCGAATCGATGAGCAATTGGCCCTGGGTGGGCCGGATCACCAGGCCCAGCAAATTGATCAAAGTTGTTTTGCCGCAGCCCGAGGGCCCGGTAATGGCCACAGATTCTCCGCTGCCGATACTCAGGCTCATTTCCCTCACCGCATGGGTTTTATTATCTCCTGAAAGGTAGACTTTTTCCAGCCCGCTGGCCTCTAGTACCACTTGCACCTTACTCCCTCCTTAAATCGACGCTGATATCTTGTTTTTTAAGCTTGAGCAGGGGATAGACGGCGGCGATGACGACGGTGAGAACGGCCAGTGCCCCAATTACCCGCAGGGTATAAGGGGTAACCTGTTGAAACGGATGGTTTTTCCGCATTTGCCAATAACCAATCGCAAAAGCAGGCAAGACGATAAACGAGAGGTAAAACAGGATGCGCTTGGCCAGATCCCCCAGGGTGGCTCCGTACAGGCGGTGAATCGCGTATTCCCGCAGATTGCGTTCCATCAGCATGAGCAAGTTGCTTATTAAAGCGGCGGCGACCAGGATAAAGGTAAGGGAATGTAAAATAATATTTGTGACGGCAGAGTCCCGAAAAAGCGCCGCTGTCTCGCCTATCTCTTGGTTAAAATCTTTGGGCCTGATTTTGAATGAGGAGTACTCTTCAACTCCGGCAACAAAAGCGTGGACCTCCTCTTCCGACCTGTCGACAAAGCAAATGCTCTGGAGCAGGATACCGGTATCCCGTAAATGGAAACTTTGCCAAGAGGGATAGTCGGTCAAGACCAGGATGCTCTCATCCAAGTAGTTTATATGAGTACCTCCCTCTAAAAAACTGGCGTAGCGAGGCAGCCGTCCGGCTACCGGCACTTCGATGTTTTTCGAGAACTTGTCCCCCAGGGTCACGGTATCGCCCACGCCAAGCCCCCGGACGTTGGCCCCGATCAGCACGGTAAAGGGCACCTGGGGATCCCGCAGGCCGGCGGGATCGAGACCATACAATTGGCTGAGCTGGCCGAACCCATAGTAACAGGTCAGGCCCAGCTCGGCCAGCCGGGGCGCTTGGTTTTGCAGTTTTATGACCGCAGAGTAACCGGCTTCATCCTGCAAAACCTCTGCCAATAGGTCTTCCATCTCCGCTTTAATCAGGAGTTGCTGGGGGTGAATGACGGCAAAATTGACGATCCGATGCTCTTGCACCCTGTTGATTTGGGTAAGAACATCCTGAAATAGTAAAGCATCGTTGATATATTCGTCTAAAAATGCGGCGGTAAAGGCCAGCATAGCGATAAACAGGATCACCGCCGCCAGATTACGGCCAACGTCTCTTAGGGCAAAACGCGCTTGGTTCAAGCTTTCTCCCCCTCCTTGATCTCAAATTTGACCAGGGAGAAAGCCAAGGTAAAGATCAGGCCAAGCAGGACCAGGGTGAGCCCAAACACCGTAAGGATCGTTTGCCCTGCCAGCGTACTGCCCCCCCAGATCCGGCCCAACTTCTGCAAGAGCAGGTACAGCCCCAGCCCGGCAGCCGTGCCCAGCAAAAGATTGAGTAAAATTCTCTTGCCCAGCACAAAAAATAGACCGGCCCTGGTCGCGCCAAAGTGCAGGCTGATTGCCCCGAACTTCTTTTGCCCCCAAATGATGTTGTAGAGCAAGGTGAAACAGGCAAAACAAGTCAAAAGAGCCAGCCCAAGATACTTTGTGTTGCCCATATAATTGTGGTAGCCAAACAAGTAATCTTTTAAAAAAGCCCAGGAGGATTTATTGGCGGGAGTGTAGTAAGCGATCTGGCCTCGTCCCGGTTCCTCGAAAAGGGCGATTATGCTGGCGCGAAGTTGACTGTCGGTCCCAACAAAGCGGTATGAAAAAGGGACAAAAAAGGAAGTGCTCCCTTTTTGTCCCTAGGTTTTACTGAGCTTGCCGCCGACGGGGCCTCTTGGCCAGGGGAGGCCCCAGGAGTTCCGCCATGATAAAGCCCTGGGCGATGCTGTCCGGGTTAAACCAGTTCTCCTCCTCTTCGGGTTCGAAAAACGGCGCCGCCGGAGGGGAAACGGGTTCGGGTCTGGCCGACGCCCGGGCCGGTGCGGGGACAAATGCCCTGACTTTACTTGGAGGAGAGACAGGGGTCCGCCCCGACGGGCGGGGGGCTTGGGGCGGCGGCTGGGAAAGGATCTTGATTACCGCCCAGACTATCCCGCCGATAGCCAGTAAAATCAGTTCCATCGGTCTACTTTTTGTCCTTGTCCGGAGCCTTGGCCGGGCTCTTACCTACCGACTCCCGCATCTGGGTATCGGCGATGATGTTTTGCAGATTGAAATAGTCCATGGCCCCCATGTGCCCATCCCGCATGGCGGCGGCCAGGGCCTTGGGTACCTCGGCCTCGGCTTCAACCACTTTGGCCCGCATTTCCTGAACCATGGCCTTCATTTCCTGTTCCTTGGCCACCGCCATGGCCCGCCGCTCTTCGGCCTTGGCCTGGGCGATGCGCTTATCCGCCTCGGCTTGATCGGTCTGGAGCTGGGCCCCGATGTTCTTGCCCACGTCCACGTCGGCGATGTCGATGGAGAGGATTTGGAAAGCGGTGCCCGAGTCCAGGGAACGGTCGAGGACGGTCTTGGAGATGTTGTCGGGATTTTCCAGCACATCCTTGTGGCTGAGAGAAGAACCGATGGTGGTGACGATGCCCTCGCCCACCCGGGCGATGATGGTCTCTTCGCCGGCGCCGCCCACCAGGCGGTCGATGTTGGCCCGCACGGTGACCTTGGCCTTGGCTTTGAGTTCAATGCCATCCTTGGCCACGGCGGCGATCTCGGGGGTATCGATGACCTTGGGATTGACACTCATCTGAACGGCGGTGAGCACGTCCCGGCCGGCTAAGTCGATGGCCGCTCCCCGGGAAAAGGGCAGATCGATGTCCGCCCGCTGGGCGGCGATGAGGGCGTTGACCACCCGGTCAACGTTGCCCCCGGCCAGGTAGTGGCTTTCCAGTTGGTTGACGTTGATATCCAGCCCCGCCTTGGTCGCCTTGATCAGGGGATTGACAATGCGGGAGGGGATAACCCGCCGGATCCGCATGCCGATGAGATTGACCAGGCCGACTTTGGCTCCGGCCGCCTTGGCAGAAATCCAGAGGCCGACGGGGACAAAGCTAAAAAAGAGGGCCAGGCCGAGAACACCCAGGGTGACGATGACGATGATCAGTAATTCTGGAGGCATTTAAGTTCAACTCCTTTTTTTCATTTTTCGCTGACGATGACAGAACCGCTGCTGACGCCGGTGACAACCACCTCGGTGCCCGCTGTCAGGTAAGGGCCTTGGGACAAGGCATCCAGGCGGTCTTCACCCACCTGGACAGAGCCGCCGGGCTTGAGGGGGGTGAGGGCGACCCCTTGGGCGCCGATGTAGCCCCTGAGGTCCCGGGGTCCCACATATCCCCGCTCCTTGGTCTCGTTGTCCTGGAGGACTAGTTTGTTCCAGAGGGGGCTTTTGCGCAGGAAACGAAAAGCGACGAGCAAAACGACGACAGAAGCAGCCAGGGACACGGCCAAAGTGACCAGGCCCATGGTTAGGCTGGGAGCGGAGAGGACCAGGCTCCCTCCGATGCAGAGAAGGCCGCTGGCGCCCAGGATGCCGAAGCCGGCGGTGAAGATTTCCGCCGCCAAAAGGACCAAGCCCAGGGCAAAGAGGATGAGGTATTCAGAGCGGGCAAAGCCAATGAAAATGTGCCCGCCAAAATAGAGGGCAAAGGCCACCAGGGCAATGGAGCCGGGGACGCCAAAGCCCGGGGTCAAGAGTTCGATGATCAAAGCGGAAAGTCCCACGGTGAGCAAGAGGGCGGCGATAACCGGATTGGTCAGCGTTGCCGCCAGTTTTAGGGACCAGGATTCGACGAATCGGTGAAAGTCGGGGCTGGTGATGCCGGAAAGGGCCGGTATTTCCTCGTATCCGGAAACTGTGCCCTCGGAATAGCCCACGGCCAAAGCGGTTTTTGCCGTCAGGGTGAGAATCTTCCCGGCCTCTACCAGGTCGGGGACGGCTACCTCCTTGCGCACCATGGCCGAGGCGATCGAGGGATCCCGGCCGTGGCGCTCGGCCATTGCCCGCAGTTGGCCTTCGATGACGGACAGGGTTTTTTCATCGGTTACCGGCTGTCCGTCGCTGGTCACCGGTTCCACCGCCCCCAGGGTCGCCCCGGGGTGCATGTAAATGCGGTCGCAAGCCAGAGCGGCGTACGTACCCCCGGAAATCGCCTTTTTTACATAGGCGTGGACGGGAATGGCGGAATCGTAGATCAGGGTCTTGATGCTGTCGGACGAGTCCACCCGGCCGCCGTAGGTGTCGATCTCCAGGATAATCAGCTTTGCCTTGGCCCGAGAGGCGTCGGCAAAGGCCAGTTTCATTGAGGAAACCAGTGAAGGATTGATCTCCCCCTCTAGAGAAATGAGGTAGACCGTGTCCTGGCCTTGAGCCCGGACGGGGGGACAAAAGAGAGTCACTGCTAAAACCAGGGCGCAAAATAAAGCGGCCCTTTTATTCAGTCTTTTTGCCAAAGCATTCACCTCCCGCTAGTTTGTATTCTACACTTGTTATTTATTATCCTGCCCGTAAAAAAATAACCGACTGGGAGCCGGTTATCCGTGACCTGGGAAGGTTACGCCCGCCTAAAAATGGGCAGCTAGAATCTCCTCTTCTTGCGCCGAGCCGCCTCGGATTTTTTCTTGCGCTTGACACTGGGCTTTTCATAGTGTTCACGCTTGCGCACTTCGGAAAGGACGCCGGAGCGCTGACACTGGCGCTTGAAACGGCGCAGGGCGTTGTCAAGGGATTCATTTTTGCCAATTTTTACTTCGGACATTCAAACTACCCTCCCCTCACAGCCGACAAAACAATAGGCACGAAAGAAATTATACCTCTATTGCGGCACGGCTGTCAATGCAATTAACCCGGGGGCCACTGAAGCTTCCTGCCCGCCAGGAGGTGAAAGTGCAAGTGCCCCACAGTTTGTCCCCCATCGGGGCCGGTGTTTACCACCAGCCGGTAGCCTCGGGGTCCGCCCAACTCCCGGCCCAGTTCGGCGCACTTGCGCAAAAGGGCCAGCAAGAGCTGGGGCTGACTCTCGGCAGCAGCGGCCAGGTTCTCCAGGTGCATGACGGGAATCGCCAGGAGATGGGCGGGGGCTTGAGGATCGATGTCCCGAAAGACGACGATCTCCTCGTCCCGGTAAAGGATACTTGCGGCGATTTCCCCAGCGGCAATTTTACAAAACAGGCAATCCAGGTTCAACACCCCCTGCTCTATATCTTCCACATATCTTCTCCAATTCCTGCAAAATAATGGCGCCCCCGAGGGAGCGCTACTTGCCGCCGCTGGTTTCGACCAGCAAGAATTGGGGATCGGCCTGGGCCGAGAGCTGGCTCTTGTTGAACAGGACCACTTGGCAATTGTTTTTGGCCGCCACCGTCGTCAGTTCCACCACCCCCTGGACCTCCCGGGTGGAGACGAGCTGGCAGTTGACCAAGAAGACCGCCACTTCGGTGCGGGGATCAAAGCCGTGCTCGCCCAGCTCCAAGCCCAGGGCGTTGTGCATGGCCACCCAAGAATCCAAATCGGTGACGACAGCCGAGCGCTGGTTTCCAGAGGGGGCGGTCTGAAGCAGGGTCCGGTAGGGCACTGAATTGGGCGGGGCCAGGACGGGCTGGGCCGGTCCGCTGAGCCCGTCATACAGGGATACGGCCAGCAGCAAGAGAAAGAGCACCGCCACCGGCAAGAGCCGACGGATTTCCACCACCACCAGCTTGGTCATATACATTCCCCCTATTCCTGGATGTCTATATATATGACCTTTAGCCAATGGTTTAGACCAGGGGCCGGGCCAGCAGCTCTCCCTCTTCTTGGCCGGTGATGCGAACGGGAATTAGGCTGCCGGGGCCGGCCGGGCTCGGGCAGTGGATGCGCAAGTAGCGGCGGCCGTAGCCCACCCATTCTCCGGGCCGACTGCTGGCCTCTTCTAAAAGCACCTCTTCTTCTGCGCCTAAGAGCCCGGCGGCAAAGTTCCGGGCCAAGAGGCGGCCCTGTTCGATGAGGCGGCGGCTGCGCTCGGCCGCCGTCGCCGGGTCCACTTGGCCGCCATAGCTGGCGGCGGGGGTGCCCCGGCGGGGAGAAAAGCGAAAGACGTGGAGCCGGCAAAATCCCACCCTTTTCACCAGGTCCATGGTCTCGAGAAATTCTTCTTCGCTCTCTCCGGGAAAACCGACGATGACATCGGTGGAAAAAGAGGGCCGGTCAAACTTTTCCTTGAGAGAGGCGGCCAGGGCCAAGTAGTCCGCCCGGGTGTACCGGCGGCCCATCCGCCCTAGGACTCCGTCGCTGCCGGATTGGAGGGGTATGTGAAAATCCTGGCAGACGTTGGCATTAGCGCCGATCGCCTCTACCAGGTCGGGGTCAAAGTCGGTGGGTTCTACCGAGCTGATGCGGATGCGCACCGGCCTTAGCTGCCGGGCCAGAGAGTCCACCACTGCCGCCAGCCTCTCCCCGCCTTCCCTCTCCTTGCCGTAGGAAGTGAGGTTGATGCCGGTGAGGACGATCTCCCGGTGGCCCGCCGCCGCCAATTCTCGCCCCTTTTCCAAGACCCGGGCCAGGGGCAGGCTGCTCAGGCGTCCCCGGGCTTTGGGAATAATGCAGTACGTGCAGTACCTTTGGCAGCCGTCCTGAATCCGCAGAGTAGCCCGGTGGCGGTGGCAGTACAGGGGGGCCGGCAGGTCGGGAAAGCCGGTCATATCCTCGACGGCGACCCGCCGTTCCCGTTTGGCCAAGGCCTCCTGAACCAGCTCCACCAGCCGGGGCTTGTGGCTGTTGCCCACCACCAGGTCCACTTCTTCCAGTTTGGCCAGCTCTGCCGGGGCCACCTGGGGATAGCAGCCGGCCGCCACCACCAGGGAGTCCGGGTTCCGCCGCTTGGCCTGGCGCAGCATCTGCCGGGATTTGCGGCTGCCCAGGTGGGTGACGGTACAGGTGTTGACGACATAGACCTCGGCCTCCTCGGTAAAATCCACCCTTTCAAAACCGGCGGCGAGAAAAAGGGCTTGGAGGGAGGCGGTCTCATCTTGGTTTACTTTGCAGCCTAAAGTGGCAAAAGCGATTCTAATCCTTTTCACCCCATTTCACCCCGGGCATAGAGAACACAGGTGAGGAGCGCGATGGCCGCCGTCTCCGCCCTGAGAATCCGCCGGCCCAGGGTGACCCCGGTCCAGCCGGACTCAGTCAAGAGGGCCGCCTCTTCCCCGGCCAGCCCCCCTTCCGGCCCGGTGAGCAGGTGTACTTCCCCCTCCCGGTCCGCCAAGGCCTCGCCCAGACCCCGCTTGGTCTCTTCTTCCCAGGCAAAAAGTCCCGGACCTACTGCGGCGGCCTCGGCCAGGGTAAAAAGACCCCGAACAGGAGGAACCAACTGGCGCCGGCACTGTTGGGCTGCCTGCCGGGCTATTTTCTCCAGCCGGGCCAGCTTTTTCTCCAGGTTGTCCGGCAGAGGAACCGCCCGCCGGGCGGCATACAGGGTCAGGCTGGCCGCCCCCAGTTCAACGGACTTTTGCACCGTCCAGTCCAGTTTGTCTCCCTTGAGCAGGGGCAAAAAGAGGTGGACAGGCCGGGACAGTTCTCGGCTGTCCTCGACCAGTCGCGCCAAGACGGTCCCCGCGGCTGCCGATTCCAGGCGGATGGTAAAAGCCCCCCCTTCAGGATCGAGACCGATAAAAATAGCCCCAGGCCCCAGGCGCAGGACCCGGGTCAAGTAGTGGCCCTCTCTTGCCGTCAAGGGCACCCTGCTGCCAGGGACCAGGGGCCCGGCCAGGATGAGCCGGCCCACTTAACCGGCCTCTAGGACCAGGCAGACCCAGCCCTCCTGGCAAGCGGTTTTGACTACCCGGTCCCCGAACTGGCGGGTGTACTCCTCCAGCCTCTCCAGGGGAAAGCCGCTGACGATCAAAGTGGTTTTTTTCTGCCTCTGAATTTCTCCCAGGCGCACCCCGGCCTGGTAGCTTATATTGGCCACTGCCAGGTCGTAATCGCCCTGGGCATAAAGGGCAAAAGCGTCCCCTTGGACCTGCCGGAAAGAGCAGCCGTTGACCCGGGCGTTTTCGGCGGCGACTCTCACCGCCAGTTCGTCATTGTCCACCGCGGTCACTTGGCGGGCCCCGGATTTAATGGCCACAATCGATAAAATCCCCGAACCCGAACCCAGGTCGAGGACGGTTTTATCCCGGCAGCGCTCTGCCAGCTCCCGGAGGCACAATTGGGTGGTGGGGTGGGTGCCGGTGCCAAAGGCCAGGCCCGGGTCAAGGCGGACCAGGGTCTGGCCTGGAGCGGGCGCCGGTTCCAGCCAAGAAGGGCAGATGTAAGTACTGCCCACCGAAAATGGCCGGTAGTATTTCTTCCATTCTTCGGCCCAGTCTTCCTGGGCCACCTGCCTGGTGGCGACTTGGCCCCGGGCGGGGTAGCCCAAGCCTGCCAGCTCCCGCCAGTAATCCTCCAGGCGGGCTAGGATAAGGGGGGCCTCCTTGGGGGGGAAGTAGGCGGTGAGGACGCTGCCTGCCGGACCTCGGTCCAGGACGACGCCGCCACCCCCCCCTTCATGAAAAAAGTTGGCCACCGCCTCTTCCAGTTCTTCCGCCACCGTCACCTGCACTTCTGTCCAATCCATTTGCTTACCTCCTGCCCAGCGCCCGTTTGAGACGGCTGGCCAGGCTGTTGTCGATGTTCTCCACTGTTTCGCCGGAGGCCTTGGCGTACCGGCGCAGGGCCTCTTTTTGCTCGGGGCTGAGGCGCTTGGGCACCTCGATTTCCACCGTCATGACCTGGTCCCCCCGCCCCCCTCGGTTGAGATTGGGCACGCCCCTGCCGGAAAAGCGGAAAACCGCTCCAGATTCGGTCCCCGCCGGCACTTTAAGTCTGCGGGGCCCCTCCAGGGTGGGCACCTCCAGCTCGACGCCCATGGCAGCCTGGGCCAGGCCCACGGGGACGGTCAAGTAAATGTTCTGCCCTTTTCGTTCAAAGTATTCGTGCTTGCCCACGCTGATATTGATGTAGAGGTCGCCGGGGGGGCCCCCCAGACTGCCGGCATGGCCGCTGCCCGACACCCTTAGGCGGGTGCCCTCGTCCACCCCGGCGGGAATATTAATCTTTTTTCGGGTGATGGCTTCCACCCGGCCCTGGCCCCGGCAATTGGGGCAGGGCTGGAGAATGACGGTGCCGACGCCGCCGCACTTAGGGCAGGTCCGGGACTGAACTACCCGGCCCAGAATGGTGTTTTGCACCATCTGGACACGGCCGCTCCCCTTGCACTGGGAACACTGGTTGCGGGCTGTGCCGTCCCGGGCCCCCGTGCCCTGGCATTCTTCGCAGGCGGCCATGACCCGGGCGGCCACTTCCTTTTCGGCGCCGAAGACCGCCTCTTCAAAGGACAGGTTGAGATCGACGCTGGCGTCGGCCCCTCGGCGGTTGCGGGACTGGGGTTCACCGGCGCTAAAGCCTCCGCCGAACATGGTCTCAAAGATATCGCCAAAGTTAAAGCCAAATCCCTCGGCGCCAAAACCGCTGAAGCCGCCGGCTCCGGGCTGTTCGTCTCCGGTTACGCCGTAACTGTCATACTCCTGCCTGCGGCCGGGGTCTGAGAGAATATCGTAGGCTTTTTTCACTTCTTTAAAGCGGGTTTCGGCGCTGCTGTCATTGGGATTGTGATCGGGATGGTACTTCCGCGCCAAGTTGCGGTAAGCTTTTTTTATATCTTCCGGGGCCGCGTCCCGGCTTACCCCCAGGGTGCCATAGGGGTCAAATCCCGCCATGGGCCTTCACCTCCATCAGAAGTCAAAGCCCGGCTGCTTTGACTTTTTGCGCTAGTTGTTCTCGCTCTCGTCCACATCAGTGGCTTCGGTATCCACGGTAGTGTCCCCTGCCTCCTGCTGCGGGCTTGCCTGCTGGTAAGCCTGGGTGGAGAGCTCATGGAGGATTTTCGTCACGGCCTCGATCTCGGCCTTTATGGCCCCGGTGTCCTCTCCTTTGGCAGTCTCCGCCAAGCTGGCCAGGGCCTTTTCAATCTCTTCTTTTTTGGCGGAATCTACTTTGTCCCCCAGATCTCCCATGGCTTTGCGGGTGCTGTATGCCAGGGAGTCGGCGTTATTCTTGACGTCGATCAGTTCTTTGCGAGCGGTGTCCGCCGCCGCGTGCTCTTCGGCGTCCTTGACCATCTTCTCTATTTCGCTGTCGCTGAGAGCGCCGGAAGCCGTGATGGTGATTTTCTGTTCCTTTTTCGTAGCCAAGTCCTTGGCGGAGACGTTGACGATGCCGTTGGCGTCGATGTCAAAAGAAACCTCGATCTGGGGGACCCCCCGGGGCGCGGGCGGAATGCCGTCCAAGTGGAACCGGCCCAAAGTCTTGTTGCCGGCGGCCATCGACCGTTCTCCTTGAAGGACGTGGATTTCCACGCTGGGCTGGTTGTCGCTGGCGGTGGAAAAGATCTGGCTCTTTGAGGTGGGAATGGTGGTGTTGCGCTCGATGAGCTTGGTAAAGACCCCCCCCAGGGTCTCGATACCCAGGGACAAGGGGGTGACGTCCAGCAAGACCACATCCTTGACCTCTCCCGAGAGCACGGCGGCTTGGATTGCCGCTCCCAGGGCCACCACTTCGTCCGGGTTTACCCCTTTGTGGGGTTCCCGGCTCGTCTCTTTTTTGATGGCTTCCTGCACGGCGGGGATGCGGGTGGAACCGCCCACCAGGATGACCTTGTCGATGCCCTTGGAGCCCAGCTTGGCGTCTTTTATCGCCTGGCGGGTGGGCCCCATGGTGGCCTCGACCAAGTCGGCGGTGAGCTCGTCGAATTTTGCCCGAGTGAGTTTGACATCCAGGTGCTGGGGCCCGTTGGCGTCGGCAGTGATAAAGGGCAGGCTGACGTCGGTCTGCAGGGTGGAGGAGAGCTCCACTTTAGCCTTTTCCGCCGCTTCCTTCAGGCGCTGCATTGCCGACTTGTCCTTGGCCAGGTCGATGCCCGTATCCCGCTTAAACTCGGCGATGAGGTAGTCAACTACTTTTAAGTCAAAATCATCGCCCCCCAGCCGGTTGTTGCCGTTGGTCGCCTTGACTTCAAAGACCCCGTCGCCGATTTCCAAAACGGAGACGTCAAAGGTCCCCCCGCCCAAGTCAAAGACGAGAATCGTCTGGTCCTCATCCTTTTCCAGGCCGTAGGCCAGGGCGGCGGCGGTGGGTTCATTGATTATGCGCAGCACGTTGAGACCGGCGATCTTGCCGGCGTCCTTGGTCGCCTGGCGCTGGGCGTCGCTAAAATATGCGGGCACGGTGATGACGGCGTCCTGGACGGTCTCGCCCAGGTAGTCCTCGGCGTCTTTTTTTAGCTTTTGCAGAATCATGGCCGAGGCTTCTTGGGGGGTATAGTTCTTGCCGTCGATGCCCACCGCGTAGTCGCTGCCCATCCGCCTCTTGATGGACATAATTGTCCGTTCCGGATTGATGACGGCCTGCCTCTTGGCGGTCTGGCCCACCAGGCGTTCGCCGTTTTTAGTAAAGCCCACCACCGATGGGGTAAGGCGCCCCCCCTCGGAGTTGACGATTATTTCCGGGCTGCCCCCCTCCATGACGGCAACCACTGAATTGGTGGTGCCCAGGTCTATCCCGATTACTTTTGCCATTTAGTCTATTCCTCCTTCTTTATGTTAACTTTGACCGCTGCCGGGCGGATGACTTTTCCCCCCAGCATGTAGCCTTTGCGCACTTCCTCGACAATGAGATTGTCCGGGGTCTCCTCCAGGTGGACCTGGGTTACCGCCTCGTGAATCTGGGGATCGAAGCTGCAGCCCTCAGTCTCGATGACCCGGACCCCCTCCTGGGCCAGAACTCCGCCCAGTTGCTCGTAGATCATGGACATGCCCTTTAGTACGGACTGGTCGGAAAGGGATTCCAGGGCGATGCAAAAATTGTCCAAAACCGGCAAGAGCTTGCACACCATGTTTTCCGTGGCCCTGGCCACCACTTCCTCAGTCTGCCGCAGGGTCCGCTTGCGGTAATTGGCAAAATCCGCCGCCAGCCGGGTGTAATTATCCTTCAGGGCGGCCAGTTCCCCCCCCAAATCCTCGGGTGTCTCTTCCGGGTCCGGGGTCAATTCTTCAGTAAGGATCTCTTTTTCCACTTAATAACCTCCGCTGCTGAAGTATTCCTGCAACCACCGGATGAGGCCGATGGTCTTTGCATACTGCATTCGCGCCGGACCCAGTACCCCCAGGGTTACCTGGCGATCGGCCAGCAAAAATGTGGCGACGACGAGACTGCAATCGGCAAAACTGTCCAGGCCAATTTCCGGCCCAATTCTCACCCCCAGCCCGTCCATGGGGCCGGGGTCAGCCACCAGGAGCCGCAAAATCTGCTCCCCCTGTTCCAGGGTCTCAAATACCTCCCTGACCTTCTGAATGTCCCGAAACTCCGGTTCTTTTAAAAGGTTGGCCGTCCCGTCCATCACCAGGTCCTGGGCGTGAACCAAGGCCAGGTGTTTGACCAGGAGGGATATCTCCTCGACCAGACGCTGGCTGCCGGTGAAATCCGCCTTGAGCCCGGCCAGTATCCTTGGGGTAATCTCGTTCAGCTTCAGGCCCTGGAGGTTTTTTTGCAAAAACCGGGCCAAAGCTTCGATCTCCCCAGGATTCACCCCTTCCGGAATGCCGATGGCATGGTGTTTGACTGCGCCGTCGCTGAGGACGATGACGCAGATGACGCTGGAAATAGAATACGGGACAAGATTAATATGCCTAATTTCCTGGAGGTTATCGGCGGGCCCGGCGATAAGGGAGATGTAGTTGGTCACTGCGGCCAAAAACTTGGCCATCTGCCGGGGACTCTGGGGCAGGGTGAGGCCGGCGGCAGCGATAAGCTCTCCGATTTTCTTTAGTTCCCCCGGGCTGGGGACATAGTCCTCCATAATCGTGTTGACATAAAAACGGTAGCCCCGAGGGGAGGGGATCCGCCCCGCCGAGGTATGGGGCTGCTGAAGGTAGCCCATTTCTTCTAAGTCCGCCATTTCATTGCGGATGGTGGCGGGACTGAGGCCGATGCGGTGGCGCTTGACCAGGGTCCGGGAGCCCACCGGTTCGGCGGAATAGATGTAATCTTGAATTATGGCGTTCAATATCAGGCGTTTTCTTTCATCCACCGGATTAGCCTCCTTCCTTGTTAGCACTCTCGTATATTGAGTGCTAATTCTCCATAAAAAAAATACCACTAGGGCAGGGATTTGTCAATATGCAGCATCCGCCTCAATCCCTCGATCTGCCCCAGGGGCAGACTGGCGGGGATCTTCAGGCATTTCTCCCCCCGGGACAAGAACAGGTCCTCCCCCTCTACCCGCAGGGTCACCAGTTCCAGGCTGGGTAAGCGATAGTCCCGAGTCGCCCCCGTCAGAGCCAGCCCGTGTTCGTAACCCAGGGAGAGGGTGGCAATTGGCGCCTGGGGTAAAATCAGGCGGTTTAGATTGGCGTCCACCAATTCCAGCCCGCCCAGGACAAGTAAGAGCAGGCCAAAAAATGCGCAGAAATAAAGATTTTTTTCCCTTGCTTTCATCGGCTTCCTCCCGAGTAATCGGCTAGAACTTCGGCAAAGAGCTCGGCCCCGTACGCCACTTCTTCCAGGGTATTCCAGTGGCCGCCGATCTCCACCAGCAGCGCCCCGGGGTGCAGATCCTGGTTGTACGTAGAATTCAACCGGACTAGTATTCCCCGGGAAAGGCCGGGATATTTATCTTCCATTATATTGTGCAAGTCGTTAGCCGCTTTGTGGTTTTTTTCCCAGCCCTCGTGGGCGGAACTGAGGACAAACATTATCTGGCCGGCCTGCCGCCCGTTGATGAAGGCGGTGGTCACCCCTCGGCCTGCCGCCGAGGTCTTGCCCACGCCGTCTCGATGGATATCAAGGAGGAGCAGGGTGTCCGGCGACTGGGCCAGCATAGCCTGGGCAGTCTTCCGTGATTCGGCGTAGGACTTGTTGTAGACGACGTCGTGGAACTTGCGGTCCTGGCTGACGGAAATGCCCCGGGCCTCCAGCTTTTCCGCAATTATCTGGCCTAACTGGACGACGGTCTGGGAAAAGTCTTCGGAGCGGGCCTCCCCGGCAGTGGGGACAAAGGCCTCGCTGGCATGGGTGTGGTAGATGAGAATCCGCCCCGGGCGGGGGACGGTTACCACCGGATTTATTGGCTGGAGGGGGGGCGGCCCCGCTTCTTGCCACTCCCCAGGGTTGATGCCGGCAAAGGCCGGCAGCTGCATCGCAAAAAGACGCCAAGGTTCCAGCTTAAGAGCGAGGACAGCCCCCTCCCCATCAGCGCCAAAGACCGCCGGCGCCCCCAGGCTGAGCAGGCTGACCGGGTTAAAGGCGCCGAAACCTGCGGCCAGGGGGGCGAGCAGGTTGCTGACCAAGATAAAGAGGACTAAGAGCAAAGCCGTCGCCAGGGACCAGAGAATTGTCCCTTTCTTCTTTTTGGTCATAGCCATGACACCCCCTCATAAAAAACTATATGCGAGGGGAGGGCAAATAAGAAAAAACGAGGGAAATTTCCTCGTCTCTTAGTTTAGGTAGCCCTGGGCGACCTTGGGATGGAGGGCGGCGTTTATCCCTTCGGCCAAAAGATCGGAGATGTCCTCCAACAGCCGGTCCACTTCCTTGGGGGTAACCATCAGCACCCCCACCTCGGGTTGCATAACTTCTTTTATCAGTTCCTGCTTGTCGTCCTGGGCAAATTTGTCGATAGCCGCCAACACTTTGCTCACCCGGGAAGAGGCCGTCGCCCCTTTTTCTACCGCTTTGATGAGCAGGTCGATGACGTCGCTGGTCAGGGTGGTGGCGTCCACTACCGTCGGCACCCCAATGGCAATAACCGGGATACCCAGGCTCTCATGGGTCAGCCCCTGCCGCTTATTCCCCACCCCCGAACCCGGGTAGATCCCTGTGTCGGAAATCTGGATAGTGGTGTTGAGACGGCGCAGGCTTCGGGCCGCCAGGGCGTCGATGGCCAGGACGACGTCGGGCTTTAGTTGTTGGACGATGCCGAAGATTATGTCTCCCGACTCAATACCGGTCAGCCCCAGCACTCCCGGGGCGATGGCGCAGACATTTCGAAAACCCGGGCCCACCTGGTCCGGGTACAAAGCTTTTAGATGCCTGGTCACGAAGATTTTTTCCACTACGCTGGGACCCAGGGCATCCGGCGTCACATTCCAGTTGCCCAGGCCCACCACCAGAATCGTGCTCTCATCACTTAAGCTCAGCAGCCCCCGCAGCTGATTGCTCATCACTTCCACTAGCCTGTTTTCCAGGTCCTCGTTTTTATCCCTGAGCCCGGCTGCCTCGATGGTGATGTACTTGCCCCGGGCTTTGCCGATTTTTGCGGCCGCCTCCGCCGTCAAGATATCGGTGACCGAAACCTCGATACCCTCCAGGGATTGCTCCACCGTCTCCACTCCCTCCAGCGCGGGAAGCTCACTGGTCTGCAAAAAGACTTCGTGGGCTTCCAGGACCAAGTCGGTTTTTATCAAGGCTTTTTCCTTCTTTTTATCTCAGCTCGGTGGGGACGAAGAGGTCGATTACCCCGATAATCACGGCGGCCACCAGAGCTCCGACGATGCTGACTTCCAGGCCGGGCACGATAAACTGGGCCAGGTATATTACCAGCGCCGAAATCAAGAAGCCAATAATGCCGCGGCCCTGGGGGGAGATTTTCTTGCCAAAGAGCGCTTCGATCAGGTGACCGAGAACGCTGATCACCACCGCTGCAATCAAAGCATTGAGAAAGGACATGGGGCCAAAACCGGGAATCAAAAACCCGACAAACATCAAAACCAGGGCCGAGACAATGAATCGGATTACTAGTTTGAGCATTTTTCTGACGCCTCCTTGCTAATAGAGTAACCGAAAAAATACAAAATAATTCCCCGGACCGGACCTTGCTTTTGCTCCGGACCCGTGGTAAAATCCAAATGTTGCTTATCCTAGGGCTTAAAGGAGGTGTACAGGTTGGCCAATAGCAAGTCCGCTCTTAAGAGGGTGCTGATCAACCAGACAAAAAGGGCACGCAACGTCGGGGTCAAGTCCGCGATAAAGACCCAAGTCCGCAAATTTGAAGCATCTCTGGGCGAAGATCCAGCCGCCACCGCCGCACTCCACCGCAAGATCTCTTCCCTCCTAGACAAGGCCGCCCGGAAGGGCATTATCCATAAAAACGCCGCCGCCCGGCGTAAATCCCGTCTAGCAGCAAAGATGTAAAAAATCCCGTTACCCGGGATTATTTTTTTGCGATTTTTACCAGTAACTTTTGCAGGAGAGCCGCCCCCGCCAGTCGGCCGGTCTTTAGCTCCCAGTCGGCCTCCTGGATGGCCTGCAGGGCGAAAGCGCAGTGTCTCAAGCTCAGCTTAGATCCTTGGGTCCCCAGGTTTTGAAAGGCATAAGGGTGCATCGTCGGTAAAATTTTTTGGATTTCTGCGATTCCCTTTTGCTGTTCCCGGTAAAAGAGAAAGCGAAAGAGAAGCCGGTACTGCCGCCCCAGCATATAGAGGATGTAAGCCGCCCCCTCACCGGAGCGGAGCATCCTCTCCGCCAGGACCAAGGCCTTGGCCGCCTGGCCCCCGGCGGCGGAATCCACCAGGGCGAAAATGTTAGTCTGGAGGGAAGAAGCCGCCAACTTATCCACCGTCTCTTCGGTTATTGCCGGGCAGTAGGCTACCAGCTTGTTCAGCTCATTTTCCAGGGCCAGCATGTTGGTCCCCGCTAGGTAGACCAGCTTTTCCGCCGCCCGCTTATCGATCCGGGCCGCCCCCAGTTCCTTGGCTCGGGTCTCCACCCAGCGGGTCAGCGCGTAGCCCCGGGGAGGGACCAGGTCGATGAGTTTAGCCTCCTTGGCCACCCCTTTGAACAATGAGGTGCGCCGGTCAGCCTTGCCCCGGCAGTAGAGGATCAGGACGTTTTCATGGCTGGCCAGGAGCTTGGTCACCCGGTCGGGATCGGGCTTGGCGGCGGCCAAGGCCTGGTAATCCAGAAGAAAGACCCGGGGCCCGGAAAACATGGGCGTGTCCAGCAGCTTAGCCCGGGCCTCCTCCCAGCCGGACAGCCTTTCTCGGCCCCAGTCGTCGGCACCGGCGTGTTCTTTCGCCAGCTCCCCCACTCGGGCCTGGACCAAGTATTCTTCTTCGCCCAGTACTAAGTAATTTTCTGCCAAGCTTATCCCCCCCAAAAGGTAGTCACGCTCATCGCTCCCCAAGGCCAAAAATCCACCCGCACGCAGCCAAAAAAGTCGGTGCGAAAAACCGCCGCCCCCGCCGCTTCCAGGTTATCCAGGGTCTCCTGATTGGGCAGGCCAAAGCGGTTGCCCAAGCCGCAGCTTATGACAGCCACCTCGGGCCGGACAGCGGCCAAAAAGAGGGGCGAAGATGAAGTGCTGCTGCCGTGGTGGGCCACTTTGAGCACCCGGTAGGGCTCGATCCGGGGCAAGTAGACCTTTTCCCCCGCCGCCTCGATGTCCCCGGTGAGCAGGACTTTGTCCCCCAGGGAAACCAGGAGCGATGTGTCGTTGAGATTGGCCAAGTCCAGGTTGTGGGCCCAGATTAACAGGTCCGGCCCGGCCTCCGCCCGGCTCAAGACCAGCGTTTCTTCCCCCCCGGCGGGAAAATTGCTGTAGATCGTGGCCACGGCCACATTTTCCAAAAGGGAGTCCAAGCCCCCTATATGGTCGTCATGGGGGTGGGTGAGGATGAGGGCCCGGAGCTTGTGCACGCCTAAAAAACGCAGAGCGGGGACCAGGGCCCGTTCGCCGGCCCGGACGTCGCCGCAGTCCACCAAGGTCCAGCCCCCCTGGTTTCGGATGAGGATTGAGTCACCCTGGCCCACGTCTAAAAACCAAACCGTCACCACCTGGTTCGCCATAAAGGTGAAGATTGCCAGGGTGAGCAAGAGGCCGGCGCCCAGGGAAATCACGGTCTTGCGGAAAGAAAGCCCCGCCAGGTAGAGGAGGATGCCCCCGCTGGCGACAAAGACCAGGGCAAGCTCCAGGCCGCCGATGCTCACGGACAGGGGCAGACGGCCCAAGAGGCGGAGAAATTCTGCCGTGCCCAGGAGCAAGTACTTGGCTGGCAAAACCACCAGGCCTATCCGGCCGGGGAGCAGCCCGGCCAGGAGGGAAAACCCGGCCAAGGCCGGCATGAGGGGCACGATGACCAGGTTGGCCAGGGGTGCCCAAAGGGATGCGCTGCCAAATAGGTAAATCGTCAAGGGCAGGGCGACTAACTGAACCAAGAGGGTGATTGAAGCCGTCCGCCGGGCCGGTTCCGGCAAAAAGCTCAGGTACTTTTCCAGGCGGCCCGCCCCCCGCAAGCAGATGAAGGTAGCCAAAAAAGAAAAGACAAAGGCGTAATCAAAGAGCCAGAGGGGATTGTAGAGGAGCATGAAGAGGGCGGTCCAGGCCAGGCCCTGCAAGCCTTCCCGCTCCCGGCCCAAGAGGAGGGCGCCGATTCCCCAGGCGGACATGAGGACGGCTCGCACCAGGGAAGGGGAAGGACCGGCAAAGCAGGCGAAGACCAAGACGCCGACAAAAGCCAGCAGGGACGAGACCACCGGGCTCAAGCCCAGCCTGCGCAAAAGAGAAAGCAACAAAGCCAGGAGGATGCCCACGTGGAGACCGGACAGGGCCAGGAGGTGGCCCACCCCGGTTAAGTATACCGAGGATTTCAGCTCCTGTCCCAGGAGGCTGCGGTCGCCGGTGGTGAGAGCTAGAGCTAGTGCGGTTCCCTCCCCCCCGTCGATATTGGCCGCCAGGTTTTGCTGGTAGCCCTGGCGGGCCCTTTCCAACAAGGTCAAGGACCGCTCTTGAAAAGAAAGGACCCGGGGCCGGCTGAGGACCCCCACCTCCCCGGCATAGAGTTTGCGCTTGCAATGCCAGCCCTGGCCCGGATTGCCGTACTGGACCGGCGGGGTAAGCCGGCCCTCCAGGGTGTAAATCCCCGGACTGAATCGGTCTGAGTAGATCAAAATGACCGCTCCCGCCAGTTCCTTGGGCGCCAGCACCCGACCCTGCCAGGCCTGGTAATCGTCGCCTGTATACAAGAGCTTTTCGCTCCGAAGCGTGTACACTCCTTCCCCGCCGTACTGGGGAGAGTAAAGCCTTTCCATGCGAAACCCCGTCAGAAGCATTCCCGCCGCCAAGAAGACCAAGAAGAGGGCCAAGGGCTGGCGGCTCTTGAGCAAGTAAAGAAAAAGCAGGCCCAGCGCCAAAAAACCCAGGCCCAGGAGGGTCGACCCGATCATTTCCCCCCCGATGATCCCCAGCACCAGGCCGGCCAGCATCCACCAGGTCATCGCCCTAGTCCTCGGCGATCAGGACTTCATCGCTGCCGTCGACCTCCTCCATCCGGACCAGCACTTTTTCCCGCCGGGACGTGGGCAGGTTCTTGCCCACGTAGTCGGCCCGGATGGGCAGCTCTCGGTGGCCCCGGTCGACCAGGACGGCCAGTTGGATGCTCTTGGGCCGGCCTAAGTCAATTATGGCATCCATGGCCGCCCGCACCGTCCGTCCGGTAAAGAGGACGTCGTCGACCAAAACCACATTGGCCGCGCCCACGGGAAAGGGCATCTCCATGGGGCCCAGCGGGGTCTGGCCCTCGGAAGAGGGCAGATCGTCCCGGTAGAGAGTGATGTTCAGCTCCCCTACCGGCAGGTCAATACCCTCGATCTCTCGAATGCGCTTGGCGATTCGCCGGGCCAGGGGAACCCCCCGGGAACAGATGCCCAGGAGGACCAAGTTCTCCGCCCCCTGGTTACGCTCAATTATTTCGTGAGCCATGCGGCTGATGGTGCGGGCGATCTGGTTGGCGTCGAGAATTCGACTCTTTATCATCGCCCCCGCCTCCTTTCTTTGGCTGTTCTATCCATCGCCTTGAAATAATGCGATTAGCAAGCAACTGGTTAACATAACACGGGAAGGGACAAGCTTAACCCCGGGATTTAACGGATTTTGCCCTTTGTGGATGTTGACTATTATCTTATATAATCAGCATTATCACAATTAGGGGGCTGGTAATTTTGACGAAAAGATTCCGGCGAATACCAGAGACCATCGCCCTGGCGGTGTGCATCTGCCTGTTATTCGCGGCACCTGTCTTCGGACTGCAGTACAAGATACAGCCGGGAGACAGCCTGTGGAAGATTTCCCGGGCCTATGCCGTATCCATCGACAGCTTGAAAATTGCCAACAATCTCAGCAGCGACCTTATCATTGCCGGCGCAACCATGGACATCCCCGTTGAGCATACCGTAGTCCGGGGCGACAGCCTTTTTCTTTTGGCACAGCGTTATGGGACAAGCATTGAAGCCATAACCCGGGCAAACAACATCAAGGGAACTATTATATACGTTGGGGACAAGCTCGTCATTCCCAGCGCCAGTGTTTCTGACATAAAGTCCGTTCCCGTTTCGTCCCAAGAACTGGATCTGCTGGCCAGGGCCGTGTACAGCGAAGCGAGAGGAGAACCCTTCCTGGGCCAAGTGGCTGTGGCGGCGGTCATCCTCAACCGAGTGGCCCACCCCGATTTCCCCAGCACCATCGCCGGCGTCATCTACCAGCCCTGGGCGATTACGGCGGTAAATGACGGCCAGTTCTGGCTCACTCCCAACCAGACCGCCTACCAGGCGGCCCAGCAGGCCATAGACGGCATCGATCCTACCAACGGGGCCGTGTACTACTATAACCCCGTCACAGCCACTAATCAGTGGATCCGCTCCCGGCCAATCGTCGCCCGCATCGGCAACCACGTCTTTGCCAAGTAAGTAAAAGGCTCGCAAGGGCCTTTTTTTTAAAAGGTGATCAGTTCCTGAATTCCCTCAAAGATCTTGGGGCCGATGGTGCTCACGTTCATTACTTCCTCAATTGAAGAAAAAGGGCCCCGAAGCTCCCGGTACTCGATGATCTTTTGCGCCCGGGCCGGCCCGATGCCGGGCAGGGTCTCCAATTCCCGGGCGTCGGCGGTATTGATGTTGACCAGGCCGCTTCCCTCTTCGGAGTGATCTAGGGTCCAGGGAACGTACACTTTTTTGCCGTCGGTCAAGATGTCCGCTAAGTTAAGGCGATGAATGTCCCCTTCGGGCAAAGGGCCCCCGGCCGCCCCTATGGCGTCCTGAATCCGGCTCCCCGCCGGCAGGAGGTAGACTCCCGGATTTTTTACCGCTCCGGCCACGTGCACAGCCAGTTCGGCCGTTTCTCCCGCCAAGGGCGCTTTTTCCGGAAACACTCGCCCTTTCAGGCTGCTGCACACGCCCAGGGAAGCGATTAAAACCGCCAGAACTATTAGATAGGCCAGTTCCTTTGTTTTTAGCTCCATAGCCTACCCTCCCGAATCAGTCCCATAGAGCTCTAATTCGGCAGATTTCAAAAGATATCCTGCAAAAAAAGCGCCCCCGGCGCTTTTTTACAACTTGTTCAGTTTTTCGATGAGGGTCTCCACATCGATGCCGTGGGCAATTGCCGCCTCTTCAATAGGTTCGCCACTGGCCACGGGACAGGCGATGCAGTGCATGCCGAACTCCTGAAATATCTCGGCGCTACGGGAGTCCAAATCCAGGGCTTCCCGGATTGTCATTTCCTTGGTGAATTTCATAGGGCTCCTCCTTCTAGGCTTTTCTAGCGGCAAGGGTCAGTCTCCGGGTGTCGGGGGCGATGGCGCGGGTCCGGTAATCTTCCCACACCCCCTCCAGCCGAAAACCTGCCTGCTCAAGATAGTATACCAGGGACGACAGGGAATGACAACGCTGGCGGATGGTAAGGGAGGTCTTGGCCCAAGAGTCTCCCTCCTCCCGCCAGTACAGGTCGATGTCGGCAATGTTAAAAGGAGGGACATAGCGGTTGCGCCAGACCAAGTCCAACCCCGCCCTTTCCCAGGAAAAAACCCGGTTGCCCAACAGCCGCCGGTAGCGGTATTCGCTGTTTATGTCAAAGAGCAAGCCGCCGCCGGGGGCCAGGCAATCCCGGACCCGAATAAAAAAATCAACGACCTGGCCGCTGGAAAGCAGGTGGTTGAGGCCGTCGCAGGTTGAAATTACCAGGTCGGCCCGCGGGGGCAGGCTGGCCAGTTCCCCCTGCCACAGGGGCAGGGACAGGCCCATCTCCTGGGCCTTGTACGAGGCTTGGGCCAGCATTTCCGGAGAACGGTCCCAGCCCAGGACAGAATAGCCCCGCTGTATGAGGCCCAAGGCGACGGTACCAGTGCCGCAACCAGCATCGGCAATCAGGGGAGCGGGCCCTATCTTGCGGGCAAAAGCCGCGATAAAGCTAATCCAACGCCGGTAGGGCAGGTCGGCCATGAGCAGATCGTAGTGCCGGGCCAGGCGGGCATAAGGGTCCCTCCTCATCCCCGCTGCCACAACCTCTCTAGCTGGTAGTAGTCCCTAGCCTCCGGAGTAAATACATGGACGACAAAGTCCAGGTAGTCCAGGAGAATCCATTCCCCTTCTTCATAGCCCTCCCGGCTGAAAGGGTAAAAATCCCCCTCGGCCAGGGTCTCCTCGATGTAATCCGCCAGGGACTTGGTGTGGACCCGATTGAGTCCCGTGGCGAGAATAAAGTAATCGGTAAAAGAGGCCTGAATTTTCAGGACCTTGACCTCCGTGGCTTTCTTTTCTGCCGCAGCGTTGCTGGCCAGGGTCACTGCCTGCGGTTTTTGCATATGCTACCTCCCTGCTAAGTCAAGTCCCAAAACGACCGAGACCGGATTGTTGCTGTCATAGTACCGATCCTGGATGAGAACTGCCTCGGTATCCAGGAGCAAGGAAATTTCTATGGCCGCTAAAAGATACTCCTGTTGGTAGTATACTTGAGTGACCTGGGTAGTGTCCGTGTTGCCCACCTGGCCCACATTGTAGCCTCTTTCCCGCAGCCGGTCGGCGGTTTTTCCGGCAAAACCGCTGATCCCGTTGCCATTGAAGATGTCCACTTTCAGGGCCGCTTTGTCGTAGCTCGGGATATTCTCAATAATCTGGCGTAAGCTCATCTCGATCATGCCCTCGTCCCCCGCCCAAAAGCGCTGATCCTCCGAAACCAGCCAGCGTCCCGGCAAAACCGAGTACCGGCGGTCTTCCCATTCCAGAGCTTGCAAGGTGTCGCGCAGCCGGGCGAGCTGGCGGGGTTCTAAATCAGTTTCATACGCGTCGGAGATAGCCCCCATGTTGCGCACATAGTAACTGATGTGATTAAAAGAAAAGAGCTGATTCACGACCTGCACCAGCAGGGATTTTTCTGCCCAAAAGCTGGCCGCCAAAAAATCGGTGTCCGAGGCGATGAGGGGAACTATGTCCCCGCCGGTGATTTCCCGGTCGCCGGGCCCAAAAATATAATCGGTGTCCCCCGCCCTGACCTGGAATTTTTCCGGCAGGTTTATCTTCACCGGTTCCAGAGCAGTGACGATTTCGGCAAGGCCCTGGACGTCGTAGACCAGGTAGTGGCTTATGGGCAGCCGCCCGGCCAGGAGCCCGTCCACCCCCTCGATCATCTTTTCAATTCCCATTTGGCCGTACACTTCGGCAAGAGAATCGGCAGCCGCCAAGCCACCTAGGAGGGTGGCGGCAGGCAGGCGGAGGATACTGACGGGCACCCCTTCCTCCGCCGATATGGAGAGGACGGTGCAAGCCGTAATCTTATTGTTGTGGCGACCGGCCAGCAAGATCTGAACCCGACCCCCTTCGGGGCGCCAGACAGCGGGAACCGCCGGCTCTTTGAGGGCGGCGTACAGGGAATAATAGCGCACAAAAGCCAGGGCAGCGATCAAGAATACTGCCAGGGCAATTATTGTGCCCAGCTTTTTAAAGTTGACTCCTTTGCGCCGGGACCTAAAACGGCTGGACCGGGGCAGGTACTGCATCTTGCACCCCCCTTTGTTCCCTTTTATCCTTCAACATTCACCGGTGAGAATCCTTCCTGGTACAGGCCCATTTGCCGAATATAGTTTTCCACCTCCAAGGGGACTAGGTAGCGAACCGAAAGGCCGTCCCGCAAGCGCTGCCGGACCAAGGTTGAAGAGACCTGAATCAGAGGGGCCTGGCAGATGATTAGCTTGGCCTGGAGAGGCTGCAGGGGCCCAAGCAGGCCCTGCCAATCCAGGTTATCCCGGGGAAAAACCACTAGGGTTGCCTGGGCGGCAATTCCCTGGGGATCCCGCCAGCGAAGCAGTTCTCCCAAGGAGTCGCTGCCCAGGATAAAGTAAAGGTTGTCCCTGGTCAGGCCAAAATCCTCCCGGTAGCGACCCAGGGTCTCCACCGTGTAATTGACCTTGCCCGTCTTGTACTCGTAATCATCGACCACGAAGAGGGGGTTGCCCGCTGTGGCGATCTTTAACATCTCCAACCGGTGCTCCCCGGGGCTAAAAGGTTTTTTGTGGGGAGGGTCCCCCCCCGGCAAAAAACGGACTGCGCTTTTCAAGGCCTCCGCCACCCACTGGGCGACGATGAGATGGCCCAGGTGGGGGGGGTCAAAGCTGCCGCCAAAGAGGATGATTTTTTCTCCGCTATTCATAGGTAAACTCCAGTCCCCCCAGGACTACCGTATCTCCGGGCTTTATTCCCCGGGCAAGCAGCAAGTCAAAGACTCCCATGCCCTTGGCGACCCGCATGAAGTTAGCCAGGGCTTCTTCATTGGCAAAGTCGGTTTTCGCGGCCAAAATCTCCACTCGGCGGCCGCGAACCAGGTACACTCCCCTCTCCTCCTCCTCGACGACAATCCCCTCTTCCGGGGTGAGCTCGATCAATTCGGCTTCCCCTTCGGGAGCCAGAGAAACCCGGGGCAGCTCTTGCAGCCGCTTGGCAATCAAAAGCACCAGCCCTTCCACCCCCTGGCCGGTGGCGGCGGACACTTCTCGGACCTCCGCCTCGGGCAGGTCCCGGCGAAAGGCGGCCGCCCGTTCCCGGTCGGGCACCAGATCGATTTTATTGAGGGCGACGATCTGGGGCAGCTCTTGCAGGCGGGGATTAAACAGGACCAGCTCCTCATTAATCTGGCGGTAATCAGCCAGGGGGTCTCGCCCTTCTAGAGTAGCGATGTCGATGACGTGGACCAGCAGGCGGGTCCTTTCGATGTGCCGCAAAAAGCGGTGCCCCAGTCCCTTGCCGGCGTGGGCCCCTTCGATGAGGCCGGGGATGTCGGCGGCGACAAATGAGTCGCCCCCGGGGACGGCGACGACCCCCAGGGAGGGGTTGAGAGTGGTAAAGGGAAAGTCGGCGATTTTTGGTCTGGCCGCTGAAATAGCCGAGAGGAGGGTGGACTTTCCCACATTGGGAAAGCCGATCAGGCCCACGTCAGCCACCAGCTTCAAATCCAAGCGCACCGCCAGCTCCTGCCCCGGCAGCCCCAGCTCGGCGTTTTTCGGGGCCCGGTTCACCGCCGTGGCAAAGCGGGCGTTGCCCCGTCCCCCTTTTCCTCCCCGAGCCAATGTATAAATCTGGGGGTAATCCAAATCCGCCAGGAGTCGGCCCGTCTCCTCATCGTAGAGGAGGGTGCCCAAGGGCACTTTGAGGATCAAGTCCTGGCCATTGCGGCCGTGGCGGTTGGCCTTGGCCCCATTGACCCCGTTTTCAGCCCGAAAATTGCGGCGCTGGCGGTAGAAGACAAGGGTGTTAAGATCCCCGGTAGCCTCCACCTGGACGCTGCCGCCGTGGCCCCCGTCTCCGCCGTCGGGGCCGCCCCGGGGAACGTATTTTTCCCGGCGGAAAGAAACCGCCCCGTTGCCGCCCTTGCCCGCCGCTACTTTTATGCTGACTGAGTCTACGAACATCGCTTTCACCCAAACTCTTCTTTTAGGTTTTAAAAAACTCCGGGAACCCGGAGTTTATATTGCCGCTTTAGCGTCAGGATAAACGCTGACTCTCTTGCGTCCCCGGGCCCCATTGCCTTCAAAGGCAACTACCCCGTCAATCTTCGCAAAAAGAGTGTCATCGCCGCCCAGGCCCACATTGGCGCCGGGATGGATCTTTGTCCCCCTCTGGCGAACCAAGATGGAACCGGCGGTGACAAACTGACCGTCCTGGCTCTTGACCCCAAGGCGCTTGGCGATTGAGTCCCGGCCGTTCTTGGAACTGCCCACACCCTTTTTCGAGGCAAACAACTGCAGATCTATTTTGAACATCGGTTACACCTCCTCATAGCTTACCCTGAAAAAACCCGGATACTGACAGGCGATGTGCTCCAGGCCTGTCAAAAAGGTCTTGAATATCACCTGGGTTGCAAAACTGCAATCCCCGACCAGGCCCTCCGGGACCCGGCACTGGACAAACCCATCCCGCCGCTTCCATTCCGGCGTCACGCCCGCCACCTGGTCCAGTGCCAAAATAGCCGTCTGGCTGAGGGCGGAAAATGCCGAACAGACGATGTCGGTGCCCCGGTCGCTAAAATCCGCGTGGCCCTGGGCAGAAAAACCTTGCAGGGACTGCCCGCTCCGGTAAAACCTGACCTCAATCATTGGGCAAAGTTGATGCTTTCAATCGCCACCTTGGTAAAGGGCTGGCGATGGCCAGTCTTGCGTCGATAGTTTTTCTTGGCTTTGTACTTAAAGATGACGATTTTTTTGGCCTTGCCCTGGCCAATGACCCGGGCAGTGATGCTGGCATTTTCCAGGTAGGGCTTACCCAGGTGCAGCTTGCCCTCGGACTCCACCGCCAGAACCTCCGGCAGGGAAAGAGTGTCCCCCGGCTGAGCCGCAACTTTTTCCAGGAGGACCACATCCCCCTTGGAGACACGGTACTGTTTGCCACCATTTTCGATAATAGCGTACATGGTTTACACCTCCAATGCAGGTACTCGCCAAACCCAGGCAGCCAAAAGGCTTTTAAAGCCCGGTTCGAGCGGTTATAACTCCAACCGCAATAATATCACAGGCCAAGCCCCGTTGCAAGGGCTGTTATAGTCTAGATCGGAGAAAGAAAAAATAAATGTATCTGAAAACTTTTTGATCTAGAAAGTATTAATTTCTTTAAATTTATTCCAAAGCGTTTGCCGACTAATCCCCAGAACTCTGGCAAGTTCAGTCCGGTTAGCCCCAAACACTCTCTGTGCTTCTTGAATCATTTGCCTTTCCATGTTCTTCAGTGAATCCAAGCGAATAGATATCTCCCCCGGCTCGCTACCCAGGCTGTCCCTGCACCCTATTAGTGAATCGACTAACCGGCCAAAGGGTACGTCCCCGCCCAAGGCAAGAAGCCTTTCGACAAAGTTCTCTAGTTCCCTCACATTGCCTGGCCAGTGGTATTCCTTCAGCCTTTCCACTTCTTCCGGACTAAAATTCACCGGTTCTATATTAATTCGCTTGGAAACAGTATTTATAAAGTGCATGAACAATAAGGGGATGTCTTCCTTCCGTTCTCTCAAGGGCGGCACATTCAAACTTAATACATTAAGTCGGTAATACAGGTCCTGCCGAAAATTACCAGCCCGGATTTCTTCCCGCAAGTCCTTGTTAGTTGCAGCAATTATCCGAGCGTTGATTGGGATGATTTGAGTCCCCCCCAGCCGAACTACTTCCATCTCTTGCAAAGCCCTGAGCAACCTCGCTTGACTGCTTAACCCCAGATCTCCAATCTCATCTATAAAAATAGTGCCGTTGTCGGCAAGTTCAAAAAAACCTGGTTTACCGCCTTTTTGAGCACCAGTAAAAGCTCCTTCTTCATAGCCAAATAGTTCGCTTTCAACTAAGGTCTTGGGTATGGATGCGCAGTTAACTGGCACAAAAGGACCCGAAGCGCGATTGCTTTCCATATGGATACCATGGGCGAATAGTTCTTTTCCCGTTCCGCTTTCACCGAAGATTAGAATAGTTGCATCTGAACGGGCAAAATGGGTAGCTTCACCCAAAACCCGACTAAGACTATCCGAGTTGCCCACAATGTTTTGCAGCAAGTACTTGGCATGAAAACCTCTGTACGCGCTTAACTTTCTTCGGATATTTTTCTCCGCACGGACAATATTCTTTGCCGGCTGGAAGAAAATAACCGTCTCTTCTCCTTTATCTGAGGGTAGTTTCTTTCGAGAAACAACGTACATCTCATTGTCAGCGGTCACATATTCATAGTCACTCTCGTTGCCGTTTCCATACAGGAATCGCAAAATGTGTTCCGGAGGGCAAGCAAGAATACTTTTCCCAATATATTTTTCCTCGATTATCTTTCTAGCTGAGGGATTCACATGATTTACCAGACCGTTATCATCGATAACGATGATCGAGTCTGAAACACCGTCTACAACTGCAGCAAACTTCTCTTTCTGCTTCTTTTCATAGGCCTTGGATAAAGCGATCTTACGCGCTTGGTTGATAGATTTTACCACATTTTCCTTACTGCAGTAAGCAACTTCGGTGGAAAAACCGTATTTAGCTGCCTCGTTTGTAATAAACACCCACTGGCTGACTATAGCCTCCACCCCAGCTCCCACCGCCTTAACAAGATTACTATGTATCTCTGACCAATCATCAAATCTGCGGAGGAAAATTCGCACCAGCTTAATCTTTAACAATTCCTCAATAAGATCCAGGTCGAAAAGGTTCTTATTATAATAATAGTCGATTATTGCCACCGTGTTGGCTCCTGCAGTTTTGGCCCGGTATAAAGCTCCCAATAGTTCAATATCCCGGATGTCCACAGTCACTACCGGGATCTGCGGTACTTCCCGGTCAAATATTTTCGCTCCCAAGCTACGGACTATCACAGCGTCTATCGCATCTTTATCAATATTAGCGGTCATATCCGCTATTGAAACTTCCCTTGTTTCTATTTCAATAGACAGATCCAAGTTGAAACTTTCCAGGGCTTCATGAACTATTTTTTTATAAGCGCTTGATCTGGGGAGAAGCAGCAGGATTTTTGAAGCAACGGCCATAATGTAAACCTCCTTGCAATAGGTTTCGACAGTGAATCCTCTAAAACCTCTTCAATAAAAACGCGCAGCCTTCCAGCGGGCCGCGCGTTTAACTTACTTGAAGAAACCCAATGCTGTCCAATATGGGACAGCTACAACCAATGCCACCAAACAGGCGAAAAGATAAACTGTCCCGTATAAAGCAAGCTGTTTCCTGTTCCAACCGTCCCCGCCGAGTATGGATTCCCCAATCAAAGCGAACATATTTTGGTAGCTCATGATAAAGAACTTGCCGGTAAAGACAAAGATTGTAATCCAGACCAGGGGGTTTATGGCAAACCTTTCCGACATTTCCGGGATTACCGGGATTAGAATCGCCATAGTCAGTATTAGACTGGTTACGTCAAAAAATCTTACAACAAACAGGCCTGCGGTTACAGCGAAAACAAAAAGCCAGGGATTGTGGGCCACGGGAGTCAAAACCGACGTGAGTGTGGCAGCAAGCCAGGGGGTGATTCCCGTTTCAGCAAAAATCGCCCCCAAACCCAAGATTACCCCGACGAAAATTGGCAGGTCCCAGCTAATGCCCTTGCTGATGTCTTCAACCCTGATTATGCCAACCGCTGTAAGGGCAAAAAGGCCTCCCAAGCAAATAGCTGCGTCCGGAATTCCATGTAACTGGCCAGTGGCAAAGAGAATAAAACAGAGGGACAGCAAGAAACCTGTTATGATCTCTTCTTTTCTCACTGGCCCAAGCTTTGCATATTCCTTTACAAATACTTCTCTTTCCAGAACGGGGATTGGCTTGGGTCTAAAGACGAAGTAACTGCCTATAATGAGCAGGATGTTCATTATCGCCACCGGCAATAAAGCCGCTTTACTCCAGGAGGCAAAAGTGATCACCCCTGCCAGTTTGGGAGAGGAATTATAGAGCCCGAGAATCACCGGTCCTAAAAGGGTGCCGGTGAGCCAGCCGGTCCCAGGTAGAAGGGCCATGGCCCACGCGGTCAGTAACAACAAGGCCCTATTGGTAGACCCTTTCTTCAAACCGCAAATATCCGCGCTGCCCTTCGCTAGTGGCATTATTATCACTATCCTCACCGCGATGGAAGGTGTAAGAGCGGAGAGAAACAGACCGATTGCCACCCAAGCAAAGATAAGTCCTCCCATGGTGGGTTTAAATGCCTTAATCACCAAGTAAGACAGCCGCTTTCCCAACCCTGTCTTATTGAGGGCATGCCCAAAAAACAGAGCAGGTATTAATACCCACAGGGAACTGCTGGTGAATCCTGAAAATACTGTTGGTCCCGACACCCCACAGAGTAAAAAGAACATCATCAGAAAGCAGCCCGAAACCGAGAAGGGTACTCCTCCCGGTTTACACACCCAAAGCCCGATCGTAATAATAATCCCCATCAAAGCTCGGTGGCCGATAATGCTCAATCCCGGTTGCCAAGGGCAAAGAACTCCCACCAGCGCTCCCAGGACGACGAATGGTAAAAGCGACAAGTATTCACGCCAGGATATCCTGTCTACCTTGCGGACTGTATTTAGATCATTAATTGTTTTCACCCCTCGAGATACGGCAAGCAAAGTACCCTGAAAAAAATCCTGTTGAATATAGCATCTTCGATTAGAGTGGACATTACTGTCACCACTGGCCTGTACACTGAAAGACTACAGCGAAAAACTCGATGACAGTAATGTCCCTTTTTCTACTGTCAGATTAGATTGTGGTTAATTGGCTTTCCCTTTAGAATGTGGGGTAGGCTTTGCGGATATCTTTATCGCTGATAACGTCCAATCCGACGGCTTTCAAGCGGTCCCGCAAATTTCGCACTTCTTCGGGGCGCAGTTTCCTCTGGGGAGCACGCATAAAGGGGTCGGGGATCAAACCACGAAGCCAAGTAGCCGCCTTGTATGCCGTATGCAGACGCATTTCTCCCCCGGTGCCAAGCACATACTCATGTAGGTCCATAAACCCGCTGAAAAGAATTTCCCTGGCTTTCACCACATCGTTAGTACGCCAGGCTTCCAGATAGGGCAACATGATCTCCATGGAATAATTCCAGAAACCACTGACCGTGCCGTCAAAGTAGCCATAGGCAAAGGCTTCCTGGAATTTGTACGCGCCAGCCATGAAAATGCCGACATGGCGTTTCTTGTATTCTCGTAAAACACGCCCGGTAGCCTTAATATCTGAGGTGAGCATTTTCCACCCGATAATATTCGGCACCTCATCAAGGATAACTGGGATTGCTTGCACCGGGATTCCATAATACTTGCCCCCGGTGGGATGGGTGATAATGGGCAGATCAGCGACGTTAGTTATGGCCTTAAGCTGATCGGTCCATACTTCCGGATACAAGATGGGATCCCAGGAAGAGGAAATATCCATGGCCCCCATGGGAGGAGGAGTAAACAAACCGTGCACCCCGATATCCTTTAAGGCTTTTGCCTCTTTAACGATTTCCCTAGTGGTCGGCTGCATGACCCCTGAAAAGACAAACATTTTGTCTCCCAACTCTTCCAGGGCAATTTCAGTCAGGCGAACCTTCTCTTCTATTGTGGTGTAAAAACATTCTCCCGCTTCGGGGTTTACCAAAATTCCGCCGCCTGCTTGAACGAATTGATTTTGTCCCCAATACTGTAAAAGTTTCCGCCATGCGTCATAATCGATATCTTCTGTTCCTGGCTTGAATGGGGTGACCAAAGCGACGTACAACTTGTCATACTTATTACTCATGCTGAAACCTCCTCGTGATTTTTTCTCGTCCCAATGTGGCAAAACCTGAAAAGACATTCTATGGATCCTAGAAGACCCCTAGATTTTTTAAGGAAGAGTAAATCACAAAACCCAAGATAACGACGAAAAACGCTACCAAGAATTTAAAGTAGGTTTTGTTAAAAGCCAGATCCTTCATTATGTCTTTCCGCTTTGCTAAGGATAAGGCGATAATCCCTCTAAACGGATAGCCAATCAATCCTCCCAGGGCACATATCCAGTAAATATTGATGGCCTGCCAGCCAAATGCCACAGGTAGAATTCCAAATAAACCCATGACAATCACGAGGGCAGAGGCAGTAATTTTTGCAAATCGGGAGTCAGCACCGGCGTCAGCCCGCTGGAATGCGTCGCCCAAAGTGATGCCATTTAGCACGGGATGGCCGGAAAGAGAGGTAAATGCCGCCCCAAAAAGCCCCAACCCAAATAATATTTTCGCACCGGAGCCCACTAACGGCTCCAACATGCGGGCTGCCTGGGGCGCGCTGGTAGGAACAATCCCAGCCGGGTTAAGGACCTCAGCGCCAACTGCCATAATAGCGGCGGTTATTACGCTTAGAAGTACGCTTGAAAGGATGTGGTCAAAACGTGCGTCTTTTAAATCCTTGGGGGTGTATTTTTTCCCCCGGACAAAGTAAACTTGGGTGAAACCCATTGCGCTCTGGTTAGTTGAAAAGATCGATATCGCCAAAAGTAAGGGTGGTGCCGCCATTGCACCTGGAATTAAACCTTTAGCTGCTTCCCCGGCAGAAAAGCCGGAAAATGCCAAGGTTGCAAGAAAGGTGACCAGCATCAGGGCAACCATTATTAAGGCAATCTTTTCTAGGCGCTGGTAAACCCCACGGAAAAAGAAAATCAATACTGCAGCTATCATAAAACCGATGGCCCAAACAACTAGATTGCCGCCCAGGAGGAGCTGCGCCGCTAAAGAACAACCCAGGACATTGCCAGCCGCATATGGAGCCGAACTTAGGAAGCTGACGATGCCCCCCACTATGCCAATCCACTTGTTGTTATATGTCCGACTAGCCGTTGTCAACAGATGGTGCGGCATCATAATGCCCAACCGGGTTCCCATTTCAAAATAGACAAGTCGCTCAACCAAGACCAAGACGACAACCCACATCAGGGAGTACCGATACAACGCACCTGCCAAAGCAGCTAGAAGAAGTGAAGCCGGCCCAAAAATTGTGGTTGCTGATACAAATGCAGGACCAATTTTTTTAAGTGCCGCCCAAGTCCGATTGCCAGAGTTCTCTGTCTCGACAGCCACTGCTTGACTCATGATTTGCCTCCTTAATATTAGATAGTGTCTTGAAACGCTATTAGAGAGTTCCTATGTACACCCCTTTCTGCAACCGTTGCACCATGTATTACTGCAAAACTTATGCCACGAATGCTAAAGACTAAGAGTAACGGTTTACCGGGCTTTTTACGGACTGACAGCATACTGCAGCGTCAAATATTTTAACGGATGTCCACTATCTTTACTTCACATCCCTTCATCGGGTTGTTTAAAGTGCAAGAAAAAGAACCCCTGCATTTATAGTGCCAAAAGTGAACTCGAGGCTCTTTATAATCATCGTCTTTTTTTCTGGTCACCCTTCTATCTGAACTCGAACAATTTACGGAAGGTTTAATCCCGGCTTGAGGGCTGACACGCGGGTAGGGAGGGTGGAAAGCATTTACCCTAGGCCACCTTGAGTATAGCTCGCACGCCGTTACACTAAAATTTGTACCATACCCTGTGTAATTCGCGAGGAGACTTCCCGGCTCCTTTAATGAACCGCCGTAAATGAAAAAGAACGCTGTCCCAGCGTCCTTTAGCATAGAAAATTGTTCTGGCCAAGGGCTTTTTCAATGCCCAATTGGAAAAAGGCTATGGGCCGATTGTGCCAGAGTTTACTAATCGATCAGATCCGTGCCCAGCTACAGCCTAAACACTTACGAGGGCAAAAGCAATTGAAGCTAGCTTAGTTTCTGGAGTATCAGATCTTGAGGTAGCGATTACCGGTACCCTGGGCCCCAAGAGCATACTGCCGGTTTTCAAATGGGCCAGGTAGCGCATAGCCTTGTCCAAAATGTTACCGGAATTTAGATCCGGGACAATCAGAATATCAGCCGGTCCATCATATCGCCGCTTTAGACCTTTGATTCGAGCCGCTTCGGCAGAAACCGCCACATCCAGCGCCAGGGGACCCTCGCCGATGCAGGCGCCAAACTGACCGCGGTCAGCAGCTTTCGCCAGCATTGCCGCTTCGACACAGGACTGAATGGCGGGATTGACGCTTTCAACCGGGGCCAAAAAAGCGATTTTTGGGCAGGCAAAACCGAGGTCGTGCGCAAGCTTAACGGCGTTCTGGGTAATCTTTACTTTGTCTTTGTAATCCGGAGCAATGGACATGGCCTGATCGCTTACCAACATGAGACGCCCTTCCCTTGGTAACTCGGCGATTGTCACTGCAGAAACATAGGACCCGGGATCGAGCAGGCCCCTTTCCTTATTGAGAATCTCCCGCATAAAGACGGCAGTGGGTAAGATACCCTTCATTGGCATGTGGGCCTGCCCTTGGCGAACCATCCCGACTGCTAGGCTAGCTGCTTTTTCCGCGTCTTTCTCATCAACAATATCCCAATCCTGCTCGCACTGACCAATTTCCTTTAGAAAAAAGTTGATTTTTCCTTTATCTCCGATGAGCACGAACCGGCAAAGTCCTATTTCCCGCGCTTCAGCAGCGCAGACAAGGAGGTCTTTATCGTGGGCCGAGGCTAGCGCTACCACTTTGTCCCCGGAGCGTGCTTTAGCAGCCTCAATGACTTCCTGGATGGTTGTATACATTCTCTTCTCCCCCGCCTTTACATTTGTTTGGCGTAGTTCTTCTCTATCGTCCTCACTAGGCGGTACATCGTTTCGGTGTATGGAACCTCCAGGCCCAAAGTCTGAGCGATTCTGTAGACTGCGCCGTTAATCGACTCAATTTCTGTTTGGCTTTTCCGCAAAATATCCTGGCCCATTGAGGGAAAGTGGTTTCCGTGTTCCGCTACCGTAATTCCCAGTTTGCCGAGTACTTTTTCTTCCGAAGCGTTTACGCCGCTGGCTCTGGCAACCATGACCACCTCTTTGGCGATTTTTTGAGCCAGCTCCCTTGTCTCATCGGTGCCAATAGTAAGGCCGTCGGGCAAACGGGTCAAAGCAGCCAGGGTATTGGTCGCGGCGTTAAAGGCCACCTTTTCCCAAATGGCTTCCATAATGTTTTCCACGATAGCGCAGGATAGACCTGCAGTATTAAACAGCTCGTTCATCAATACTACCCGGTCGTTTTTTACCCCGTCGGCGGACATGATGCTCATCAGGCCGCTGCTGCTAGTGCGCACATGGCCGGGCCCCAGTAAAAAGCTGTCGAACATGGTTGTGCCGACTATCACTTGAGTGATTGGCAGGTATTCGCTGATCAGTTCGATATTGCCCAGACCGTTCTGCACAGACAATAGGCAAGTCTTTTTATCAAGCACTTCTTTGACGCTATCTAAAGCGGCACGTGAATGCATCGTCTTGGTGAATAAAATGACGAGCTCAGCGGGCTCTTTTAGCTCTTGGCCAAAACAGGCTTTGACCGATAGGTTGTGCTGGACTTGACCCTCTTCAAGGATAAGGCCCCGACTGCTGATAGCCTCGACCACGGCGGGAACCACATCGACCATCGTCACCTCATTGCCTGCCTGCGCCAGTTTTGCTCCGTAAAGAGAGCCCATGGCCCCGGCACCGATCACAGTAATCCTCATTTTACCACTCCCTTTACTGGTATTCCCGGGCGATTTCCGCGCACACCAGAGCCCGGTACGCGCCGGCCGCCAAAGAATCCAACTCGTTTTCCCCGGGGTAGAGACTTATCGGGGCAATAAATTCGACCCGCTCTTTAATGAGATCCACAAGCCGTGACCAGTGGGCTAACCCCCCTGTAAGGACAATTCCGTCTACCTTCCCACACATTACAGTGGCGTTAGCGCCGATCTCTTTGGCAATGTTGTATGCCATCGCCCGGATAACCAGGGCGACTCTCCGGTCGCCCGAGGCAATCTTTTCCTCCAAAACCCGGCCGTCGGTAATTCCCAGCAGCGCCACCAGACCGCCCAGACCATTTACTAGCCGCATCATTTCTTGTTCCGTATGCTTACCGCTGAAACATAGTTTTATTAGATCCCCGCTGGGTACGGTACCGGCCCGCTCTAGGGAGAAAGGACCGTCCCCGGTCAAGCCGTTATTGACATCGATGACCTTACCCTGGCAGTGGGAAGCGATCGTTATTCCGCTCCCCAGGTGGCAGACGATGATATTTACGTCCTCGTAGTTCACCCCTCGATCGAGGCAATATTTCCGGGCGGTGGCCCGATGGTTCAGGGCTTGGAAGGAGGCCATGCGTTCAACTCCTGCCATTCCGGTTATCTTTGCCTCCTCACACATCTCATTGCTTATAGGGGGATCCACGGTGTACGCCTTTAATCCATGTTCCCGCGATAACTCGAAAGCGAATTTTACGCCCAGAGTACTGGGATGCTCGCCATAGGTCCCAGCTAGAGTATCCGCGACAAGTTTTTCGCCAATCCGGTAAGTGCCACCCGCTACCGGCTTGACCGGCCCGCACCGGCTGACTACCGCATCAATGTCTTCCAGCCTCTCACCCCGTCGGTAAAACTCCTTTAGAATCGCCTCTTTGCGGTATTCATACTGGTTAAGGTAGTGCCCGTAGGGCTTCAGATCGGCAAGGGAATGGTTCAGGGTAGCGGCCCAGATGCAATTTTCCTCATGGTATACCGCCACTTTTGAAGACGTTCCACCTAGGTTGACTATTAGCATCCTGGACAAACGGATCCCTCCTACTTGGTCAACCTGGCCAATGTATCTGCATCAGCATCCACAGATTTTTGCCATCTCGCCAAGGTTTCCTCGTCAATGCCTTCATACTTCTTCATGAGTTTCGCGTATTCTGCCACGGGTATCGGACGGCTGTTCTTAACGGTCTGACGCCACACACCGCCTTCAACTTCGAATAAGGGCGTAATATTTGCTTTAACCCCAGCCCGGGCTACCTGGATGGCCATGTCTTGGGCAAAATGCCAGCCGGTTGGGCAGGGAGTGTACACATGTAAAAAGGCGAAACCCCGTTTGCTTGCCGCAAGACCCTTTTCCACCTTGTCGACAAAATCTTTCATGTAAGCAGGAGAAAGGGTGGCAACATATTCGACCCGATGCATGGCCATGATAAATGCCAATTGTTTTTGGGCCTGGGCCTTACCATGGGTGACCGAACCCGCCGGAGTGGTGCTGGTCAAAGAACCCATGGTAGTGGTGGAGCTGCGCTGGAAGCCAGTGTTCATATAGCCCTCATTATCATAGCAAATGTACAGCATGCGCTCGCCTCGCTCGGCGGCCCCGGACAATGCTTGAAAACCACAGTCGGCTGAAGCACCATCCCCGGCAAAGGCGATGATGTTCACTTCCTCTCGTCCTCGGCGCTGGTACATTTGACTTACTCCCGTCATCATTGAACCCATATTGGGTAATAGTGAAATGTGAACCGGGATCCTGACCCCGTTTGTGAAATTCCAGCCCATCGTCCCGGCGCCGGCGGCGCAACCCGGGGGGATGCTAAACACTGTATTAGGTCCGGCAATCTGCAATACCCGCCGGAGAGCGATTTCCATGGCACACCCGCCACAGGTGGATATGCCCGGCGAAAGCATGTCGGGTTTCGTGCTCAGCACGTCTAGATAGTTCATCATTCGACCCTCCCCAGGAAGTTTTCGTCCAGCCAAACGGTTTCCATTTTCCCATTTTGTCTCTTGTTGCCCGTTACTTTCTTTAGCAAACCCAGTAAAAGGTCCAGGGTGATATCCGTTCCGCCCAAGCCGCCGATAGCGGAAAAATATGAACTGTTTCTGGCAAGGTCGCTGCCGCAGATTGCCGCTTCTGTTTCGACAAAAAGAGGGCCGCAATTCCAGCCAAAAGACACGCTGCGATCGACAACTGCCCAGGCTTTCACTCCGGCTAAGATATTTCGTAGGGCTTCTGCGGGGAAAGGACGCATAAACCGCACTTTTACCAACCCCGCGCGCACCCCATTGCTCCGCGCCTGGTCGATTGCTTCACGAGCAGTGCCGGTCATCGAGCCGATAGTCACTAAAGCAATCTCGGCATCTTCCATGCGGTAACCCTCCACCAAACCGCCGTAAGAGCGACCAAACACCTGGGCGTATTCCCGGTCAATTTCTTCCACCCGGGTCAAAGCCCGTTTCATCGCGGCTAGGTGGGACATCCTGTACTGCATGAGGATGCTGCCCTCGGTCAGCGGGTCCACCGCCATAGGATCGTCGGGATCCAGCTTCGCATCGTACTGCTTAAAGGGAGGCAAAAATGAGTCGACCTGGCTCTGTTCCGGCAGCTCCACCCTTTCAACCAGGTGGGAGAGATAAAAACCATCGTAACAGATATTCATGGGCAAAAGTATGTCGGGATCCTCCGCCAATTTGTAACCTTGAATGACCATGTCGAGGATTTCTTGATTGTTTTCCACATAAACCTGGATCCAACCGGCTTCCCGTACGCTCATGGCGTCCTGCTGACCGCACCAAATCGAGGAGGGTGAAGTCATTTCCCGGCAAGCTATGGGCATGATTACAGGTAAACGCAGAGTTGACACCCGGAAGTACGGCTCGTACATCAAGGCTAGACCCTGGGACGAAGTTGCCGTAAATGTCCTGCCCCCTGCCAAAGAGGCGCCGGAGAGAACACTCATTGCCGAATGCTCGGATTCCACATGGACAATTCGGGAGTCTAATTTTCCTTCGGCGATCAATAAGGCAAGGTGTTCGACCACCGAAGACTGGGGTGTAATTGGGTAAGCCGCTATCAAGTCCGGCCTAGCCAGGGAACAGCCTAGAGCAGCCGAGATATTGCCGGTTATTGCCAGCGCTTTCATTTAACGTCCTCTCCTTCCATAACCATTGCTATGGCGCCCTGGGGGCATTCCCTGGCGCAAAGCCCGCAGCCCTTGCAGAAGTCGTAGCAAATGTAGTAGCTCTTATTTTCATCGCGCTTTATGGAAAATACGGGGCAATACACTAGGCAGAGACCGCATTCCACGCACTTCTCTTTGTCCATAACCGGCCGCTTAGAACGCCAGGTAGAGGTGTTAAGCACATAGAGACCTTCCTTCCCCACCGGCGCTTTAAATTTCAGTTCACGCATTTATATCCCCCCTGTGCTGGATTCTAACCTGGCTGTATGCTCGTTCTGCAGCGGCGGTATTCTCTGGCCCAAAACTTTCGCTAATCAGCTTTTTCACGATTTGCCAATCCGCCCAGCCGGTAACCCGACAAAAAGCGCCCAGCATAGCGGTGTTTGGAATGTCCCGCTTGGTCTCCTCCAACGCGATCAACGTAGAATTGACAACCGCCACTCTAGCGGGCTCGCCCGGTAGGACCAATTCTTCCGGATCTCGCCCTGTATTTACCAGGACAGTGCCGCCTTTTAAAAATCCGGCAAAGGTATCCGGAACGTCCAGCAAGGTCTCATCCAGGATTACCAGCAATTCAGGGCGGTACACCTGGGTTTTTAGGTGTATTTCCTCCTCGCTAATCCGCAAAAAACCATAGACGGGGGAACCCTTGCGCTCGACCCCAAAAAAAGGGACGAATTGTGCATAACCGCCATTTTCCACAACCGCATGGACGATGATGTGAGCAGCCCGAACAATACCCTGCCCACCCCTCCCATGGAACCGTATTTCTTTCATAGATATTGCTCCTTTATAAACAGAATTTTTAAGCCTCGTCCAAAACCGGCATAGACCCAGTCCGTTGAAATAAAACCGCTTCTTTGTTAATGTAGAATAAAGAAAGAAAGTGGCAATCTGGCCGCGGAAAGGGCTTGACATGGAAAAGGACAGGTACATGATGAGTTCTCTGGCAAACGGACTCAAAGTATTGGATACCCTCAGTAAATATCAAGAACAAGGTGTGACGGAACTGAGTAAGGAGCTGGGACTGGGCAAATCCAGTGTTTTCCGCATGCTCTACACCCTAGAAAAATGCGGCTATGTCGAAAAAGACAAGGATTCGAAGTATACCCTCAGTCTTAAATTTGCCCGCTTTGGCACGCTAGTCAAAGGCCGACAATACCTCTTACGTACTTGCATCCCACACATGGCCGCCCTCCGGGACAAATATAACGAAACGGTAAACCTGGCGGTGCTTACCCGGGTGGGAAAGGTGATGTTCATTCATCGGGAAAGCAGCAGCTATGCAATGCAGATGAACATTCCTTTCGCCAACGAAAGCGAGGCCTACTGTATGGCGAGCGGTAAAGTCATGCTGGCCTGCCTTGAGGAAGCGGCTCTGAACGACTACATTAAGACCATCAGGTTTTGCGTTTTCACGCCCAGCACGATTACCAGTGTTCCGACCTTGCGGACCCGGCTGGCTCAGATAAGAGCCCAGGGTTATGGAGAAGATGCGGAAGAAAGTGAAATTGGACTCACCTGCTATGCCGCCCCCATCTTCGATTATGACGATAAATGCGTGGCGGCCATAAGCGTGTCCGGAGCGACTTCAAGGATGCTTGAAAACCGGGAAAACCTGGTGGCCGATGTGCAAAAAACAGCTCGGGCAATCTCATTAGCCCTGGGCAATGCCGATGAAAATGGCTGATATAGCCTTTCTTTTTACAGGGGAACCCCACTGGGGTTCCCCTGCGCCGTATAAAGACTATTTCTTAAAGCGTGGGAAGAGCTGTTCAGCGTAGCCCCTATCCATCAGATATTTTTCTTCTTCCGTGAAACCATAGGAGTTGAGGACGGCATCCATGTTATCCCGGATGAGGGGGGAAGCGAAGCAGTAGTCGGAACCATACATCATCCGATAGTAACCGCAGATATCCTTGACCGCTTCAAAAACAATTTTACTGGTCGCGGTACAGTTGTCATACCAGAACTTCGCCATGTACCCGCTGGGAGGCATTGTCAGGGATTGCCAAGATTCCGTAATCTTTTCTTCTTTAAATGATTGACCGGGTTTATACTTGACCCAGAATTCATCGAGCCGGAATTTCAGGTATGGCAGGGTGCCCGCAGCGTGGGACAGGATGAAATCGACGTCCTGGAATTTTTCCATGGTGCCGCTGAAGATGAGGTTTGCCGCGGCCCGTGTAGTGCAAAACATGAATTCCAGGGGAGAGTCGATGGGGATATAGTGGGGACGCCAGGAATGAGGGCCCGGTGTGCTGGGATGGATGTAAGCGACCGCTTTGCGCTTGTTTAATTCGGCAAATAAGGGCTCAAACTTGTCGTCGCCAAGAAATTCGGGACCGTAGTTCGAAAGGAGGCCAATACCGTCAAGTTTTAGTACATCGAGGGCATAAATGGCTTCTTCGATGGCGTCTTCAAGATTTGGCAAAGGAAGGATGGCAAAACCGCCAAAACGTTGGGGGTAGCGTTCGTGTAATTCTGCCATGTACTCGTTGATTTTTCTTGCCAGTTCCTTAGCCTTTTCCGGATGAGGACCAACAAAGGGAGTAATCCCTGGTTCGGTAAGGGCAAAAATGGCTGTCTCGACCTCGAGACGGTCCATCATCTTTATGCTGTCTTCGAGGCTCCATTTCGCAATCTTAATCCCGCCGGACTCGCTGACACCGACCTCATTTAACGCCTTGAGTAGAAAATCGGGAAACATGTGGTGGTGGATGTCAATTCGAAAAGGTTTGCCCACTTTACTACCTCCTAGTCTTTTTTTAGATGGAGAACAGGCCGAATAGCCCACAGAAAGCCAGCGCTACCAGTATTGCCAGGGTGATAAAAGCGAAGATCAAAAGATTTTTAAATAGCTTTTGGCCGTCGCATTGTTCGGGTGTGGTTCCGGCCATGACCATTGCCCCCGACATGGACATGGGAGACATGGCACAGGTTGCGGCGCCAATGACAATTGCGGCAAACACGGCGACGGGATTGACCGCAGGATTCGCTAAGGCGATGCCGCTGGCAATTGGGATGAGAGTCGGATATACGACGCTTAAGGAGCTGGAGAAAACGCTCATAAAGCCCGCAAAGAAGACAAAAGCAGGGGTTATTAACCAGGTGGGCATGGCCTCAAGCTTTGAGGTAAGAAAATCCATCACGCCCAACGAACTTGCCAGCCCGATCAGCATACCCATCCCAAAAATAAGGACTATCGTCCCCCAGGGCACGCGTTTTTTCAGGATCTCCTTGTCGTCCCCCAGCTTCATTAGAACCATGAAAATCGCTCCAAGAGTTGCAAGCAGGGTTATATCACAGTAACCAAGGATGTACGAGATTACCGTGTTATCAGGAAATATTTTGTTAAGAACAAAGGGAATTACCATCATGGCTATCATCCAGAGCATTGTGGCCGCGCAAAGTAATTGATTCCTGCTCGCTTTGGGGGGCTGGCTCACTGCTTGGAGTACGTCATTTTTGATTTTGTAATTCTTAAAGCCAATATAGTAAATGGTTATTGCAATCAAGTACACGATTAACGCAGTGAAGAAGATATACCAGTTTATCGTCATGGCAGATTCGGCCCAATGACCGTCGTTCGCCAAAGCGATAAAATTGCGGGAGATGGTCCCGTGAGTGCTCATCGGCGAGTAAGAACCGCAGTTAACGCCCAGTACACAAATAACGCCAATCTCCCATGCGGGCAAACCACAGACTAAGCCGATTGGGATGGCCATCGTTATACAAAAGATAAGAGTGTTCGGGCCCCCAAAGGCACCCATCAAGACACAAACGAGAAAGAATACGTAGGGAATAAATTTGGGTACTTTCTTCGTGACGTACATTAGATTTTTTGCAAGCCATTCGGCTGTGCCATTTTCGATTAAAAAACCAAAGAAAAAGGTTAAGCTAAAGAGCGCCATAACCACATTTGTTGGGAAACCGGCTAGTAATACTTTGAAATTTGTTTTTGTTGCAATGGCAATTAGGATTGCAAAGCCAAAAGCCAGGATGCCGCCGTTGGTTCCCTTCTTAAACGATATCCATATGGATATGACCAGGGCTGTGAAGACCATCAATGTCGAAATCCAAACTGGCATTTTTTCCCCTCCAATTTCAATGTGAATTTGATTAAATGGGCCGGAATTATGCCCTCTGGGCTAGCATCCTTTTCAATCAAAACCTCCACACTATGTTTGTGACAAGCGGTACATAGTGGGCTAGATTGTGCCGGCAATAATTTTCAAAGGTTCCTCGTGCAATCCACCCCCATATGTTATTGCAGCTATATCGGTTCCCACCCCCATCCTGTTTCTCCATCGTAAACAGTGTTCTCCATGAAGAAACCCTGGGGTCATGGTATCACGTAATCTTCGTTTTGTAAAGTAGAAATTACCTTAAGGTAGTTTTTACAATATAGGTTACCACCAAGCGAGTTTGTTAGGATATTAATTGCTGACACAAATAAAAAACGGCCATATGGACCTGGATGGCCCTGGCCGATTTACCTGCTATTCCCCTTTAGGGGCAGCTATTACAAACGCTGAACAATTTACTTATGCCTTTCGCCAGATTCATTTGCCCTACTGGGCCTGCTTAATCCTCTGCTGTTCATCGCTGATCTCTTTTATCATCTGCACTATCAGGCGGTGATCCCGTGAATTTGCAGCCTCAAATTTGTCCATCCTAGCAGTTAGTCTCAAATCCAAAGCGTCAACTTTTTTGTCCAGAGTATCAATTTTTTCCGTCAGCGCCTT
>DGZR01000079.1:0-177 GCA_002397155.1 Firmicutes bacterium UBA4975 | reverse complement strand
AGCGCCTTGCCTTGGGCGTCAACTTTTTTGTCCAGGGTCTCAATTTTTTCCGTCAGCGCCTTACCTTGGGCGTCAACCTTTTGGTCTAGGGCCTCGATCTTCTCCGTCAATTCCCGTCCCTGGGCCTCGATCTTCTCCGTCAATTCCCGTCCCTGGTGTTATCTGCCACTATCTTGT
>DGZR01000034.1:2273-4290 GCA_002397155.1 Firmicutes bacterium UBA4975 | reverse complement strand
GGCCCCGTTGGTTACTATGTAGTGCAGATTGCCGTACTCCCGGGGGGCTAAGTGCTCCAAATTGATGCCGTCCATCAGGACTAGGCGGACACTGGCCGCTGCTGCCGGCGCCGCCAGGAGCAAGAGGATCAAAAGGATTGCGCCTAGGGTCTTAAGCATGGAGGACCCGGCGGTAAGTTGCAGCGGTTTGCTCCAGCATGGCCCGGGCGCTGAAATTGGCGGCGACCTCCCGGTAGGCGTTTTTACGCAGGGTTTCCGCCCCTTCTCTATCCGCCAGGAGCCGCCGCGCCCCCCGGGCAATTGCCCCGTACTCCCCGGGCCGCACCAGCAGCCCCGTCACTTGGTGGCGGACCAGCTCGGGCACCCCGCCCACCGCCGAGGCGATTACCGGCACTCCCCTGGCCATGGCTTCTAAAACCGAGATGCCCAGGCCTTCGCTCCGGGTGGGCAGGACAAAGACGGCCATCCGGCCCAGTTGTTCGGCCACATCTTCCCGGTAGCCCAAAAATTCAACGATATTTTCCAAGCCTAAATCCCGGCTCATAGTCCGGAGCCGGGCCCCCTCCGGTCCCTCCCCCACTACCAGGGCTTTGAGTTCGGGGATTTCCGGCCGGAGCAGTTGCACTGCCCGCAAAAAGACATCGACGCCCTTGGCGGGAATGAGCCGGGCCACCGTGCCTAGCACCGGCCGTTCCTGCCGGGGGGGAATCTCCGGGGGAAAGTCGACCCCGTTCAGGATTGTCTCCACTTTTTCCGGGGGGACGCCCAGTTCCTGCCGGGCGTAGTTGCGCAGGTAGGCGGAAACCGCCACCCAGCGGGCTGTCCTGCCCGCCAGCCACTTTTCTGTCACCTTGGCCCCTAGGCGGGCGGGAGCGGAGATTTGCAGGGTGTTGTGAATAGTCAAGATTGCCGGCACCCCGGCCAAGGCGGCGGCGGTCCGACCCACCGCCCCTCCCTGAAAACCATGGCAATGGACCAAGTCCCACCTTCCCCGCCGGATTTCCCGGGCAAGGCTTAAGAGCGAAGCCGGACTCACCACCACCGAGACCAGCCGCCCCTCCACTCCCGCCGGGGACAATCCCCCGCAGAGCTGTTCGATGTGGCGGGCAATCCCCCCCCGGGCCGGGCCTGAAACATGCAGTACTCTCATGGCGCTCCCTCCATGCTCCCTATGTTCTCCCGTCTCTTCCGGGGTATTCACCAAGGTTGCCCCGGGCCGCCCTTCGTTGTAGAATGGGAGGGATAATGGAAATACTCTTTTGGGAGGAATGGCAATGGTGGAAAAGACCCGGCTCGCCCCATATGTCTTTAAAGTCCCGATTGAACGAGTGCGGGCCGGTTACTACGCCGACAAGTACTTTACCCGCTATGTGGATATCCTGCGTAAGGACAATCTGCACCAACAGGTGGTTTACCAGGTCTTTCCCCGGGCCGACGCGATCATGGCCGGCTTGGACGAGGCCTCGGCCATTTTACGCACGGGGACGGGTTACTACACCGATGAAGAAAAAGCGGCCAAACTGTTCCAGGACCTGCTGCAGATCGAAAACGAGTTGGCCCTGGCGGAATACCGCTACGATGTGGGCAACATAGAGGCCAACACCAGCCGCCGCCTTCGGGTGAGGGAAGAGCTCATGAGCTTATGGGTGGACAAGTGGCATGAAATCAAGGTCCGGGCCCTCTTTGACGGAGATAGAGCCGCCGACAAAGAACCCGTCCTGGTCATCGAAGGGGATCCGGCCTACTACGGCCACCTAGAAACCCTGATCCTGGGCGTCCTCGCCCGGGCCACCAGCACGGCCACCAGCGTAGGTCGGGTGGTGGCGGCCAGCCAGGGCAAGCCGATTATCTTTTTTTCCGCCCGCTTTGATCACCACTGGGTCCAGGCCACCGACGGCTACGCCGCTTTCAAGGCCGGGGCCTTTGGGGTCTCAACCGACGCTAACGCCGACTACTGGGGCTCCGAGGCCCAGGGCACTATTCCCCACGCTCTCATCTCTTGTTACCACGGCGATAC
>DGZR01000034.1:1845-2003 GCA_002397155.1 Firmicutes bacterium UBA4975 | reverse complement strand
GACTGCCTGGGCACCACGGAAAAAGTGGTGGCGGACTTTTACCGTCACTTTACCGGCAATGACTTTATCCCCGGCAAGACCGACCCCACTCCGGTCATCGGCCAGGGCCGGGGGAAGATCTGGGGAGTGCGCTTTGACACCTCCGGCAACATGCGGGA
>DGZR01000034.1:0-1543 GCA_002397155.1 Firmicutes bacterium UBA4975 | reverse complement strand
ATCATGGTCTCCGGGGGCTTTAGCGCCGAGAAAATCAGCCTGTTTGAGCGCTTGGGCGTGCCGGTAGATATGTATGGCGTCGGCTCCACCCTCCTCCGCAGCAAAATTGACATGACGGCGGACGTGGTTGAAGTTGAAGGCAAGCCCTACGCGAAAATCGGGCGCAAAAAAGGGGATTTCTCCCGCCTGACCCCGGTCAACCTCAATAACGGTCTTTAAAGCCCGGCCAGGGTGGTTTCCCCTGCCAGCCAGGAAAGAATAAGGACAAAGGGTGTTTTTTTCAGGATGATGCGCTTGGATAAATACTTGGCAAAATGCGGCGCAGGCAGCCGGGCCCAGGCCCGCCGCCTGATCCGTTCGGGGCAGGTCCGAGTCGACGGCATAGTTGTCAAAGATGGGGGCTTTACCCTCAAACCTCTAGAGGCGGCAGTGACTGTAGCGGGAAAGGACCTGGAATACCGGGAACACCACTACTTGCTCCTGAACAAGCCCGCCGGGGTTGTTTCCGCTACCCGGGACTCTCATTACCCCACCGTCATCGATGTCCTGCCCCTTCCCTACCGGCAGCTCAAGCTCTTTCCCGTAGGCAGGCTGGACCGGGACAGCCAGGGCCTGTTGCTCCTCTCAGATGACGGCCCCCTGGCCCACCGCCTTTTGGCTCCAAAAAAGCAGGTGCCCAAGACCTACCGCGTCCTGGTCCGGGGCCTGGTGGCTGAAGAGGACATTGAAGCCTTTGCCCGGGGAATTGTCCTCAAAGAATTTACCGCCCTGCCCGCTCGGCTAGAGATAATTCAAGCAGGGGACCAGTCCCTAGTTGAGGTCGTGCTGCTGGAGGGCAAGTTCCACCAGGTCAAGCGGATGTTTCTCGCCCGGGGTAAAGAGGTAGTGAGCCTTACCCGCACCGCTTTTGGCCCCTTGCGCCTCGATCCCGGGCTGGCCCCGGGGGAATTCAGGGAACTGACCCAGGCCGAACTGGACCTCTTGGAGGACTGGCAATGAAACACTACTTCGACCCCGCCCCCCCTCTCCCCCACGAAATTTCTTCTTTCCGTTACGAGGTCAAGGGAATCCAGCTCTCCTTTACCACCGACGCCGGCGTCTTTTCCCGCCACCGGGTAGACTTTGGCAGCGACTTGCTCATCCGAGCCCTGCCCTCCCTGGCGGGCTCAATCCTGGACCTGGGCTGCGGCTACGGTCCTATCGGCATCAGCCTGGCCGCTTTAAATCCCGGGGCTCGGGTGGTCATGGCCGACATCAACCAGCGGGCGGTGGCCTTAGCCCAAGAGAACATCCGGGCAAATAAGCTGGACAACGCCCTGGCCTTGGCCAGCGACGGCTTTGCCCAAATCACGGGCTCCTTTGCCGCCATCATCTGTAACCCCCCAATCAGGGCGGGGAAAAAAGTGTTTTACCCCCTCCTGGAGCAGAGCCGACAGTACCTGGAGGGGGGAGGCAGCTTGTGGCTGGTCATCCAGAAAAAACAGGGCGCCTCCTCGGCCCGGGCCAAGCTGGAAGAAATCTACGGAAACTGCCTCGTCATCGA
>DGZR01000028.1 GCA_002397155.1 Firmicutes bacterium UBA4975 | reverse complement strand
CCCAGCCGCAGCCCAGGTCCAGTACCCGGCCCCCCGGGGGGATTACCGCTGTTTCCAGCAGGACCCGGCTGCCCAGGTCCAAGCCCTGGGGGGAAAAGGTCCCGGGCAAGCTGGCCATTTCCAGTTCCAGGTCCCCCAAGTCAAAGGCCAGCCGCCGCCAAGGCAGCCCCTCCCCCGAGCGGGGTCCGGTGCAGCGGGCCAGGGACCACCCCTCTTCTTGGGCCAAGACTTCAACCCGGGTAAAAGCCCGGGCCAGGCTTTCCCGGCGCAGAGGGCCGTCGACCACCAGCAGCTCCCCTCCCGGGGCCAGGCGGGCAGCCCCTTGGGCGGCCAGCATCGCCAAGGCCTCGCTCTGCTCGGGGGCGGCCAGGACCAGGGTGTCCCAGGCGCCTTCCAGGGGAAACATGGCCCGGCAGGTGAGCCGGAGGGAGCTGGCCCGGGCATTGCGCCCGACCTGGGCCAATAGGGTAGCGCTGAAATGGGCAAAAGTCACCCGCGCTTCCGTCGCCGCCGCCAGCCACAGGGCGGCCAGACCTTGCCAGCTCCCATAGTCCAGGACCCGGCCCCGCCGGGGCAAGTGGCAAAGGGCGGCCGACCAGGCCGGGGGGAGGCCGCCGCTGCTCTCAAAGGCAACCCCCGCCAGGATATCCCGGCGGCGGCCCCGGCCATCAGCGATGGTTACCTGTCTCAAGGTCAAGACTCCCTTGATAGTATTTACAGGCCGCTTGCAGAGGGCACTGGCCGCACTGGGGACGGCGGGCCTGGCACAGGTTGCGGCCGTGAAAAATAAAAAGGTGGTGGGAATGGCTCCAGCGCTCCCGGGGGATGAGGGCCATCAGGTCCTCCTCGGTCCGGCGGGGATTGACCCCCCCGCTCAGGCCCAGACGGTGAGCGACCCGAAAGACATGGGTGTCCACGGCTATGGCCGGCTGGCCAAAGGCGTTGCTCAAGATCACGTTGGCCGTCTTCCGGCCTACTCCCGGCAGAGCCTCTAGAGCCTCCCGAGTATCCGGCACCCTTCCCCCATAGAGCGCCAAAAGCTTTTGGCAGGTGGCCAGGATATTGGCGGCTTTGTTGTTGAACAAGCCGCAGCCCCGAATCAACTGGCGGATCCGCTCCAGGCCCAGGTCTGCCATCGCTTGGGGGTCGGCCCCTTCGGCGAAGAGCTCCCGGGTCACTTGGTTGACCCTGAGATCGGTGCACTGGGCTGAGAGTATTGTCGCGATCAATAGTTCAAAGGGGTTGCGGTGCGTCAAAGCGCAGGCCGCCTGGGGGTAGAGCCGGTCCAGGACAGCCAAAATTTCCACTATCTCCACTTCTTCCATCTCCTCCCCTCCCCATTATACAATAACCGGCCCCCTTGGGGCCGTACCTCCCCATTATACAATAACCGGCCCCCTTGGGGCCGTAGCTCTTTACTGCCGGCCTTGAAACTCCGGGCTAGACCTGACGGCGGGGGATGGCCAGCCGCTGGTCCCGGTCACAGGCCCGGCAGTAATAGAGGTGCACGCATGTCCCCGGGGGGGCCAGCCCCTCCCCCATCTCCTGGCTCAAGTAGGGGCTGTAGCCGTCGATGAAGTCCTGGAGAGGGCCCCGCTCTTCCATTGGCCCACCGCACTGGGGACAGGACTGGCAGATATCTTCTAAACCGTTGCAGATCGGGCAGATTTCCACTTTTTATCCCTCCGGTCAGTCCTGGCTATCCCGGTCTAGGGGGTCTTTTGCCGGTCCAGGAGATACTGCTCCAGGGGGGGCAGGCCCCGGACCAAGTCGAGCAGGCGGCGGTAAGCCTCGTCCTCTCCTTTTTCCTTGACCTTGACCGCTCGGAGCATGATGTTTTTCGGCGTGTCCAGGGGGGAGACGTACTCCACCACCGACACCCGGTAGCCCCTGGCCTCCAAGGCCGCCACTCTCAGGCCATCGGTGAGAACGTCGGAAAGCCGATTGCGGAAAATACTGTGGCGAACCACCTCTTGCCAGGGCGAGTAGTCCAGGCGCTCGCGCAGGGCGGCCTGGCAGCAGGGCACGGCAATGATGTACTTAGCCCCCAGGTGTATCCCCAGGGCCAGGGCCTCGTCGGTGGCGGTGTCGCAGGCATGGAGGCTGAGCACCATGTCCACCGGGCCTCGAGCCCGGTAGTCCAGGATACTTTTTTGCTGGAATTCCATATTGCGGTAATTGAGGCGCTCCTGGATGGCCCGGGAGGAGGCGATGACCCCTTCGTTTTCGTCGATGCCCTCTACCCGGCAGGAGAGGCGGCGCTTTTCCGTGAGCCAGTAGTTGAGGACAAAGGAAAGGTAGGACTTGCCGCAGCCGCAATCCAGGATGACCAGGGGGCGCTTTTCCTGCCACTGTTCCAGGGCCTCGTCCACCAGTTCGACAAAGCGGTCGACCTGGTAGAATTTGCGCCGCCGGTCGGCCCGGACCTTTCCCTCGGGAGAGGCGATATCCAGGGCCTGGAGGAGATCCAGGGCTTCGGCCACCTTGATAAACTGCTGGCGGGTTCCCGTTTCCGCTTGCTCCTGGTGGGGCAAATCCTGAGTGTTCAGGCTCAGCTTGACCTCGCCCCCCCGCAGAGCCAGGGTCACCAGGGCGCCTCGCTCGACAAAGCGCACCTCTCCCCTCTTCGCTCCGGCCAGGGCCCTTTCCAGGTAAGCCGGCAGTTCCTCCAGGGCCAGCCTGCGCCCCCCCTCTCCCCGGAGCAGGTCGGGGCTGGAGGCGTCGACCCAGTATTTTTCCGTCCCGGCGGGACTGTCGATTTCCACCCGCTGCAAGACCTGGCTGGATTTAAGGCGGAGCATTACCATCTGCAGGCTTTGCCCGATTTTATTCTTTTCGTCCATGATCTCCCTCCTCCCTCTTTACTGCCTATCCTAACCCAAATTGACCCGGGCTAGCAACTTTTCTCCTCTTTCCTCCGCCAAGGGGGCAGGAATTTGGCCCCCTTCTGGACAATTATAGGGGTAACATCCTAGAAAAGGGAGGTTTAAACTTGGCTAAAGGGAGAATGCAAAAGCTGGGGGCTGCCGCCATGACCCCCATCGCCGTTTTACCCGCTGCCGCCTTGCTCCTGGCCTTGGGCAACGTCATTCCCGTTCCCGCCATCGCCCAGCCCCTGGAGGCGGCGGGTCAGCTCCTCATCAGCGGCATGGGCCTGATCTTTGCCGTGGGCCTGGCCATCGGTCTGGCTGACGACGCCAGTATCGCCGGGTTTACCGGGGCTATCAGCTACGTCATCATCACCGGCATAGCCGCCCTGGGCAGCGGCGAGGCCGGACTGGACCTGGGGATTCTGGGCGGAATCCTGGCCGCCCTCACCGCCGGCCTGCTCTACAACCGCTTTCATACCGTGAAATTCCATCCCTTTTTGAGCTTTTTTGCCGGTCGCCGCTTTGTCCCGATCATCGCCAGTCTGGTCAGTGTGCCCGTGGGGCTCGCCCTCGGCCTGGTCTGGCCCGGCCTGCAACAGGCCATCGCCGCCGCCGGCCGCTGGGTCTTTTCTGCCGGCGGGCTGGGAGTGGCCATTTACGGGGCCCTGGAGCGGCTGCTCCTCCCCCTGGGCCTGCACCATGCCCTCAATGCCTTTGTCCTGGCGGTGATGGGAGAATTTAATTCCGGGGGCCAAGTAATCCGGGGCGAGGTCTTTCGCTTCCTGGCCGGGGACCCCAGCGCCGGCTACTTCCTAGCCGGGGCTTTCCCCATCAAGCTCTTTGCCCTGCCCGCCGCCTGTCTGGCTATGTACAAAGCGGCCTTGCCCGCCAACCGGGCCAAGGTCAAGGGCCTCTTGGTGGCGGCCGCCGCCACCAGCATCCTCACGGGGATTACCGAGCCCGTTGAATTTGCCTTTCTCTTTACCGCACCCCTCCTCTACGGCTTTCACGTGCTCTTGAGCGGCGCCTCTTTTTGGCTGTGCAAGCTCCTGGGCTTTCGCCACGGCTTTGGCTCCTCGGCGGGAATCCTGGAGTACTTTCTCAACCTGCACCTGGCCGAACGGGCCTGGCTCCTGCTGCCCTTGGGGCTGGCTCTGGGCGCTCTCTACTACCTGGTCTTCTACACCCTCATCACCAAGCTGGGCCTGCCCACTCCCGGCCGACTGGGGGATGAGGCCTCGGTTCTTAAGGCTGACCGGGAAACGGCTTTGGCCCTCTTAGCCGCCCTGGGGGGCGGGGACAACCTGGCCCGGCTCAATTGCTGCCTTACCCGCCTGCGGGTAGTGGTCCGAGACCCCGGCCTGGTCGACCGGGAACGCCTCCTGGCCTTGGGGGCGGCGGGGGTGGTGGGCCAGGGCGAGGCCCTCCAGGTAGTGGTAGGGGCCATCGCCGACGAATTGGCCCAACTGCTAAAAGAAGCGATGTGAGCCAAATATGGCGAAACGCCGGTCACCCCGGCGTTTTTTTTTACTCCCGGCCGCTCATGCGGAGGACAGGGTCCCCCTCAGGCAACAGGGAGGCCGGGCCGGGGTATTTTTCCTTTTTTTCTTGGCCCAATTTTAGGCGGGCAATCTTTTTTAGTTCGTCCCGGTACAGCGGCCACTTGCCGATCTGATCGGGCATTTCCGTCACATCGGCGTCCGCCGCCGCATTGCCTTCTACCAGGTGGACCGTCCCGGACCGGCCCAGGGCCACATCCCAGCCCACGTAGCGCACCGTGGGCACAACCCGGGCGGCGGCCTTTACGGTGGCCATAATCCGCTCCCAAAAGGGCACCTGAAAGCCCACCAGTTCCTTTCCCGACTGGGGATGGCGGATGTAACGGCGGCAGCGCAGGTCGATGCCGGGGGTGGTGACCAGGCCGGTAGCCGTATCCACTAAGGAAGCGATGCCGCCAAGGCTTAGGTTGTCGGCACACTGGGGGCCGTTGCCGCAGCGCAGGGCGGCGGTCAAAACCCTGACCCTTCCGTCGGCGGCCAAGAGAGTCATAATCCTCAGGGTGTTTACCGAAGAGGGGTTGAACTGGGCCAGCTCAGCCAATTGGGAGATATTCTCTTCCGCCAGCAAGCCCTCCCGGCGGAGGTCGGCAAAAAGCGAGGGCAGGTCCCCGGCGGCCGCCTCCACCAGCCGCACCCCCTGGCCAAAGGAACCCACCGGGGGCTTGACGATGAACCTGGGATTCGAGCGGACAAAGGCGGCAAAATCCCGGTAGGAGCAGCGGCTTAAATCCAGCCATTCTCGCCCGAGATAAAGAGAAAAGGTCTCGTTGAACCGGGACTTGTCGTTAAAGATTTCCCGGTCCTCCCGGTCGTTGCAGGCATTGATTATCTGCTTTCTCTTGCGCCAGGTATTGAAATTTTTACGGGCCGAATGGCGGCGTTGGTAAAAGTTGTAGTAAAAGTAATCGTCAATGGCGCCGCCGTAAAGTATTGTCGCCCAGACGACGTCGATAAAGATAATGAGGCTGAGGAAGCGGCCGGCATCCGGCATGTGCTCGGCAATTAAGCGGCCTGTCTTTTTAACCCTGCCCCTAACCCCTCCCATGGCGAAACCTCCCTTGGCTGGTCCTTCCCTAAGGGCCCCGAAGCCCGGAAAACGGCTCCAGCCGGCCCCGAAAAAGGGCAGCCGAGCTGGAATATGTTGGTATTAGTATACCACATTTTCCCTAAACTCCGGGATTTTTTCCCCCTCCGGGACGGAAATCGGGTTCAGCCCGAGCCCGGGTGAGATATACTGGTATCTTGCGCTAAAAAAAACGCCGTAATACCGGCGTCACTTTTAGCCCTTGATGAGGAATTTACCGTCTTTATACACCAGTTCATCGTCGGCGAAGATCTCGCCGCCTTCCCGCATGTCGCAGAGCATATCCCAGTGGATGCCCGACTGGTTTTTTCCCCCGCTTTCGGGATAAGCCGCCCCCAGGGCCAGGTGGACCGTACCGCCGATCTTCTCGTCAAAGAGCATGTTGCGGGTAAACTTCTGGATGCCGTAGTTGGTGCCCACCGCCACTTCGCCCACGTAGCGAGCGCCGGCATCGGTTTCCAGCAGGGCCAGCAGCAGCTCTTCGCCCCGGGCGGCAGTCGCCTTGGTCACCGCTCCATCCGTAAACTCCAGGCGGATGTCCTCAATTTCCTGGCCGGCGTAAATACCGGGGAAACTAAAGCGGATGTGGCCGTTTAGGCTGTCCTCCACCGGTCCGGTGAAAACCTCTCCGTCGGGAAAGTTTTCGTGGCCGCTGCAGTTTATCCACTTGCGTCCGGCGACGCTCAGGCTGAGGTCGGTGTCCCGAGAAAGAATGCGCAGCCGGGAACAGCCGTCAAGATACTTGCAGTAAACTTCTTGCTGGGCATCGATTTCCCGCCAGCGGGCCACCGGGTCCTCTTCGTCCAGGAGCCCGGCACCGAAGACAAAGTCGGCATATTCCGCCAGGGACATGCTGGCGTCCTGGGCGGCGGCATTGGTGGGGTAGCCGGTCAGGGTCCAGCGGAGCTCGCCCGTAGCCGCCCTTTCCATGAACCGGGCCTGGATCTTCGACCCCGCCCGCCGGTTGAGGGCGATTTTTTTGGGGTCGACGGAGGAGAGGGACTTGGTATTGTACTCGGCCAGGATGTGCAGCCGGGCGTCAAAATTCTCGGTGATAAACTCGGTCAAGGGGCTGACGTACTCAAGCTGCTCCTGGCTGGCGTTTTTGTAGAATATTTCCTGGGCGTTGGGCAGGCCCAAGAGGTTGGTGACGTGGGCTCCGGCTAGGATTCCCTCCCGGTAGACCGCCTCCAAGAGGGGCTCGGCCTGCAAGGTGCTCTGCACCAGCAGTTTTTGCCCCTTTTTTAGGTCCAGGGAGTAGTGGATCAGGAGTTTTGCCAGCTTTTCCAGACGGTTGGGCAATTATAACCCTTCTTTCCTTAAGAAGTGATTGACTAGCGCACGCTCTTGTCGTAGGGAACGCCGGCCGCCTTGGGCGACTGGGACTTTTTCGAGGTAAAAGCCAGGACGACCAAGGTGGCGGCAAAGGGAATCATCTTAAAAAAGGTGCTGGGCACCCCCAGGTTGCGCAGGAGGGGAATGCTGGAGTAAGTGGCGGCGATGGTCTTCATAAAGCCGAAGAAGAGGGAGGCAAAGAGGATGCGCAGGGGTTTCCACTGGCCGAAGATCAGCACCGCCAGGGCGAGAAAACCGTAGCCGGCCACGGTGGCGTTAAAGTTAGTCGAGGTGGGGATGACAAAGATCAATCCCCCCACTCCGGCCAGAAGGCCGGAGATCATCACGCCGGCGTAGCGCATTTTGTAGACATTGATGCCGACGGAATCGGCGGCATGGGGATGTTCGCCGCAGGCCCTGAGGCGCAGGCCGAACCTGGTCCGGTAGAGGATGACGGAGGAGAGGATCAAGATCAGTATCCCCAGGTAGGTGGTGAGATAGGCGTCTTTAAAAAACACTTCGCCCAGAATGGGTATCTTGTTCAGCAGCGGCACTTGCAGGCGAAAGGTGTTTTTAAAGTTGATCTGCTGGACGGTGAAGATCATCCGGCCCACGTAGATGGCCAGCGCCGGGGTCAGCATATTGATGGCCGTGCCGCTGATGACCTGGTCCGCTTTCATGTTGATGGAGGCATAGGCGTGGAGCAGGGAAATGAGGACCCCCGCCAAGCCGGCGATGAGAATGGCCAGCAGGAGCAAGACCTGTCCCGATAGGGTGTCCTGGACTAAGTTGATGAAGAGGACGCTGGTAAAAGCGCCGAAGACCATGGTTCCCTCCAGGGCGATGTTGACGACGCCGCTCCGTTCGGAAAACATGCCCCCCAGGGCCACCACCAGCAGGGGCACGGAAAAGACCAGGGTCTGGCGCATGAGGAATAAAATGGTGCTCACTGCACTTTACCTCCTCGCAGTTTCAGCCGCCGCTGGATGATGTTCCTGACGATTAGGGAGAACGCGCTGAAGTAAATTATAGAAGCGATTATGATGTCGATGATTTCCGGGACAAAGTCATAGAGCTGCATGTAATCGCCGCCCACTGTGATGTAACCGATAAAGAGGCCGGCGAAGATTATGCCGATGGGGTTGGACATGCCCAAGAGGGCCACGGGAATGCCGGTAAAGCCTTCGGCCGCCAGCACGTCCACCACTTCGATGAATTTACCCGTCCCGGCCAGGTAGAGCAGGCCGCCGCCCAGCCCGGACAGAGCGCCGGCGATGACCATGGAGAGGACGATGTTGCGCTTTTCGTTGATGCCGGCGTACTTGCTGGCGTCTCGGTTGTAGCCCACGGCCTTTAATTCAAAGCCAAAGGCGGTCTTGTTCAGGATGATGTAAATGACGATGGCCGCCAGCAGGGCGATAAAAAAGCCGGCGTTGACATTGGAACGGGGAAATACTTTGTCCAGGCCCCAGCGGGGAATGACCGCCGAACGGGCTACCCCAAGGGACTGGTTGCGCAAACGGTCGTAGATGTTGTTCTGCACCAGGTAGTTGACCAAGTACATGCCGATGTAGTTCATCATGATGGAAGCGATGACTTCGTGGACATTGGCAAAGGCCTTGAGGAGCCCTGGTAAAAGAGCCCAAAAAGCGCCCAGGACCAAGGCGGCCAGCAGGGCCACCAACCAGTGGACCCCTCCCAGTTGGGGCAGCTTAATGCCCACCAGGACGGCGCCAAAAGCCCCGAGGATGAACTGGCCGGGGGCCCCGATGTTAAAAAGCCCCGTCTTAAAGGCAAAGCCCACCGAAAGGCCGGTAAGGATGATTGGGGTGGCAAAATACATTATCCGGCCCAGGCTGCGCATGTCCCGAAAAGCGCCGGTGAGGATGGTGATAAAGCCGTCCAGAGCCTGCCCGGGATTGCTGACTAAGAGTATCCCCAGGCCAAAGAGCAACCCGATGGCAATGGCGATGATTGGGGCGAGGAAGCTGAAATCCCCCTGCCCCAGTCTGTTTTTTAGTTTCAATGCCCGCCCTCCTTTGCCGCGGCCGGAGAAGAGCCGGCCATGTACAGACCCAATTCCCGCATGTTAATCTTTTGCGGAACCAGGTCCGCCACTATTACCCCCTGGTAAATGACGAGAATCCGGTCGCTGAGATTCATCACTTCGTCCAGCTCCAGGGAAATGAGGAGCACGGCCTTGCCGGCGTTTCGCTGTTCCACCAGCTTGCGGTGGATGTACTCGATGGCGCCCACATCCAGGCCCCGGGTGGGCTGGACCGCCACCAGCAGGTCCGAATTGCGGTTGATTTCCCGAGCGACGATGGCCTTTTGCTGGTTGCCCCCGGACATGCTCCGAGCCGGGGTCTGGGGTCCCTGGCCGCTGCGGATGTCGTACCTCTCGATGAGCTCAAGGGCGTACTCCCGGATTTTCTCCCGGCGCAAAAACCCGTGTTTCTGGAAGCCGGGGAGAAAGTAGTTTTGAAGGGCCAGATTATCTTCTAAGTTGTAGTCCAGGACCAGGCCGTGCTTGTGTCGGTCCTCGGGGATGTGGGACAGGCCGTGGGTATTGCGGTAGCGGACCGACCGCCCGGTGATGTCCACGCCGTTAAGGGTGAGGCGGCCGCTGTCCGGCGGCATCAGGCCGGTCAAGGCGTGGACCAGTTCTGTCTGGCCGTTGCCGTCGATGCCGGCGATGCAGAGGATTTCCCCCTTGCTCACGCTGAAGCTGACCCCGTCGACCACATTTTTGGCGTGGCCTTGGCGCCGGGACCGGACAGTGAGCTTGTCCACAGTGAGGACAGCCGGACCCCGGGACTGGGGAGTCAGATTTACTTCCAGGCTGATTTTGCGCCCCACCATCATCTCCGACAGGGTCTCCTTGCTGGTAGCCGCCACCTCCACCACCCCCACCGACTTGCCCCGGCGCAGGACGGTGCAGCGGTGAGCCGCGGCTTTGATCTCGTTTAGCTTGTGGGTGATGAAAATTATTGATTTTCCCTCCGCCGCCAGGCCCCTCATGGTGTCCATCAGTTCATCGATCTCCTGGGGGGTGAGGACGGCGGTGGGCTCGTCAAAGATGAGGATTTCATTGTCCCGGTAGAGCATCTTCAGTATCTCCACCCTCTGCTGCATGCCCACGGTGATGTCGGAGACCAGGGAATCCGGGTCCACCTTGAGGCCGTAACGTTCGCTGAGGGCCACGACCTTTTTCCGGGCGTCCTCCATCCGCAGCAGTCCACCGGCCACCGTCTCCTGGCCCAAGACGATGTTCTGCAGGACGGTAAAACTGTCCACCAGCATAAAATGCTGGTGCACCATGCCGATTTTCAGCGCATTGGCTTCCTGGGGCCCAGAAATTCGCACTTCTTGCCCCCTGATCTTGATTTTTCCTTTTTCCGGCTGGTAAAGGCCAAAGAGCACGTTCATCAGCGTCGACTTGCCGGCACCGTTTTCCCCCAGCAGGGCATGAATCTCGCCGTTTTTCACCTGTAAGGTGACTTGGTCGTTGGCGACGATGCCGGGAAACTCCTTGGTGATGCCGAGCATCTCAATAATGTATTCCACGGGCACCCTCCTGACTAAAACCATCGATATTCAAGTCGATAATACCACGTCCCGCCCCATTGGGCAAACAAAAGAGAAGCACTGCCTTTTCGGCAGTGCTCGCAGAAAAAGTGGTCCTGTTATTCGACAAAAGTGACTTTGGTCAGGTCGAGGGTAATGTCGGAGGCGTCGGTCTTGTCGGTGTCCTTGGTGATCGAGATTTTACCGTCCACCAAGTCCTGATAGATCGCGTCGTAGTCAGCCTGGCTGAAGGTCTTGAACTTGGAACTGCTCATGGGCAGGCCCACGCCGTCAACAGTCACGTCCAGAACGACTATCTCGCCGCCGGGAAATTTGCCGTCATAGTAAGCCTTGATGCCGTCGTAAACGGAGATTGAAAGCTGCTTCATTGAAGAGGTGATGACGGTGTCGGACTCGCCGGACTGGTCGACGTCGACGCCGATGACTACTTTGTCCGCTTCTTCGGCGGCGGCCATTACCGAGTTGCCCACGGCGCCGCCGCAGGCAAAGATCACTTCGGTGCCGGCTTCGTACCAGCCGGCCGCCATGGCCTTGGCCTCGGGAGTGGCGTCAAAACCGCCGGTATAGTGGTACATTACTTCAATCTTGGCGATTCCCAGTTCCTTGGCGGCGTATTCGGCGCCCTGGACATAGCCGTAGCCAAAGCGGACGACGGCGGGGACAGCCATGCCGCCCATGAAGCCCAGCTTGGTATAGCCGTCCTTGACGGCGGCGTAGCCCGCCAGGAAACCGGCTTGCTCTTCAGCGTAGAAAACCGAGTAAACGTTCTTTTCGATCCGGGCGGTGGGGACAGGATCCCAGACTCCGTCGTTGGGGGAACCGTCCAGAAGGATGAACTTGATGTCGGGGTGCGTGTCCTGGGCCTCATACACCGCCGGCTCAAAGAGGTAGCCGGGGCAGACGATCAGCTTGGCCCCGCCTTCCACCGCCAGGTCAATGGCGTCTAAGTAGGCGGTAGTGGTCTTTTCCGCGGGCTTGTAGTACTTGTGGGTGATGTTTTTTTCGGTGGCGTACTTTTTCAGGCCTTCCCAGGCACCCTGGTTGAAGGATTTATCGTCGATGGTGCCTAGGTCGGTAACCAACGCCAGCTCGATCTTATCGTCTTCCGGATCGGAACCGGGATCAGGGTCAACCGGCTCCTTGTTACAGGCGGCCAGGGGCAGGACCAAGGCTAGCGCCAGTAACAAAAGGAATAACTTTTTCACAGCTTATAAACCTCCTCATATTTGGTGAAACACCACTTGTACTATACCCCATGCTAACGTCTTTTTCAACTTGAC
>DGZR01000095.1 GCA_002397155.1 Firmicutes bacterium UBA4975 | reverse complement strand
GGCGCCAAAGCGACGACGATCTTGGGGGCTTGGTCGGGGGAGGCGCGGTGGGTTTCTTCGACCAAAGCCAGGGTTAGCTGCTGCAGATCGGCCCCCTGCTCCTGGAGCACGGCCGCCAGGGCATCCAGGCGGGAGTCCAGGCCTTGCCCCGCTTCTAGCCGGAGTTGGGCATAGGTGAGCACCCGGGGTTGCCAGGAAGGCGGGGCCAGCGCTTCCCCGGACATATGAGCCCAAGCCTGGGCCGACCGGATCACTTTCTCCTGGGCGTTAGCAGCAGCTTGCTGGCACAGTCGGGCCAGTTTTGCCAATATTTCTTCCGGCGCAGCGGCCAGAGTGAAGATATTGAAAAAGGCCCAGGCATTGGCCGGGGTGGTGACGTTGTAGCCGCCCTTGGAGTCGCCGCCCCTTAGAACAGTGGGGGGAAAGGTAAGGGCTCCCGCCGCCCTGTCGCAAAAGCCGGGATTTAACTCCAGGAGCCGCACCGTCTCCGCCAGGAGCAGGTGGGGATTGAGGCCCTCGTAGAGGGCGCCGGCGTGAGTTACCCGGCCAAAACAGCAGACTAGGGCCAGGAGTTTGCCGTCGCTGCCGGTCTGAACGACGTGGCCGTCTTTATCGTAGCCGTGGGGTTCGCAATTGAGGCAGGCGGTGAAGTCCAGATAATGCTCCTGCTGGATTTCCCGGATGAGGGAGACGGCATGGCGCATGCCCAGAGAGTTGTTTTCTTCATCGGGGACAGAAACAAAGAGGATGTTGCCGGGGACAGCGGGGGCAGCCGCCCTGTCCAGGGTCATTTCCAGTTGCAGGGCCAGACCAAAGAGCATGTCCATAGTCCCCCGGCCAAAGACCCATTCCCCCCCTGCCAGGTCCTCCCGAGCCTGGGCGGGCAGAGCCGCCGGGTCCAAGGCCTTAGTCAGGGCCAGGGGGGAAAAGGCCAAATCCTTGTATGGCCCATAACCTTCGGCCTCCACCACGTCATGGTGATTGAGAATGAGGACGGTTTTATCCCCTTTACCTCGAACCAGGGCCGCCACCACCCCCGGCTGGTTGGGGGCGGGGAGGGCTAAAAACCGCAGCAAGGCGGGATTGGTCCGGAAGTAAGGGTGGTTCCCTAAGCGAGAGTAGATAAAGCGGGCAATCTCTCCCTCGCCCCGGGTTTGAGAAACACTTTTATACGCTGCCAAGTCGAGAAGCAAGTTCCAGGCTCTACTGCCAAGATTCACGTTATTCACCTCTTGGTCTGCTCCTGCGGTGGCGGGAGGCAGCCGGTTTATAGTATATTGATTATACCCCAAACCTCTTTAATTGCCCGGGAAAGGAGATTTACTTTGGACATTGAAACTGTCGCCGAAAAGGCCCACGAGTTTATCCGGCAGCGCTGCCGGGAGCACCTGGGTATCGTTGGAAGTATGCGGGGGGCGGCCCTCGCCTTTGACTATCGCTACGAGCATACCCGCACCGTGGCGGCAATTGCCGGAAGCCTGGCTGACGAAGTGGGGGTGGACCCCGCCCTGGCCCGGATCGCCGCCTGGCTTCACGACATCGCCAAGTGCTGGCGGTCCGACTTGGACGAAGGGGCCAACCGGGAACGGGGAGAGAATCACGGCTCGGTTGGGGCCGTGGAAGCGGCGGTTTTTTTAGAATCCCTGGGTTTACCCCCGGAACCGGCCCGGCAGATTCACCAAGCCATCGCCAATCATGTGGGCTACCTAAAGGATTACCCTCTAGCCGAACCCCTGGACGCCCTGCTCTGGGACGCTGATAAGCTGAGCAAAATCGGGGTGGCGGGCAGTCTTCACTTGCTCGGGGCCAGGCTCACGCAAAAAAATGAATTCACCGACTTGGTCCAGTACTTTAGCCAGCCCGACTTGGAACTGCACCGGGGTATCCGGGATTCCCTCAACACCGAGGCTGCCCGGCGCTGGGCCGACCGGGAAATGGCGGCGGCGGCGGAATTTCGCCGACAGGCCGCTCATGCCCTTGCCGGGGGCACCCTGCAGGGCTAATCCCCGTGAGGAAAGTCGGAGTTATTTTTGTTTTCCCTTTTAGTAAAAAAGAGGACCGCCAGTCGCCCGGCGGTCATTTTTTTTAGAACCCTGCCTAAGGAAGCAAGTAAACCCGGTACCTGCCGTAGTTATATGACAAAACGGTATTCCCGGCGGCGGCAGCAAAGATTCCGACAATTTTTAAATCAGCGGTTTCCCCTGTTACAAGGTCGTAGGTGTGCAAACTGTAATAGCCTGAGGGTTCCCCGACTGGAGAAGGCAGGGCCCGGCCCCAGTAGAACTGGGCTTGGTTCTTCCAGCCAAGAAAGTAGCCCCCGGCTACCAAGGGCTCCACCATTTCCCCTGTCCACAGGTCCAGATTACCCTCTCCAAAAAGTATCAGGCCGCTGCCATCGGGTAGCCAGCTCATGATGCTTCGGTATCCCGGGCAATCCAGGATAAATTCAGAGCTCCCTCGCAAAAGGGAAATCTCGTCCGACCAATGATTCCAGGCAAGATTGCCTCGGGGTCCAGGAAAAAGGTCGACCCCAGTGGGGACGGACTCACTGGGCTGGATTTTTCCGGTGCTTACCTGGTAAAGCTGGTAGACCCCCCAATCCGGGGCCAGCCAGTCCAACCTGGGCCGTAGCCAAAGGGTGTCCTCATCTTGCCAGCCAATGGCCTGGTAGCTCTCGGTTCCCGGCAGCGCGACGGCGCTTCCCCGAAGGTCAAAAAGGATAATGCTGGTTTCGTCCGTAAAGGGTTGCCAGCCGGTAAAGCACGTGGAATCGGGGGCCCATTTCCAGACCATTAAGGATTCTGTGTCCGGCAAGGGCGTCCTTTTATTAGTGGGGAGATTGAGCAAAAAAGATTTTTGTCCTTCTGTCCAGATGAGCCAGTCGCCATTGGGGGCCAAGTAAGTTATGTCGGCTTCATAAAAGAGGTCTGGCACCGGTCCCCCCAGAACCTCCCGGATTGCTGCTTCCTCCTGGGACGCAGGGCCCAACTGCAGCAGGTAATCCAGGACAAACTTGCTCTTACCCGGCCAAGGGGCCCCATCCAGGGCCGCTTGACACAGGCTCGGCCGCGACATTCCCTCAAGATCCTCCGCCTGAAGAGTCTGAGCCCGGTCGATGAGGCCTAGCCGGACGTAATTGTAGGCGAGCAAATCACAATCAGGGACGACGTTCTTTGCCCCCCAGGCCCGAAGAAAATCCAGTCCTGCCCGGGGTTCCATTTTATCGGCCACAGTTGCCGCCAATAGTGCATCCCCCGGGTACTCTTGTTGCAGGTTTGGCAGCTCTTCTGAGTCGGCAATCTGCTTTAGGGCGGTAGCCCGCCAATAGTAATCCCCTGAGTTTTCTTCTAGGGACACGCTGGTTTCCCATATTTCTCCGGGGGAACAGGATTTGAGCATTAACTCGTAGGCCTGGAATACAAACTCGTAATCACCCGTCGCCCCTTGGTATTTGCAGGCCAGCTCTTTTAGAGCAGGGGGTACTTTAGTTCCCAGGTCATACTGCAGGAGCAAAAGGAGGTGAAAGTTGGCGCCCCAGGCCCAAGGAGGGTTATCTACCAAAAGCTCCTGACCAAGGGCGGCACCTTGGTCCGCTTTCTGAGCGGTAAAATGGTTATCCTGTAACAGGGTTTTTGCCTTATTTTCCAGCTCCCAGGTCGATTGTCCGCCGGCCCACAGAGCCCATATCTGTTCCAGGGCTAGGTCCAGGCTGCCCCGGGCCAGCGCCGCTTCTGCTAAGAGCTGCCGAGCTTGCCAGTTGTCCGGGTTGCGTCTTACTTCTCGGCCCAGGGCGGTACAGACTTGGGTATATTGCTCTCGTTCTAGGGCGCGTTCATACTTTTCCAGGGTAAAAGGGGAGGGGAGCAAAAGATATACCAGAAAACCCACGCCCAAAAGACCAGCCCCGATATAAGATAGTTTTTTTCGCACAAGCCTTCCCTCGCCTTCAATGAAAGAAATAAATAAATAAGCACAGGTCGCTGCTGGACCCAGAACAGGTGAACGCCATCCTTCCATAATATTCACCAAGAGGCTGCTTTTTCCCTGCTCCCCGGCAGTGGCTCAGAATGTCCAATTAGCCGTCCTTATCTGTCCCCTATGGTGATGGTCGGTCGCTAACTGCCAGGTGGGCGGTAAATTAAGGGATAGCATGGGAGAAGCCGGAGGTCTAAACAATGTTTTTCCTGGTTGTGGTAAAATAAGTAGTAAAGAGGGAATTATGCGGGCTACCAGT
>DGZR01000045.1 GCA_002397155.1 Firmicutes bacterium UBA4975 | reverse complement strand
AGGAGGCATTGACCTTCCACAATACCCACGCTCACCGCCGCCAGGAAATCGGTGACGGGGACAAATTCCAGCAGTTCCTGGGCCACCAGCTTTTCCATGGCCAAGACCATGGCGACAAAAGCCCCGGTCAGGGAAGCGGTGCGGGTGCCTCCCGCCGCCTGAAGCACGTCGCAGTCCAGCCAAAAAGAGCGCTCTCCCAGCCGGGAAAGGTCTACCACCGAGCGCAGGGCCCGGCCGATGAGGCGCTGAATTTCGTGGGTCCTGCCCCCGATTCTGCCCCGGACCGCTTCCCGGATGTTTCGGATACCGGTGGCCCTGGGCAGCATTGAATACTCGGCAGTGACCCAGCCCTGACCGTGGCCCTTTAAAAAGGGGGGTATCTTTTCTTCCACCGTGGCGGTACAGAGGACCTGGGTGTCCCCTACCTCGATAAGGGCCGAGCCCTCGGCGTATTTGTTTACATGGGGGGTGATGAGCACCGGGCGCATTTCCCCGAGCAGGCGGTCAACGCGCATGTCAACAACTCCTTCCTTGGCCAGTAACCTCCTAGGCTAGCTTGCCCAGGTTTTACACTGTGGCGTACTTTGCCCTGCCCAATGTGTAAAAGTTCTGGCCCAAACTGTCAATGATTACCACCAGGGGCATATCTTTTACTTCTAGACGGTGAACGGCTTCCGGCCCTAAGTCGGGAAAAGCCAGGACCTGGGCGGCGACGACGGTTTTGGCGATGAGGGCGCCGGCCCCGCCGATAGCCCCGAAGTACACCGCCCCGTACTCTTTCAAAGCCTGTACCACTTCCGGGCTCCGGTCTCCCTTGCCGATAACCCCCCGCACCCCGGCAGCCAGCAGGGTCGGGGTGTAGATGTCCATGCGGGCGCTGGTGGTGGGTCCCGCCGCGCCCAGCGGGCGGCCGGGAGGAGCGGGACAAGGCCCCACGTAGTATATAAGTTGTCCTTCCGGGGAAAAGGGCAGCTCCTCTCCCCTTTCCAGCATCTCCACCAAGCGCTTGTGGGCGGCGTCCCGGGCGGTGTAAATGACCCCGCTGACGAGACAGGACTGGCCGGCCCTGAGCTGCCCGACAACTTCTTTAGTCAGGGGCGTCTTTAGTTTAATCGGCTCCATTATTCTTCCTCCCCTTCCAGTACTATCTCTTGATGGCGGGCGGCGTGACAGTTGAGGTTAACCGCCACCGGCAGCCCGGCGATATGGGTGGGGTAGCTCTCCACATGGACGGCAAAGGCTGTAACCCGGCCGCCGAAGCCCTGGGGACCGATCCCCAGCTTGTTCACTTCTCTTTCCAGCTCCACTTCCAGCTCGCGATCCAGGGGATTTGCGGCCGGGGCACCCACTTCCCGGAGCAGGGCCCGCTTGGCCAGGAAGGCGGCGTACTCCATGGTCCCGCCCAAGCCCACCCCCACGATTACCGGCGGGCAGGGGTTGGCCCCTGCCGCCGACACCACTCCGGTGACAAAATCCACCACGCCCTGGCGGCCCTGGGCGGGCTTGAGCAGGGCAATCCCCCCCATGTTTTCGCTGCCAAAGCCCTTGGGGGCGGCGGTAATCTTCAGCTTATTTCCCGGCGTCAGGAGCAAGTGGACCACTGCCGGGGTATTGTCCCCGGTGTTGACCCGGTCCAGGGGGTGGCGGACGATAGAATTGCGCAGGTAGCCCTCCCGGTAGCCGGCGGCTACCCCGGCGTTGATCGCTTCGTACAGATCACCTACTACCCGCAGCTCCCGGCCCAGCTCGACAAAGACCACGGCCATGCCGGTGTCCTGGCAGATGGCCATCTGCTCGGTCCGGGCCAGGCGGGCGTTCTCCACCAGGCTCGCCAGCATCTGGCGGCCCAGGGGGGATTCTTCCCGCTGGGCGGCCTGGGCCAGAGCGGCACAGACGTCGGGGGGCAGCTCCCGGTTGGCCCGGATAAAGAGCTGGGCCACTGCCTGGGTAATTCTCTCTCCTTTGATGGTGTGCATCCTTCATCCTCCTGTCGCATTTTCATTATATCTAGAACGAGTCCGGTTATACCCAAGGGCTTGTCCCCCCGCCCTTAGTTAAAAAACCCCTGCTAAAAAGCAAGGGGATTGGCAGAGGATGGCCGCAGTACCGGCTCCGCAAGATTCTTGCCGTCGGGCAGGCTCAGGCATTGCCCGTCGACAGTCAATTTTACCCTGCTTATGTTTGGCAGTTCGGTGAGGGTGAGGACAATCGCCCCTACTGCCGCCTCGAGCTTGGCGGCCTGGGCCAGATCGGCGCTAAAGTCCACAACCGCCGTGTCCCCCTCCAGGTTCAAGCGCTGTACCCTGGTCCCGGCGGGCAAGATGGCCAAGAGGCCGACTTCATCCCCGGCGGGCCCGCCGATGAGCTGTTCCAGGGCAGCGGCACTGGGTTCGGCCGCAGAGGCCACCGGTCGGGTGACCGGCACCAGGAGCAGGCCGCTGGCCAGGCTGTCCAGGCCCAAGTAAATTGTCACGGTGTTGCCGGTGCCCTTAGCCGACACTGGGGAGTTGATACCCCGCTCCCGGGTGAGCACCGCCGCCACGGGAGTGCCGTGGGTCATTTTAGTCAAGAGGTGGCCGTTGACCCAAAGGGTGACCCGGTCGATGGTATCAAATTCGGTCAAAGTATAAGTGAGAGCGTCCAGCAGCAGGCGTTCGTGATCGGCGTCCACTGTCTGGAGGAGCTGGGGGCTAAAGTCCACCACCGCCAAGCCGTCCTCTATCGTCATGCCCAAAATCGTCGTGCGGGCGGGGAGCACCTCTTTGAGGCCGCTAGTTGTGAGATACTGGTGAGCCGGGCCCCCTTCCACCAAGTGGCTGAGCACTGCCTTGGCAATGCCTTCTTCCCGGGGTACCTGGTAGGTTACCGGCAGGATGTACCTGCCCAAGTTGTCCGTCACATAGAGGATGCTCTTGCGCATACCGACCCCGGTTTCCTCCCCGGGTCCCGGTTCTTCCAGCCCGTCCCCCTCATCCCCTTCGGGGGGCTCAAGATCTTTGTCGGGAAAAATCCAGTCCATGATTTTACAGCCGCCGGCCATAAAGGCCAGGGTCAGGACTAAGAGGCAGCAAAGAATTTTGCGCAACTTCCCTTCCTCCCCATTTTTTTTATATATATGCTCTAGGAGGAAGGAATATTTTAACTGCCTCGGGGACTAAGCCACTTTATTGTATACCAGGGCCGGACCGGGGGCAACCCGGCCCTTTCCAAAAAAGGAGCAGGCGCCGGCCCCTCAACTAAAGCCTAAAGCCTCACAGAATATGCCTTGATCTTGTATCCCAGCAGCCGGCCGCCGATTACCTCAAAGTTGCCCGCCTCGCCGCTGACAAAGAATCGCTGCCAGCCCC
>DGZR01000035.1:3074-5229 GCA_002397155.1 Firmicutes bacterium UBA4975 | reverse complement strand
CCCGAACCGCTAAGGCCCGTCATCACCACCAATTTATCTCGGGGAATGTCTAAACTGACGTTTTTTAGATTATGCACCCGAGCGCCCCGCACTGAGATGTACTTTGTCATGTTCTCATTCCTTGCTCTTTGAGTTGGATTATTATGTCGCGCAGGTAGGCGGCCTGTTCAAACTCCAGGGCCTTAGCGGCGGTCTGCATCTCTTTTTCCAGGCGCCGGAGCAAGCGGGATTTTTCCTCCCGGCTCAAGCCCTTTTCCTGGCCGGAGTAGCGGGCCCCCTCTTCCGCCGCCTTGGTCGCCTCGATGATGGAGCGGATGTCCTTTTTGATGGTCCGGGGCACGATGCCATGCTTTTCATTGTACTCGGTCTGCATCTGGCGGCGGCGCAGGGTTTCTCCCACGGCCCGCTCCATTGAGTCGGTGACCTGGTCGGCGTACATGACGACCCGGCCGTTGACGTTGCGGGCCGCCCGGCCCATGGTCTGGATGAGGGAGCGGTCGGAACGAAGGAAGCCCTCCTTGTCGGCGTCGAGAATGGCCACCAGGGAGACCTCGGGCAAGTCCAGGCCTTCCCGCAGCAGGTTGATGCCCACCAATACATCAAATTCTCCCTGGCGCAGGTCCCGGACAATGGCCATGCGTTCCAGGGTATCGATATCTGAATGGAGGTAGCGGACCTTTATGCCCGCTTCCCGAAGAAAGTCGGTGAGGTCCTCGGCCATGCGCTTGGTCAAGGTGGTGACCAGGGTCCGTTCTCCCTTGGCCGTGCAGCGCCGAATTTCTTCCATCAAGTCGTCTACCTGGCCTGTCACCGGCTTGATGACCACCTCGGGGTCCACCAGGCCGGTGGGCCGGATGATCTGCTCCACCATCCGGGGGCTGTGCTCTCCTTCATAGGGCCCGGGGGTAGCGCTGACGTACAGGGCCTGAGGTATGAGGCCCTCAAATTCGGTAAAGGTCAGGGGCCGGTTGTCCAGGGCCGAAGGCAGGCGGAAACCGTAATCCACCAGCACAGTCTTCCTGGAGCGGTCGCCGTTATACATGCCCCGCACCTGGGGCAGGGTGACGTGGGATTCATCCACCACCAGGAGAAAATCCTCGGGAAAGTAGTCGATGAGGGTGGCGGGGCGGCTGCCGGCCTCCCGGCCCGCCAGGTGGCGGGAGTAGTTTTCTATACCCGAACAAAAGCCCATCTCCTGCATCATTTCCAGATCGTAGCGAGTGCGCTGCTCTAGGCGCTGGGCTTCCAGCAGTTTATTTTCCCGGCGAAAGCGAGCCAGTTGTTCTGCCAACTCGGCCTCGATGCCCAGAATGGCCTTGACCATGAGATCCTTGGACGTTACGTAGTGGGAAGCGGGGAAGATGGCCACATGGCTGCGCTCGCCCAGGATTTCCCCGGTCAGGTAATCAATTTCGGTCAGCCTCTCCACCGTGTCCCCAAAAAACTCCACCCGGACAGCCCGGTCGCTGGTGCCGGCGGGGAAAACTTCCAGCACGTCCCCCCGCACCCGGAAAGTGCTGCGGTGAAAGTCCACATCGTTGCGCAGGTACTGCATGTCCACCAGGCGGCGCAGCACCTGCTCCCGCAGGTATTCCCCCCCGGTGCGCAGAGAAAGCACGTGCTTGCCGTATTCCTCGGGTGAACCAAGACCGTATATACAGGAAACACTGGCCACGATGATGACATCCCGACGCTCGAAAAGGGCGCTGGTGGCCGAGTGGCGCAGCTTGTCGATTTCCTCGTTGATGGCCGTGTCCTTTTCGATGTAGGTGTCGGTATGGGGGATGTAGGCTTCGGGCTGGTAGTAATCGTAGTAGCTGACGAAGTACTCCACCGAGTTTTCCGGAAAGAACTCTTTAAATTCGCTGCAGAGCTGGGCAGCCAGGGTCTTGTTGTGGGCAATGACCAGGGTGGGGCGCTGAACCTGGGCGATGACATTGGCCACGGTGAATGTCTTGCCGGAGCCGGTGACCCCTAAAAGGGTCTGGTGGCGCAGGTTTTTCTCCAACCCTTGCACCAACTGTTCGATGGCCCGGGGCTGGTCTCCTGTGGGTTTAAAGTCGGATACAAGTTTGAATTGGCCTGCCAATTTGCTCACCTCGTTTGCGAACAGGTGTTTTCATTTTACCACAAGGACTAATCAGTGTATAGAGCG
>DGZR01000035.1:0-2831 GCA_002397155.1 Firmicutes bacterium UBA4975 | reverse complement strand
CCCCGCCAATATATTACAATAAGCTTATCCCAGACAAATATTGGAGGTAGATAGGTTGAAACAATACCGAGGGATCCTACTAGCGGTCTTGCTCTGCCTGGGCATTGGTCTGGCCGGGTGCAAAGCCGCGCCAAAAATCGACCTGGGCAAAGTCGAGGGCAATACCTACACCCACGATTACTTTGACTTTACCATGGAACTGCCGGAAGACTGGCTTATCGCTGATGAGGATGAGCTGCTGGCGGCGATGGAGGCGGGCGCTGAATTTATGGCGGAAGGCAATAAAGAAAAGAGAGAGGCCTTTGACTTTGCCAGCCTGAAATCGTTGAATTTATTTCTTACTTATCAGTACCCCCTGGGCACTGTCGGCAACCCAAACATCATCTGCGTCGCGGAAAAAGTGAGCATACTGCAGGGTATTAAGAACAGCCGGGACTACCTCAACATCGTCAAGACCCAGTTGGAGGCAACTTCACTCCTATACACCTTCGGTGAATTTGGCGAAGAGACCTTGGGGGGAAAACAATTCAGCACCCTTGCACTCTCCATGGATTCGGGAGATGGAGGGCAATTTTTACTAAAGTACTACGTGACAATACACAAAGGCTACGCCCTCAACCTAATCATTTTCTACCGGGATGAAGGGGACTTAGACACGCTGAATAAAGCCCTGCAATCCCTCTCCTTCAGATAAGTTACAGTCTGGCTAAACGCCAGACTGTTTCTTTTTATGCTTTTCCCAGAGCCGCCCCAGAAAACCCTTGCCGCCGATTTTCAGATAGTTTCCCGGCTCGCTGCTGTCGGGGACAGGGATGAGGCCAAGCCGTCCCTGGGTTTGATGGAGCCGGACAGTCTTTATGTCCCCCTCGGGAGAAAGAGCCTGGATTTCCGCCATGCCGGGGAAAGAATCCAGGGCGGCGGCCAGGTCCCGGCGGCTGTTGACCTCAAAGCCGTTTACATTGAGGACGACCCAGCCCGGGCCCAGTCCCTGGCCCCGGGCGGCGGAGTCGGGCAGGACGGTGAGCAGCCGCACCCCCCGTTCAGGAGGGATGTAGAGGGGAACCCCCGCCCATTCCCGCCGGTTGCCCGCCTGAATTAGGTACTCGTGGCCCAAGGGGGCAAAGAGCACCGGCAAGACTTGAAGGGAGGGAAAACGCCCGGATAGGAGGCTTAGAGCCAAGAGGACCAGGCTGTAGAGAGCCAGATTGCGGGCGGAGATTTTACTTTTTTCCCGAGGAGTGGAAGCCACGGCGATATCCGAATAGCCCAGGGCGGCCACGATGGGAAAGAGAGAAAAAATCAAGATCAGGCCGGGGCCGGGCTGCAATAAGGGCTGGAGAATCGGCCACCATTCGGGCATCTCCACCCCCTGGGCAATGGGCTCGCTTGCCCGTATCACTTCTGCCAGCAAGGCGGTTATGGGCAAGGGCCAAAAGCGCTGGAGCATAAAGCCGCCAACCGCTTGGCCCCGGGGACTTTCCAGGATGACTGGGCTGGCGTTGATGTGCCCGCTGATGAAGATCAAAAAACTTTCGGTAAAGTGGAGGACGCCGATGAGCGCCATGAGGGCCGGCAGGTCCACGGCCATGAGGGAAGCAAGGAGACTGAAGCTGCCCAAGCCGGGGAAGACCAGGTTCAAGCCCCTGAGGACCAGAGACACCGCCCCCACAACGCCGCCCCCATAAGCGAAGCACATGAAGCGGGGGCTGATGAGCATGAGAAAGAGCACCACCGGCCAGACATAGATCAGCCCCAGTTCTTCCGATAGGGGCAGACCGGCAAAGACCATGAGAAAGCTGGCGACCAAACCGCCGGCCAAGCCAAAGCCGGCAGATATGAGGAGTTGGCGCCAGGGCTGGGAAAAGGGGACGCCGAAGAGGCGGACCTCCAGCTCAGCCTGACGGCGAAATTGGCGAAAGACGATTGAGAGGACGATGGCCAGCATAAAGGGATAGTAGAGCAGGTTGGGTTCCTTCAGCCAGCCGAAAAAAGCCTGGCCAAGGACGGTAAATATAAGCTTGACCAAGTCCGCCAGGGGCAGCATCTTAATTCCCCTTTAGAAGCCGGTCCAGGACTTCTATGGCTTTGTTGAGCTGGATGTCGCTATTCACGGCGTGTTTTTCCCAGCGCTGATTAAATAAATCGGTGGTTTCCCGGTCCATATTGCCGCTGGGAGACAGACCATTGGCTTGCTGGAAAGCGGCCACCGCCTCGACAGTGGCCTGGTCATAGATGCCCGAGGCTTCCGCCGTAAAGTAATTCATCGCCGCCAACATGACCTGAAGCTGGTAAACGTGAAGGGCCTCGCTGCCCAATTCCAAAGTGCCGGTAAAGCGCAGGTTGGTCATGCGGTAGACCATGTCCATCGCCACCGGATAATCGGGGGTGACGCCGTGGCCTTGAATTTCCTTGCCCTTGGGGGTGAAAAATTTATTGGTGGTGAGTTTTACATAGGAGCCGTCCCCCAGTTGGTACGAACTTTGCACGGTGCCCTTTCCGTAGCTGGTGGTCCCCACCACGGGCACATCGTTGTCCTGCAGGGCACCGGCGATAATCTCGGAAGCACTGGCACTGTTCTCATTGACCAGAACCACCAGGGGGTAACCTCTGTCCCGCAGGGTAGAAGTGTATTCTCCCGTGCGCTTGCCGTTGCGGTCCTCGGTGTATACGATCAGGCCCTTGGGCACCAGTTGGCGGCCGATTTCAGCAGCCACATCCAGGTAGCCCCCGGGATTGTCCCGCAGGTCTAGGATCAGGCCCTTCATGCCCTGTTTTTTTAGTTCCCGAATGCCCTGGGCAAACTCGGCACCCGAGGCGTCGGCAAATTGGGA
>DGZR01000062.1 GCA_002397155.1 Firmicutes bacterium UBA4975 | reverse complement strand
CGCTGCCGGCTGCCATTTCCGTCAACCCCTGGCTGAGGGCGGCGCTGCCTGCCCCAAGCTGGTCGGCGGCTGTTGCCAGGGCTTGCCCCTGACCGGCAAAAGCTTCCAGGCCAAGGGACAGTTCATTGAAACCGTCGGCGGCTTGGCCGACCCCTCCGGTATACTCCCGCAGACCCTGGCCAAAGGCGGCTAGCTGGCTATCCAAGCCGGCGTTCATGCCCGCCAGAATCTGGCCTAGGGCTTGCTGCTGCTCGGCGCTGAGATTTAGGGGCGCCAGTTGTTGGGGCAAGCCGGCGAAGGCGTTGCCCAAGCCGCTGGCCAGTTGCTGGTAGCCCGCGTTCAACCCATCCCCTTCGGTGCTCAGTTGGGCTAGCCCGGCGTTCAGCTTCTGGCTGTTTTGGGAAATCTGCCCGGCGGCGCTTGTGTAGCCCCGGATGCCTTGAGCAAGATCTTTATTCCCGGTCTCAACTCCCGCCGCCCCCTGTTTTAGTTGGGTCAGCCCGGCGCTGAGGCCCTGGAGGCCTTGCTGCAGTTCGCCAACACCGGCCAAAAAGGCGGAAAGCTGGGATGTCCCTGCCGCCAATTCACCCGCCCCGCCAGCCAGTTGGTCCAACCCCTCTTTGAGGTCGATGACGCCAAGCTGCAGCTTTTTGCTGCCCCCGGCTAGTTTATCCAGGCCGTCGGTGAGCCCGGCAAAACCCTCGGTGATTTCTTCTAAGTCCAAGTCCAGGAAGCTGTCGGAAGAAAAGGGCAGGCAGGAAATGGAGATTGACCCCATTTCAAATGCCCTCGTCTCAAAATGGAGGGTATAGTCGGCTTTTTGCCCTGGCAGTACGGTGTAGGCCAGGGTGGCGGTTCGGCCGGCGACGACCGGGGCAGCGCCGGGGGCCTCGATGCCGGTGATCCCTTCCAAGTCCAGGGGAATCTGAATCTGGGCCAGGTAATTGTCGCGGAAATGGGCTTTAGCCTTAGGATTGGGCTCTACCCTGAGGTTGATGGCGACAGCTCCGGCCTTGCCGATGATCTCTTCCGGCGCAACCAGGCTGCCATCCAGCCTGTATTCCAGGGAAAAGCTGAAGGGCAGTTCGCCGTCAGCCAGTTGACCCTGGTAGTAAAGAACTTCTTTGTCCAACTGCCAGGAGATACTGTCGCCGTTTATCGCGGGCTTTTGGCTGCCCGAGAGATTGGTGACATTGGTGTACTTGCCGTAATCGGTGTAAACACCGGCTTTTTTTGCCTCGATGCGGTTTACAACATATATCTGCTTGATGCTGCCGTCGGCGTTTAAATTGACGTACACTGTTTCATCCTTGAGCAACTCTTGATCGGATCCGGTTTGGGGGCCTGCGGCGGCGGTAAAGCTGAAGAGGAGGAGAAGAGACAGCAGCAAGATTGCCGTTTTTTTCACGATATGCACTCCTTTTTTCTTTGCTGGCGAATTGTTTTAGTGCCCAGGGTCGTAACCATGATTACTCTGTCGAAGATCAGGAGCAGCACCGGCAGCAGGACCAGGACGAGGAGCCCGGAAAGGGCGGCGCCTCGGCCCAGGAGCATGCCTATTGTGCTGACTGTTTCTATCTCGGAGATCATCCCCTCGGCATAACCGGCCAGGGAGAGGATGAGGGCGGAGGTGAGGACCGAGCCCCCGGCTGCTCTTAGGGCCAAGACCGCAGCGGCCTTGGGCGCATTTTCTCGGCGAAAATCCAGGTAGCGGTTAGTGAGGAGGATGGCGTAGTCAATGGTCGCCCCCAACTGCAGGGACTTGATGATCAGGTAGCCGATAAAGACCAGATTGGACCCGGAAAAGTAAGGCACCCCCATGTTGATCCATATGGCTACCTGGATGACGGCTACCAGGATGACCGGCAGGGAGATCGAGCGAAAAGTGAGGAGGATGATTATCCCCACCGCCACCAGGGAGAAAACGCTGACCACCAGGTTATCCTCCTCAACGGTGGCCTTGATATCTGCCACGCTGGTGGCGGTTCCCGCCGCCAGCCATTTGTCCGGGTAGTATTTTTGCACCACGGCGTTGAGAAAGTCGACTGCGGCATAAGTCTCGGGGGTTTCTCCTTGAGGTCTGAGATTGACTATGATGCGACTGTAATCCTGGGAGAGGAAGTTTTCCCGCACCTCCTGGGGGAGAAACTGGCGTGGGATGGCGGGGTCGGCCACAGTGACCAGGGCGGTGATGTTTTTAACGTAGGGGCTAGCCTCAAGTTCGGCGCAGAGATCGATTTCCGCCCTCAGATTGTCATTTGGCACGAGGAGGACGACAGGGTTGGAGACGCCGAATTTTTCTTCTATGAGCCGACGTTGTTGTTCGTATTCGCCGGCTTCCGAGCTGCCGGAGGTGTCGCCGTAGAGGAAGGTGTTGTTCCGTTGGGCGAGAAAAGAGGGGACGGCCACTAGCAGGACCAGGGCGATGATGAGGTAGCGATACTTAACGGCAAGGGGGCCGATCTTTTTAAAGCTGGGCAAAAATTGCCGGTGCTTGGTCTTATCGATCAAGGTGCGGCAGGAGTACAAGAGCAGGGGCAGCAAAATGAGGACCGTCAGGTAGCTGATAAAAATTCCCTTGGCCAGGACCAAGCCGATGTCGGCCCCGATCGAGTACTGCATGAAAATCAAGGCGAGAAATCCGGCAATGGTGGTTGTACTGCTGGCGGAGATTGAGCTGACGGATTTTTTGACGGCGGCCAGGATAGCCGGCAGGGGTTCCAGACCGTTGTTTCGCTCTTCGGTATAGCGGTGGCTGATAAAGAGCGAGTAATCCATGGCCATGGCCAGTTGCAGCACCGCCGCTACCGAGTGGGTGAGAAAAGAGATGCTGGGGAAGAGCACGTTGCTGCCCATATTGAGCAGGATGGACACGCCGATGGCCGCCAGGTAGAGAAAGGGCTCGATCCAGGAATGGGAAGCGAGCATGAGGATTATAATGCACAAGGGCAGGACCACGATCATTATTTTGGTAATTTCTTTGGCCAGCACTGTCTGGAGAAAGCGGGTGTCCTCCGCCGGACCGGCGATGTTCACCGGCTGGGCCAGGACTTCCCGGATGTCCCCTAGGGCGTTGGCCGCCTCAAGGCTGTAATTAGAACCGGTGAATTCTACCTGAAAGAGGGCGCTGCCATCCTTGTAGTATAGGTCCAGGTAGTCTGGGGGGATGAAGGATTGAGGCTGGTAAACATCAGCCAAGTCGTCCAGCCACAGCACCGACTTGACCCCCTGAACCGTCAGTATCTTATCCTTGGCTTCCAGAGCTTCGGGTATGGTGATGTCCGCGATCATCACCTCCGCCATGCCGGGGTAGCCGAATTCTCTTTCCAAGGTATTTATGGCGAGTTTTGTCCTAGATTCCTTGGGCAGGTAGTGGGCCAGGTCGTAGTTAATAGTGACTCGGGGCATGAAGAAAAGGCTTACTGCGATTAAGGCCAAAAAAATAAGGTAGACAATCTTGCGGTGTTTGATCAGCCAGGAAACTGCTTTATCCAATGCGGGTGCCTCCTTTTTTGCTTAGCGGGTATCGATACTGCTGAAGATTACCTTTAGAAACTCATCGACTAAGTGATGCAGGCGCTCTTCGTCGCCGCCGTAGCGGCGGAAGATGTTGAGCAGCCCCTCGATTACCGCCATGGCCAGGGCCTCGGCTAAGAGGGGGTCCTGGGAGGGGAAAGGCAGCATGGGCAACACGTCGGTAATCAACCTCTCCCGGATGAGGGAGGTCAATTGGACCCGGGTATTGATGAACCCGGGGGCGCTGTTGTGCATCAGGATCAAGAACTGCTTTTTGTTTGCGAGAAATATCCTGGTTATGGCCTCGGCAAAGACATCGAGAGGGCGTGTTTCAGCGGCTTCCATGCCGATAAGCTTGTTGATCGAATCCAGCACGGGGCTGATGATGGTTGCAAAGAGATCATCCTTGCCGGAAAAATAGGCATAAATATTGCCGACAGTAATTCCCGCTTGCTTGGCGATGTTGCGCATTGAGGCCCGGCGGTAGCCGACTACAAGGAATTCATCGACGGCGGCGTCCAAGATCTTTTGGCGAACTCTGGGTTTCGGCACTTGCATAATAAACATCCGTTCATTATTTGATATATACAGTATGCACCACGAGGCGGCTAAATGTCAATATTGAACAGAGGTTTTATTTATTTATTTTTTTCCTGGTCCCCCGAATATCCATCCTGTATAATGGGTGCAAGGTGTGAAGGAAGGGAGACGAAATTTAAGTGGAAAAACCTTTTGCTACCGCCGAGTTTGCCATTGACTATTCCCTTTATGCAAAATTTCAGAGATTGCACCGCCAAAGGGGAGTGCGCAGGGTTCTCACCTTGACGGTTTGCCTCGGCAGCGCCCTGGCTTTTTTGCTGGTGCTGCTGGACTTTTCCTTGTTTGGCTTTGACCGGGACCTTTTACTTATGCAACTGTTTTTATTTTTTGCCCTGGCCCTGCTGCTCTTCAGCAACCACCTCTTACCCAAACTGCGCTACAAGGGGATGAAAACGCTGTTGGAAGCGCCCCGGCGAGCCCGGCTTTATCCCGGCCACTATACCATTGAATCCAGCAACCCCCAGTATTCCGGCAAAACCAGCATCGTCTACAAAGCGCTGCACAAGGCCTACGAAAGAGAAGAGGCATTTTACCTCTACATAAATAAATTTCAGGCTAGTATCCTGCCAAAAGCGTCATTTACCGAGGGCGCCCTCAGCCAGTTGCGCGCAATTTTACAGGCCGAATTGGGAGAAAAGTTCAAAAAGTAAAAGCGCCGCTGGGCGCTTTACTTTTCCCGGGTATTCAGTTCAATTATTTTTAGGATGGTCGCCACCGCTTTTTCCAGCGAGTTGACGGGGATGTACTCAAAACGCCCGTGGTAATTATGTCCGCCAGTAAAGAGGTTGGGGCAGGGCAGCCCCATGTAGGATAGGCGGGCGCCATCGGTGCCGCCCCGGATGGGCTTGACCTTTGGTGTTACCCCCACTTCCTCCATCGCCCTTTTCGCCAGCTCGATGATTTCGATTACCGGCTCGATCTTTTCCTTCATGTTGTAGTAGGAATCCTCGAGGCTGAGCTGGACGGTGCCGGGCCCGTACTTTATGTTCAGGTAGTTGACCGCCTCTTTCAGGGCATCTTTCTTGCGGGTAAAGAGGTCGAGGGAGTGGTCCCGGATTATGTAGCTCATCTTGGTTTCGTCCACATTTCCCCGTAGGTCGTAGAGGTGGATAAAGCCTTCATAGTTTTCGGTGTACTCCGGCCTCTGCCCCACGGGCAGCAGGGAATTGAGCTCCATGGCGAGGAGCAGGGAATTGATCATGGTATTTTTTGCCGTCCCCGGGTGGACGCTCCGGCCCCGGATGAGGACCTGGCCGTCGGCGGCGTTAAAGTTTTCGTATTCCAGTTCTCCCAAGGGGCCGCCGTCGACGGTGTAGGCAAAGTCAGCGTTAAACTTTGCCACGTCAAAGCGGTCCGCTCCCCGGCCGATTTCTTCATCGGGAGTAAAGGCCACTTTGACCTCCCCGTGGGGCAGGTCTGGATTTTCCCCCAGGTGCTCCATGGCAGTGATTATTGCCGCAATTCCCGCTTTGTTATCGGCACCCAAAAGGGTGGTGCCGTCGGTGACGATGAGGGGCTGTCCGGTATACTCCAGCAAGTCGGGAAAGTCTTGGGGGGAAAGGACTATACCCTTGTCTCGATTGAGGAGGATTTCTCCCCCCTCATAGTCCACCAGAGCGGGTTTTACCCCTTTTCCCGGGGCGTCGGGGCTGGTGTCCATATGGGCGATGAAGCCGATGGTCTTTGTCTCTCGCCCTAGATTAGAAGGGAGGGTGGCCGAGACGTAACCGTTTTCGTCCAAGGAGACATCGGCCAGGCCGATCTCCTCCAGCTCTCGAGCCAGGTGCCTGGCCAGGGTCAGTTGGCCCGGGCTGCTGGGACAGGTCTTGGATTCGGGATCGGATTGCGTGTCGAAAACTACATACTGCAAAAAACGCCGGACTGCTTTTTCCAGGTCGATCACTCCCCTAGCGATATGGTTCTATTATACCAGGTTGGCGCCCCGGTCGGAACATTAAAGAGAAAGCCGTTTTTTGGCGGATGAAGGATTAAGTGATAAGATAATATAAGGGGTGAGTCCACTGAAGATACTGATTACCGGTTTTGCACCCTTTGGCGGCCAAGACCTAAACCCGGCCTATGAAGCACTCAAGCTCTTGCCCGGGGTAATTGAAGGGGCGTCGGTTGTCAAGGCCGAGCTCCCCACGGTGTTTGGCAAGGGTGCCCAGGTTTTGCGGGACCTCTTGGCAGCCCATTTACCCCAAGTCGTCCTCTGTTTGGGCCAGGCCGGGGGACGCCCCGGGCTGTCGGTAGAAAGGGTGGCAATAAACCTCAAAGACGCTGCCATCCCAGATAACGAGGGCAATCGGCCCGCCGATGAGCTCATCCGGGCCGGGGGCAGAGCGGCTTACTTCAGCACTCTGCCCACCCGGAGGATAGTCCGGCACCTGCAAGAGAGGGGCATTCCCGCCGACCTTTCATACACTGCCGGAACCTTCGTCTGCAACGAAGTTTTTTACTCCCTGCTTCAATACCAGGAAGAAGAAGGCACCGGCGCCAAGGGAGGGTTCATCCACGTTCCCTACGCCCCGGAGCAGGCGGCCAACTTTTCTCCCCTCGCCCCTTCTCTTCCCATCGCCACAGTCGCGGCAGGGGTGGAGCTGGCAATAGCCCTTATGGTCAATGAAATCCAAGAGGGTTGACTTTACTAGTAAATCAGCAGGGAATTATCCCTGTTTTCGAGGAGGTGCTTGAGATGAAGTTTGAAACCCTTTCTTTCCAAGATGGGACACTCCGCCTTTTGGACCAGCGCCTGCTTCCTCAGGAAGTGGGGTATTTCGAAGCCAGGACTTACAAGGACGTAAAACAGGCCATAGCTGATATGGTGGTGCGGGGGGCACCGGCAATCGGGGCGGCGGCGGCTTTCGGCGTGTACCTGGCCGCCAAGGAATACGGCGGCTTGGGCCGAGCCGAGTTCCTGGCCAAATTAAAGGAAGCTTGCCGGGAACTTGAAACTGCCCGGCCCACTGCCGCCAACTTAGCCTGGGCGGTCCGCCGCCTGGAAAAGCTGGCGGAGTCCAGGAGCTATGCTCCGGTCGGGGCCGTGGTAGAGGAGTTGGCTCAAGAAGCCCAGAACATTGCCCGGGAGGACCTGGAGGTGAATCGGGCCATTGCCCGCTTTGGCAACGAGGTGGTGCCCCCTGGTTCGACAATTCTCACCCATTGCAACACCGGTGCCCTGGCCACTGTGGGCGGAGGAACCGCCCTGGGCGTCATTCGGGAAGCCCATGATTCGGGCAAGGGGATCAAGGTCTACGTGGATGAAACCCGGCCCCGGCTCCAGGGTGCCAGCCTGACGGCTTTTGAACTGGTGGAGGCGGGGATTCCCTGCACTCTCATCGCCGACAGTGTCGCCGCCACCCTCATCCGGGACGACAAAATTGACCTGGTCCTGGTGGGAGCTGACCGCATCGCCAGCAACGGGGATACCGCCAACAAGGTGGGCACCTTCATGCTCTCGGAGCTGGCGGGCCGTTTCGGCGTGCCCTTTTATGTGGTGGCCCCCGTATCCACCATCGACCTTTCGATCCCCGACGGCAGCCACATCGTCATCGAAGAACGTCCTCCCGAAGAGGTCACCCATATCCGGGGGGTGCGGATTGCCCCCGAGGGAGTGGCGGTATACAACCCCGCTTTTGACGTCACTCCCCACGTAAACATCAACGGGATAATCACGGAGCGGGGTATCATCCGGCCCCACTACTCAAAGACTATCACAGATTTGCTAGATTCTTTGGCCCGCTAAGGGGGAGGGGGAAATGAAATACTATGGCCAGCGCCGGCAGGTTGTCCTGGCCGGGCGGCGGATGGCCGGACTAGCCCTGGCGGTTGGGACCTGGGGCAACCTCAGTTGCCGACTGCCGGGGGAGCTTCTGGCCATCACCCCCAGCGGCATGGACTATAAATCCCTTCATCCCCGGGACATCGTCCTCCTGGACTTAGCAGGCAATTGCCGCCAAGGCAGGCGCAAGCCTTCGACGGAACAGCCCCTGCACCGGGCCATCTATGCCGCCCGGGAGGATGTAAAAGCCATCGTCCACACCCACAGCATTTACGCTTCCGCTTTTGCTGCTGCTCGCCAACCTATTCCCGGAGGGATGGAGGACCTGGTCCAGATTGTCGGCGGCCCGGTCAGGGTGGCGGAGTACGCCCTGCCGGGCAGCCCCGAACTGGGGCGGCAGGTAGTGACTGCCCTGGCCGGGCGAAACGGGGCCCTCCTGGCTAACCACGGCGTCATCGGGGTGGGGGCGAGCTTGGAACAGGCCCTGCTGATCTGCCAGATCATTGAAAAGAGCGCCCAAATCGCCATCGCCGCCCAGGCCTTGGGCGGGGCTTGTCCTTTGTCCCAGGCGGATATAGATTTTATGCGCGACTACTACCTGCACGGGTATGGCCAGCGCTAGGAGGATGGGAAATGGAGTCGCTGCTGTTCAAGGGTCCCTGGCTGCCGGGGATCGGGATTGCCGATGTGGGAGTTAAAGGGGGTAAAATTGTCTCGGTGGGAAAGGTCCTCCGGGAAGAGGAGTACCAGCGGGTTATCCCTGGGGAGGGCTCCGCCCTCATTCCCGGCCTGGTCAACTGCCATGGCCATGCCGCCATGACCCTTTTTCGGGGCTTGGCCGATGATCTGCCCCTTAAAACCTGGCTCGAGAAAAAGATCTGGCCCCTGGAGGCAAAGCTGACCGCCCAGTCCGTCTACTGGGGGAGCATGTTGGCCATGGCGGAAATGATCCGGGGCGGGACCACCACTTTTGCCGACATGTACTTTTTTGAAGAGGAAACGGCCCGGGCTGCCCTGGAAACGGGCATGCGCGGGGTGCTCTCCCGGGGTATCGTGGCCGGACCCGGCCTGGAAAGGGCCCTGGCCGAAAGCCGGCAACTGGCCAGGGACTGGCAGGGGGCGGAAGGCAGAATAACGATTCAGCTCGGTCCCCACGCCCTCTACACCTGTCCTCCCGAGGTCCTAAACCGGGTCATCGACCTGGCGGCAGAACTGGACCTGGCGGTGCAGATTCACCTTGCGGAAACCAAGGGCGAAGTAGACGAGTGCTTGGCTCTTTATGGCAAGAGCCCGGCGGCGGTCTTGGATGAAGCAGGGCTTTTTCATCTGCCGATCCTGGCCGCCCACTGCGTCCACCTCAGCCCGGAGGATATTGAGATCGTGGCCCGCCGGGGGGTCGGGGTGAGCCACAATCCGGCCAGCAATCTCAAACTGGGCAGCGGCATCGCCCCCGTCCCCAGCCTGCTGGAGCGAGGGGTGGCCGTGGGCTTGGGCACCGACGGGGCCGCCAGCAACAACAACCTGGACATGTTCACCGAAATGCGCTTGGCTGCCCTTATCCACAAGGGCGTACATAGAGACCCCACCTTGATTCCCGCCCATCAGGCCCTGGAAATGGCCACTGTCCTGGGGGCGAAAGCCCTGTCTCTCGAGGAGGTGGGCGCGATCCGGGAGGGCATGGCCGCCGACTTGGTCCTGGTCGACCTTCGGGGGCCCCACCTGGCGCCTAGCCCCAGCCCTGAAGCCGCCATCGCTTATGCCGCTCACGCCAGCGACGTAACCTTGGTCATGGTGGCCGGCCGGATCCTTCTGGAGGGGGGCCGGCTCACCACCATTGATGAAGAGAGGGTGATTTTTGAGGCCCGGCGCTGCCTGAAAAAAATTGCGGGGTGATCACTTTGAAAGGGAATCATTTTCAAACCGACAGCATCCACGGCAGGCACCGGGAGAAAAAGCCGGCCAACGCTCTAAACGACCCCATTTTTCTCACCTCTGCTTTTACCTTTGCCAGCCTGGAGGAGGCTGAAGCCGCTTTCTCTTTCGCCACCCAGGACTATGTCTACACCCGGGGCAACAACCCCACTCTGGGGCTCCTGGAAGAGCGGCTGGCGGTCCTGGAGGGGGGCGGGGGGGCGGTGGCCTTTGCCTCGGGCATGGCCGCTATCAGCGCCGTCCTCCTTTCCCTGCTCAAGCCCGGGGACGAAGTCCTGGCTCATTCCATGCTCTACGGCTCAAGCCAAAACCTGGTGCAAAAGATCCTGCCCGCCTACGGCATCTGCTCCCGGCTCTTGGACTTGACCGATCTTTCCGCCCTGGGCGCTGCTTTTAGCCCCCGCACCAAGGTCATTTACTTTGAAACCCCGGTCAATCCCAGCCTGGAGATCATCGACATATCTTCTATCTGCCGCCTGGCCAAGGAGCGGGGCATAAAAGTGGTGGTGGACAACACTTTCGCCACCCCTTTTTTCCAGCGTCCCCTGGAGCTGGGGGCCGATGTGGTGGTTCACAGCGCCACCAAGTACATCGGGGGCCACGGGGATGTGGTGGCCGGTTTGGCGGTGGCCCGGGACCCGGACTACCTCCAGGAGTTGAAGTTTGGCTACCTCTGCGAATTCGGCGGGGTAATGAGCCCCTTTACCGCCTGGCTCCTGCTGCGGGGCCTAAAGACTTTGGCGCTGCGCATGAGGGAACATGAACAAAATGCCCTGGCCATCGCCCGCTACCTGGAGGGACACCCAAAGGTAAAAAAGGTCTACTACCCCGGTCTGCCCGGCTTTTCCAGCCATTCCTTGGCTGCCGCCCAGATGAGCGGTTTTGGCGCCATGGTCAGTTTTACCGTAAAGGGAAGTCTGGATCAATCCCGGCGGCTGGTCAACAGCCTCAGGTTATTTCAATTGGCGGTGAGTTTGGGGGACTGTGAGAGCCTGGTGGAACATCCCTTCGCTATGACCCACCGGGGGTACACCCCTCAAGAAATATTGGCGGCGGGTTTGAGCCCCGGTCTTATCCGCCTCTCCGTCGGCCTGGAACACCGGGACGACCTGGTCGCTGACCTGGAGCAGGCTTTAGCTAGCATTGACTAAAAACGCCCGGCGGGCGTTTTTTTAACCCTCTGGCCAAAAGAGCAATTATTGAAAAGCAAACCAGTAATGGAGGGGGAGGAATTGCCCTGTTCGTTTTATCCCTTCCTCAAGTCCCCGGGTTCGGCAGGAAAGGAGGGGGTCAAGCTAGAATTAGGGAATATCCTAAGCTGTCCGGAGAAATTATCTACCGCCGGGAATCGAACTAAAGGGGTCCTTGGGGCTTCTTACTTGTAACACAGGGAGTGAGTTCTTGTGGATGTGGGGGAATTGGTGGCCCGAGCCAAGGCGGGGGATAAACAGGCTCTTTTAGACCTGGTCCTGGCCCGGGAACGGGAATTTTTCGGGCTGGGCTTCGTCTACCTGCGCAACGAGCATGACGCTGCTGACGCCCTTCAGGACATGATCGTCATCCTCTACAACCGCATAGGCACTCTAAAGAAGGACGAGGCCTTTTACTCCTGGGCCAACCAAATCCTCGTGCGCTGCTGCCTGACCAAGCTCCGGGCCAATAAACGCTGGTTCTCCCTGCCCGAGGGCTTCGACGGGGTGGTAGAGCAGCCCGGGGACACGGGGCTGGACTTGCTGGCGGCGGTGCACCGGCTGCCGGCGGCCCAGCGCGATGTCATCTTGCTTTTTTATTACCGAGATATGACTTTTGAGGATATTAGCGAGATTCAATCCTGCCCGGTGGGAACGGTAAAATCCCGCCTGCACCAGGGACTAAAAAAGCTTAAGGGGTGGCTGGGAGATGGATATCGAGAAGAGACTTAGAGAAGATGCTGCCCGGGTAAGGGAAGTAAAGCCGCCAGAAGAGCTGTCCCACCGACTCCGGGCCCGCCTGGAGTCAGCCGGGGCCGGCGGCGGGGCCAGAAGGATCTGGCTAAAGCCGGCCCTGGCCCTGCTGACGGCGGCGATGTTGACCGTTGCCTTTTTGCCGGCCGACCGGTTTACTGCCCCCATGGCTGCTAACCCTGAGCATTTTAGCGGCGAGGAAGATAAGCCGCCGGTATCCCTTAGCCACTCTGAAGACCCCTTGCCCAGTGCCGACGAGGGGCAGGAGGGGGTTCGGCACATCGAGGCCGAAGATACCCGCTCCAAAGGGGTTGAAACTGACACCTACAACCAGCCGGAAGATCATGTTGTGCCCCCGGCGCCTCGGACCGAACCAGCCAAACCAGCTATGCCCTGGCTGCAGGTCGGCGCTTTTTCCGGGCTGGCCCTGCTGGCGGGGATACTCTGGTTCTTGGAGTTTAGGGAAAGGGGACTGGCTCTGGCCTTGGCTGCGCCCTGCCTGGCCCTGGTCCTGGGCAACCTGTGGCTGCTGCGCCAACTCTTATAAAAAAAACCTGCTCCCTTGGGCTAGTGTTCATAAGGATACTTTGGGAACCGCCTAAAAGTGCGGGGTATAAGGCGGGCAGTTTCAGCTGTCCGCCTTTTGCTGGTGCGTCCGGCATGGGCCTAATCTAATGGGTGAAAGTCCCTAACCCGCCCGGTAGTGGGAAGGGTATAGCCGAACACCAAGGGTGTCCA
>DGZR01000073.1:4475-6571 GCA_002397155.1 Firmicutes bacterium UBA4975 | reverse complement strand
AGGGTAAAAGCGCTGAGACTGAGCCAATCCTTGGCGGCTATCCGGCTCTCCTTCATTCTGGTCCGGCCCTTGCCCCCGCGGTAACACCGGGATTCCATGGCCAGGGCCAGGTCATCTGCCCGGCGAAAAGAACTGATGAACAAGGGGACGAGGAGGGGAATCAGGGATTTTGCCCGCTGGAGGAGATTGCCGCTTTCAAAGTCAGCCCCCCTGGCCATCTGGGCTTTCATAATCTTTTCCGCCTCCTCCAGCAGGGTGGGAATAAAGCGGAGGGCGATGGTCATCATCATGGCCAGCTCATGGGCGGGGACGCCCAGGGGCTTGAAGGGGCTGAGCAGGCTTTCTAGGGCGTCGGTGAGGGCGATGGGCGAAGTGGTCAAGGTGAGCAAGGATGAAGTCATGACCAAGAGGACGAGGCGCCAGGTCATCATCAGACCGGTGACTAGGCCGACGGACTCTAGAGAGATCCGACCCCAGCGAAAGAGAACCGTCCCCCCCTTAGTAAAAAAGATATGGAGGAGCAGGGTAAAGGCGAGGATGAAGTAAAGGGGTTTTAAACCCCGCAGGATGATCTTTAGGGGCAGTTGGGAAGAGAGGATGACGAGAACGGTAAAGAGAGTCATAAATGAGTAACCCCAGTACCCCCGGAGCAAGAAGAGGGCAACCACATAAAGGGAAATGAGGCCGATCTTAATCCGGGGCTCCAAGCGATGAAAAAAAGAGTTACCCGGCAGGTACTGGCCGATTGTCACTTGGTTAAACACCGGTCCGACCCCCTTTTAGCCACTTGCCCAGGGCGGTTCTGGCCTGCTCCAGGCTTAAAATGTCAGCGGGCAGGTCGTGACCCTTGGCCCTCAGGGCCAGCATGAGCTGGGTGAGGGGAGGGACATCGAGACCGATTGAACGGAGTTCCTCTCCCCGGCGGAAAATCTCCCCGGGAGTGCCCTGGGTGTAAATCCGCCCCTTGTCCATGACCAGGATGCGCCGGGCCAGGGACGCTACTTCGTCCATGCTGTGGGAAACCAAAATGAGGGTAAATCCCCTTTCCTCTTGAACTGTCCTGAGGTGCGCCAGGAGATCCCGCCGGGATTGGGGATCGAGACCGGCGGTGGGTTCGTCTAAAATGAGCACTTCCGGTTCCAGGGCCAGCACGCCGGCAATGGCTACCCGCCGCATCTGCCCGCCGCTCAGTTCAAAAGGAGAACGGTCCTTAAAAACGTCGTACTCAAGGCCCACATCCGCCAGAGCCCTAGCCACCCGGGGGCGGATTTGGGCGCCGGCCAGGCCGGCGTTTTTCAGGCCAAAAGCCACATCGACGGCCACAGTCTCTTCAAAGAGCTGGTGTTCGGGATACTGGAAGACCAGGCCCACTTTTTGCCGCAATGGGCGCAAGTTGACCCCCTTTTCCACCTGAATGCCCTGGACCCGGACACTGCCGGTGGTGGGCCGGAGGAGGCCGTTAAAGTGTTGGATGAGGGTGGACTTGCCAGAGCCCGTGTGGCCAATCAAGCCGATGATTTCTCCATCCTGTATTTCCAGGCTGACGTCGTCCAGGGCCCGGGTGGTCCAGGGTGTGCCGGGGGAATAGACATATGAGAGATTCTCCAGGACTATGGACATAGGAGACTCACCATCTCTTCCACGCTCAAGACCGCCGGGGGCAGGGTAAAACCGTCGGCCGCCAGCATCTGTCCCAGGCGGGTGATTGTGGGCACCGCCAGGGCTAGAGACTCCAGGAACTCAGCCCGGCGGAAAACTTCGGAAGGGCTGCCCTCCAGGGCCACCTTGCCCTGGTCCATCACCACAATCCGGTGGGCGTTTACCGCCTCTTCCATGTGATGGGTGATCCAGACGACAGTAATGGCGGACTCTCGGTTGAGGCGGAGGACGGTGTTCATTACCTCTTTGCGCCCCTGGGGATCGAGCATAGCGGTCGGTTCGTCCAGCACTAAGTACTGGGGCCCCATAGCCAAGATGCCGGCGATGGCCACCCGCTGTTTTTGCCCCCCAGATAGGAGGTGGGGAGCGTGGAGCCGGTAGTCCTCCATGCCGACCTGGGAGAGGGACTGGGCGACCCGAGCCCGGATTTCCCTAGG
>DGZR01000073.1:0-4200 GCA_002397155.1 Firmicutes bacterium UBA4975 | reverse complement strand
TTTTGAAAAACCAAGCCCACTTGCTGGCGGATTTGCCAGTTTTGTTCGGGGTCGGCGGTGAGCTTGCCGTCCACTTGAATCTGACCGGATTGGGGCAAGAGAAGGCCATTGAAGAGTTTGGCCAAAGTGGACTTGCCGGAGCCGTTGTGACCGATGATGGCCACAAATTCTCCCTTGGCAATGGCCAGGCTGACATTGTCCACCGCCATTACCCCTGGTCCTTCTGAAGCCGGATAGGAGTAGCTGACATCGGTGCATTGGATCACGGCTTATTCCCTCCCCCAAAAAAGGACAGGCCAAACAGTCGGCGACAAATTTGTCCCCAACTGTCCTCACCTGCCCTGGGCGTACTTAAACTAATTCTAAAATTGCCAGGGATGCCCCGTCGCCTCGCCGAAAAGCGGCTTTGTAAATCCTGGTATAGCCGCCGTCGCGGTCGGCGTAGCGAGGAGCTAATTCTGCAAAGAGCTTGGTCACCACATCTTCTTCTAAAAGATAGCCCAGTGCCTGACGGCGGGCGTGCAAGTCCCCTTGCTTGCCCAGGGATATCATCTTTTCGACAATGGGCTGGATAGCCTTTGCCTTTGTTTCGGTAGTGGTGATCTTTCCGCTTTTGAGGGCTGCCGTGGCCAGGCTACGCAACAGAGCCCGGCGCTGATTAGTAGGGCGGCCGAATTTAGAATGGGGCAAAATACTCCCCTCCTTACTCTTCTTCTTTGCGCAGGCTCAAGCCCTGCTCGGCAAGTTTTTGCTGAACCTCTTCCAGGGATTTTTTCCCCAGGTTCCGCACCTTGGCCATTTCATTCTCGGTCTTTTCGATCAGCTCATGGACGTAGTTGATCCCCGCTCTTTTTAAGCAGTTGTATGAGCGGACCGATAGATCCAGTTCGTCGATGGGCATCTCCAGGGTTTTATCCCTTTCGTCCTCTTCTTTTTCGACCATGACCTCGATATCCTCGGCTTTTTTGCTCAAACCGCAAAATAGGTCGAGATGCTCAATCAGCACTTTGGCGGCAAGGCCGACAGCTTCTTCCGGGGTCGTGCTGCCGTCGGTCCACACTTCTAAGGTGAGCTTGTCAAAGTCGGTCACCTGCCCCACCCGGGTGTCTTCTACCTGGAAGTTCACCCGCCGTACTGGGGAAAAAGTCGAGTCCACCGGAATAACGCCGATAGCTTGGTCTTCTGTTTTATTGGCTTCGGCGGGGGCGTAGCCCCGGCCAAAAGCAACGTTGAGCTCGGCCACCAGCCTGCCGTTATTGTCCAAAGTGGCGATGACTTGCTGGGGATTGAGGATCTCCACGTCGGCGTCGGCGGCGATGATATCAGCCCCGGTGACGATGCCGCCGGAATTGGCTTCCAGGCGCAGGGTCGCTTCTTCGCGCTGGTGCATTTTGAACCTGAGCTGCTTTAGATTGAGAATGATCTCGGTAGTGTCCTCGACAATGCCGGGTATCGTAGAAAACTCGTGCAAAACACCCTCGATTTTTACGCTGGTGACCGCGACGCCGGGCAGGGATGACAGCAGCACCCGGCGCAAAGAGTTGCCCAGGGTATTGCCATACCCGCGTTCTAGTGGTTCGATGGTGAACCGGCCGTAGGTATGGTCAAGAGAGATTTCGGCACACTCGATTCGGGGCTTTTCTATTTCTAACACTAGAGAACCCTCCTTATATCATTGCTTGAGGGGCCTATCTTGAATAGCGCTCGATGATCAAATGTTCTGCGATGGGAATGTCATCGATGTCTTCCCGCCGGGGCAGGGCCAGCACTTTGGCCGAGAGGGTCTCGGTGTTTTTATCAAGCCAGGCCGGCGAGGTATGCTGGGCCGCTAATTCTCTAATGTCTTTGAACTTTGCCGAGCTGGAGCTGCGGGGACGCAAAGTGATCTCGTCCCCCACTTTGCACTGAAAAGACGGGATATCCACCTTACGGCCGTTGACGGAAAAGTGGCCGTGGCGCACGAGCTGCCGGGCTTCGGGTCGGGACGAGGCAAAGCCCAAGCGGAAGATGACATTGTCCAGCCTAAGCTCCAGAAGTTGAAGAAGGATTTCGCCGGTGACCCCTTTGCGGCGGGCGGCGTCCGCATAGTAATTGCGGAAAGGTTGTTCGCCAATGCCGTAAATACGCCGGACTTTTTGTTTTTCTCTAAGCTGCAGGCCAAATTCCGAAGGGTTGCGGCGCCTGGCTTGGCCATGCTGGCCGGGGGCGTAAGCGCGCCTGTCCACGGAACACTTGGGCGTGTAGCAGCGTTCTCCTTTGAGAAAGAGTTTTAACCCTTCCCGCCGGCACAAACGACAGACTGGTCCTGTATATCTAGCCATGTAAACTACACCTCCGTAATTGTTACATCCGGCGCCGCTTGGGCGGGCGGCAGCCGTTGTGGGGGAAGGGGGTGACGTCCTTGATCGTGGTAATCTCCAGGCCGGCGGCCTGTAAGGACCGGACCGCTGCTTCCCGGCCGGAACCCGGGCCCTTGACCATGACTTCGACACTGCGCATGCCATGCTCCATGGCCACCTTGGCCGCTGCCTCGGCAGTGGTCTGGGCGGCAAAAGGAGTGCTCTTGCGGGACCCCTTGAACCCATTGGCCCCCGCCGTTGACCAGCTTATGGTATTACCGCTTGTATCGCTGATGGTGACGACGGTATTGTTAAAAGTCGATTGAACGTGAGCGACGCCGCGCTCGATATTTTTGCGCTCTCTGCGCTTGGGCCGAGCGGTTTTTTTAGCCAAATTCAATTCCCTCCCTTGCCGTTACTTTTTCCGCCTTACGCCAACGGTGCGCTTGGCACCCTTGCGAGTGCGGGCATTGTTCTTGGTATTTTGACCGCGGACCGGCAGTCCCCGCCGATGGCGAATGCCGCGGTAGCTGCCGATTTCCATCAAGCGCTTGATGTTGAGAGAAGTATCGCGCCGCAGGTCGCCTTCGATGTGAAAGTCTCTGTCCAAAGTCTCTCTGAGCTTGCCTATCTCGTCTTCGCTCAAGTCCCGAACGCGGGTGTCGGGATTGACGCCGCTCTTGGCCAACACCTGTTTGGCCAGTGAAGGGCCGATGCCGAAAATGTAGGTCAAGGCGACTTCTACACGTTTATCCCTGGGTAAGTCAACGCCGGCTATACGCGCCAAATGCGTTACACCTCCTGATTATCCCTGTTTTTGTTTGTGCTTGGGGTTTTCGCAAATAACCATCACCGTGCCTTTGCGGCGGATGATTTTGCATTTTTCACAAATAGGTTTGACTGAAGGTCTGACCTTCATGGTTTTTCCTCCTTTGCGAAAGCGGTGCTATTTATGGCGGTAAGTTATCCGCCCCTTGCTGAGATCGTATGGCGACAGTTCTAACGAAACCCGGTCGCCAGGCAAGATCCGAATAAAGTTCATGCGGAGTTTACCCCGGACATAGGCCAGTATGATATGGCCGTTTTCCAGCTCGACCTTAAAAGTCGCATTTGGCAGAGCGTCGACCACCCGCCCCTCGACTTCAACCACATCCTGTTTCGCCAACTGTTATCCCCTCCCTTTTACTGCTCTTGCTTTCAGCGCTCTGTAGGGCGCGCCTGAGCTCCTCATCTGTCCCGATCCGGTCGGCGCTGCCGACTGGCTGCAGGTGGAAAAAGTTCTTGGGCTTGGGCGCGCTGATTGTGCGCCTGCACCCATCAGCCACCAGGGCCCGGTTGGGGGTCAAGGCTACCACTACGTACAGACGGCCTCTGTCCCGGCCGGCCGTTGAACGGACGATACTGCCCGGTAGTATGTGCATTTTCACCCCTCCCGGTCCAGGGTCGTCAGGATTTTGGGCCCCCGGGGCGTGATTGCCACGGTGTGCTCAAAATGGGCCGATAGTTTCCCATCGGCGGTCACCACTGTCCAGCCATCTGCCAGGGTTTTTACATGGTACTGGCCGATATTGACCATGGGCTCAATGGCCAGCACCATCCCTGAGCACAGCCGCGGGCCGTAACCGGGGGGACCGAAATTGGGAATCTGGGGGTCTTCATGCATTTTTTGGCCGATACCGTGGCCGACTAGGTCCCGAACTACCGAAAAGCCATGGGCTTCAACCCATTGCTGGATTGCCGCCGAAATGTCGGACAGGCGATTTCCCACCGCCGCCCGCTCAATTCCTTGGTAGAGGGCAGCCTCTGTTGCTGAAATGAGTTTGGCAGATTCTGGGGAGATTTCTCCCACCGGATAGGTAGC
>DGZR01000049.1:69393-80669 GCA_002397155.1 Firmicutes bacterium UBA4975 | reverse complement strand
ACTTACCCTGCCTTTTAATTTCTATCGGCCTTAAATCGAAAAATACGCGGTCTTTTCCATCGGGTTTTCCGGGCTCCTGGTGTAAAGACTATTACCGGCAGAAATAAAGACAAGCTTCCCGAGGAAGTGACGGGTTCCTCTGGGCTTGTCCATCTTTTAATTGAACCTCAAAAATCTGCTGGAGAAAAGAGGGGAGGAGTAACAAGCTCAGAGCCGGATCAGTTTTCAGACTCCTTTTCTAGTTGTTCACATAATGTATATTATCGGAAGTACTATTTTCTTGGTTTATCGAGCAGTTTTGCCGTTAGTGGGGAAACCTCAAGTGACTCAAGGGTTTTTACTTTATTAAGGGTCGAAAAAACCCCGCCGGGGGACCGGTAGGGCTCATTTTCCCGGCAGCTCCAGCACCTGGCCGGGGTAAATTGTCGTTCCAATGCCGTTTAGTTTTTGGATCTGGTAGATATAACGACGTATTTCGGTGTTTCCCCGATTGCGGGAAGCGATTTCCCACAGGGTTTCGCCCCGGTGGACCGTCCACTGGGCACCCTCGGCCGGGGCCTCCCTCTTGGCCTGGGCGTTACTGGCGACGAACAATACCAATGAGAGCGCGCAGATTACGATTGCAGCGGCGATGGTAATCTTTTTCATCTCATCCCTCCTGCTCTAATAACGAACATCCGTTCCTCTGCTTCTTATTATGGCGAATGCATGTTCCCTTGTCAAGGGTTATTGCGAACTAATGTTTGCTTATTTATCTCCTTCCTGATATAATGGGTGAAAATCTACCGGGAGGGATTCTAATGGAACGCCTCACTCCACGCCAGCAGATGATTTTTGATTTTATCAAGGACGAGGTCCGGAAAAAGGGCTATCCCCCTTCGGTGCGGGAGATTGGCGAAGCAATCGGCCTGCGCTCTTCTTCGACTGTACACGCTCATCTGGCCAAGATTGAAAAAAAGGGATACATCCGCCGGGACCCCACCAAGCCTCGGGCCATCGAAATTCTACTGCCGGACTCCCCCGCCTCCCCCCACTTTCAGCCGACCCAGATGGTAACTGTCCCTCTTTTGGGCCGGGTCGCCGCCGGTGCCCCGATTTTGGCTGAAGAAAACATCGAGGGTTACATCAGCCTGCCCCAGGACATCGCCCGCCAAGGGGCCAATCAGTTCTGCCTCAAAGTCCGGGGCAACAGCATGATAAACGCCGGCATCTTAGATGGAGACACTGTCCTGGTCCGCCAGCAAAACTACGCCGAGAACGGGGAAATAATTGTGGCCATGCTGGGGGACGAGGCAACGGTAAAGCGGTTTTACCGCCTCAAGGACAAGGTCAAGCTCCAGCCCGAAAACCCCTCCTACGAACCAATATTCTCCCGGGATGCCGTCATCCTGGGCAAAGTTGTGGCTGTTTTTCGCCTGATTTAGTCAGAGTTTTTTCAGGTTGCGGGCAAAGCGCTTCCTCACTGCTTCCTTGACCAGAATATTCTTTCCGCTGCTCACCGGGGGCAGGCCGCCTTTCTGCCACAGTTGGTATACCTCCATTACTTCCTCGGTACTTTTGGCTCTTTTAATTAAGTGCTCTACCAACTGTCTGCCCGCTCCTAGATTTTCCAACGGGGGAGTACATATACTATCCTCCGCCACAAGACTCTTTAGCACATAGTCCTTTTGTTCAGCCCTGATAAAGCAGCGGAAATCCTGATGAAACAGGTAGTAAACCATTTCCCTTGTCCGGTATGGATTGTTGGGATCCAAGTGAATGCGACGTCTTTTTTGGTAGCATATCTTTGCCACTTACCCCCCTCCTTTCTCATTTTCTATATGTATATTTTCCCGGCCCCGGACTATTTCCTAATCCTTGAGATTTAAAAAAACAAAAAGGGCGCCCCGGCGCCCTTCGACGAAATACTTTTCTTTCCAGGCCAAAAGTAAATTAAACATTTAAAAGCTTTTTTTGCATGGTATCTCAACCGTGCGTTTTTTCTTTTTGAGTACCAACACTAAGTGAATATGTGGTAAAAGATGACGGTGGCGTAAATTCCCCAAGCGATGAATTGCACTGCTCCCGAAGCGGCGTAGCCCAAAAGGGCACCAAAGGCGATGTAGCCGGCTTTGTGGATTTCCTTACCCCGCAGAAGTTCTCCGGCCAGCGCCCCAAGAAAACAGCCGATGAGCATGCCGGGAAGCTGGAAGAGAGCCAGGCCCAGGAGGAGGCCGACGACGGAACCAATCGCCCCCAGGGTGCTTCCCCCTCTTTTTTTTACCCCTACGAAGGTAGCTACATAGTCTCCGATTACAGTGGCGACGGCTACCAGGGTGAGGAGGAGCATGGCGCCCCAGGACAGGTCCAGGTAGCCTAAAAGCCAGTAGTCCACCGCAATTATAACCCACAAGAGCTGGATACCGGGCAGGCCGGGGATGATGATGCCGGCCAGGGCCAGGAGCAAGGCCGCCAGGGCGATTACGGCAAGTATCGCGGTTAGACCCATTCCCCTCCCTCCTCTCCTACTATTCGCAGATGGCCGCCAGACCGGCAGCCAGTGCCAGCAGCCCGTGTTCTCTGGTTAAGCCGCCCTGGCAGTAAACTAGGTAGGGCGGCTGCACCGGCCCATCGGCGCTTAGCTCCAAACTGGCTCCCTGGATAAAGGCACCGGCAGCCATGATTACCGGCACTTGGTAACCGGGCATTTCCGCCGGCACCGGCGCTAGATGGCTGTCCACCGGCGAGGCGGCTTGTATGGCCCGGCAAAAAGTCTCCATCTTTTTCTGAGAGCCCAGTTCGATAGCCTGGACCAGGTCGAAGCGTTCCTCGTCCCAGCGAGGCCAGGTCTGGTAGCCCAGGGACTCCGCCAGGGCGGCAGCAAAGCGGGCGTTAAAGACACTTTGTCCCACACAGTGGGGGGCCAAAAAAAGTCCCTGAAACATGGAGCGCAGGTAGGGACCGGTGGCCCCTATTTCTCCCGCCAAGCCGGGCGCCAGGAGGCGATCCCGGGCATTGGCCACCAGGTCTTGGCGACCTACCAGGTAGCCCCCGGTTTCGGCCAGGCCGCCCCCGGGGTTTTTGATCAGGGACCCCACCGCCAAGTCAGCTCCAGCCTGGCAAGGTTCCCGGTCCTCGACAAACTCGCCGTAACAGTTGTCCACCACTAGGGCGGGCCGGTAAGCCTGGTCCTGGAGCCAGTCCGCCAGTTGAGAAATTTGCCGGACACTGATAGGTTGCCGCCGGGAATAGCCCCGGCTTTTTTGGATGTAAACCAGCTTGGTCCTGGGGCTGAGAATGGCGGCCAGGGCCTGGGTGTCAAAGTTTCCTCCCGGCAGGAGGTCGATCTCTATAAAATCTATGCCCAAGCTTTTGAAAGAACCGGGCCCTTCCTGGGCCAAGACCGTAGCCAGGGTGGCGTAGGGGCGGCCGGTGACTGAGATCACCTGGTCCCCGGGCAGGGTGTTGCCGCTCAAAGCCAGCCAGAGGGCATGGGTGCCCGAGGCGATTTGGGGGCGGACCAGGGCTGCCTGGCCGCCAAAGACTTCGGCGTAAGCCGCTTCCAGCTTTTCCCGGCCCAGATCATTGTACCCGTAACCGGTGGAACCTTGGAGATCATAGCTGTCCACCCGCTGCCGGGAAAAAGCCGTCAGCACCCGGTCTTGGTTGGGCAGGGCCCAGGGATGGGCTTGGTAGGGTTCCAGAGCGGGCAGGACCGACTCTAGGGCTCGGGCAAGAACCGGATGTTTTTCGGAGAGAAATTCAATTTCAGTGAGCATGTTTCACCTCGGGCTTCCGTACAGGGTATACTCATTTTCCCTACCCGGGGAAAAATCGCAGGACTCAAGGGTCTGAAGCTGGTCCCGGGTGGGACGGAGAACATAGCGCAACCGCACCGCATGCCTGCGGATGGCCGTTTCCAGCAGGTTCCGCACCAAGCGGGCGTTGCTGAAATCATTGTAGGGTACATTGCTCGCTCGGTCAATGACTTCGGCCAGTTTATTCAGGGCCCGGTTGGTCAGGCGGTACTGGCGTTCTTCTAGCATGAGGGCGCTGATGTCCAGCAGTTCCTGGACGGTATAATCGGGGAAGTGGATCTGGATGGGGAAGCGGGACTTGAGCCCGGGGTTGAGGCGCAGGAACTCATCCATGGGGGCGGTGTAGCCCGCTAGGATGAGGATGAAGTCGTTCTTATAGTCCTCCATGGCTTTGACCAGGGTATCCACCGCTTCTTTGCCAAAGTCCTTTTCTCCCCCCCGGGCCAGGGAGTACGCCTCATCAATAAAGAGCACTCCGCCCAGGGCCTTGCTGATCTTTTCCCGGGTTTTTTGGGCGGTGTGGCCGATGTATTCCCCCACCAAGTCGGCCCTTTCCACCTCAATGATGTGGCCCTTGGGCAGAACTTGCAGGCTGTGAAAGAGCTTGCCGAAGAGCCGGGCCACCGTGGTCTTGCCGGTGCCGGGGTTGCCTTTAAAAACCATGTGCAAGACCATGGGGGCATTGGCCAGGTTGTAGGTTTCCCGGTGTCTTTGCACATTGATAAAAGCCTCCAGCTCTCCGGCCAGCTCCTTGACCTTTTTCAAGCCCACCATGGTGAAGAGCTCCTGCATTGCCGGAGGCACGGCTGGGGCAGCTCGGGGCGGCGCCCCCAGCATGCTGCCCTGGCTGACTACCTTTTCCACCTCGGGACCGACTATTCGCACCGCACTGCCCCCTCTCCCCTAGACCAGGAATAATATATGCTCTTTCCGGGGCAAAAGTGACCGGTCCGCTTTTTATGCCCCCTGTTATAAAATATCCCTTGCCGGGAGGACTATGATTACTTGGGTACGTTCTCCCCGAAAAAAGAAATACGCCCTGCGGCCTTAGCGAGCAGGGCGTATCTATTTAGTCTTCCCTTTCGGGATTAAGGTTGACGGGTCGCAGGGGAATGATGGTAGATATTGCGTGTTTGTAAATGAGCTGCTGTTTATTGTCGCTGTCCATGACGACGGTAAAGTTATCGAAACCGCGGACAAAACCCTTGATCTGGAAGCCATTGAGCAGGAAGATCGTCACGGGGATCGTGTCTTTGCGAATTTGGTTGAGAAAAACGTCCTGCAGGTTGAGATTTTTCACCGAGCTCACCGCCTCTTTCTATATATCTAATGCTCTATTCGCTGATAGCAGGGAGTTTTCCTGCCACTGTAAAGAAAACTCTCTCAAGACTTTCTTCCGGGCAACTGTTGTCTATCCAAGTGACTGCCATCCCGCGGAACCAAGAAAGTTGTCGCTTGGCATAGCGCCGGGTGTCCCGCTGCAGATTGGCCACCATCTCCGGGAGGGTCCAGCAGCCGGCCAGGTGCATGCCCGCATGGTAGTAGCCCAGGCCCTGCATGGCCTTGGCTCGCGGAGAATACCCCCCCTCAATCAATCCAGTATATTCCCCAATCAGCCCCTGAATAACCATGCTCTCTGCTCGGGCATCGATCCTTTCATATAAAAGGGGTCGGGGCAGGGTGAGGGCAAAAACGGCCGGGCAGTAGGGGCTATCTTCCTTGGCCTGCTCCTGGATTTCACTTTGGCTGCGGCCGGTCAATTCGTAGACCTCTAGGGCCCTGATGATGCGCCGCCGATCCCGGGCGGTTAAGGCGGCCTGGGGGTCCGCTTCGGCCAGGCGCAGGACCATCTGTTCCCGGCCCCCTTGGTCCCATTCCCGGTTGAGCCGGGCCCGGCAGGCAGGGTCGTAGGGCAGTTGGGCCAGGGGGTAGTTCTCCAATACGGCCTTGATGTAGAGGCCGGTCCCCCCCACCATTATGGGCAGGCGGCGACGCTCCCAGATCTCCCCGATTACCCCGTCCGCCGCCTCTTTATACTGGGCCAGGGAGAAATCTTCATTGGGTTCAACCAGGTCCAGCAAGTGATGGGGCACTCGAGCCCTAAGAGGCCCTTCAACCTTGGCGGTGCCGATGTCCATGTACTTGTACACCTGCATGGAATCCGCCGAGAGGATTTCGCCCCCCAGCCTTTCGGCCAGGGCCACCGCTAGGGCAGATTTACCGGTCGCCGTTGGTCCGGCAATAACTAAAAGGGGAATACTTGCCTTCACCCTTATCCTTCCCCCTTGGCCAGAACGCCGTAGGCGGTCTTGCGGTTGCTTTTTCCTGCCGGGGTCAGCCCCAGCCGGGAAAAGTCAAAAAAGGATCTCTCCTTCACCACCACTTTTTTCCTTGCCACCCGGGCGGCGAGGGCGATGTCGGCCGGGGTCAGGGGCTCTTCGTGGGCCAGGGGGCGCAGGGGCAAGAGGGAGGATGCCTGCAGGACCGGCGCCTCGAACATCGGATCAAAGTAGACCACATCGAAGGAAGCGGGGGGCAGTTCTGGCAGCAGGGAGCGGAAATCCCCGTGAACCAGTTCGATGCCCCGGGCCGGCCCTCTGAACCGGACGGGGCCGTTTTTTTTAAGGCCCTGAGCCATGACCAGGAAAATTGGCAGGGATTTTTCCAAAGCCAAAACCCTCCCCCCTTCCCCCACTCGGCACTTTGCCACTAAACTGTCGGCACAGAGGCCGGCAGTGCAGTCCAAAAAACTGTCTCCCGCTACCAAGCCGCAAGTATTGAGGAATTTGTCCTCTACCCCTTGGCGGAGCAGGTGCAGGCGGACCGCCGCCATGTTGGGATGGTAGAAGAGCTCGCCGCCGGCGGTATGACAAGAGAGGCGTTCCCGGCTGGCGACCAGGACCACTTGGTCCTCTTCTAGCAGGGATTCCAGACTCCGGTTGGCCCGGGGGACGAAGGGAATGCTGTGGGTCCGGGCGATTTCACCGGCCCATTCTTCCAGGGCTCGGTTGGGCTTGCGGGCGGTGGTGATTATCAAGGTCTTACCTCCGGGCAAACATTATTTCCAGCTTATTCTTGTCAAAGGCCACCCAGATCGGGCGTCCATGGGGGCAGGTGCGATTGTTTTCGCAGGCGTCCAAGTCCAGGAGGAGCTGGAGGGATTCGGCGGCGGAAAGGGGCTGATTAGCCTTAATGGCACCCTTGCAGGCCATGAGTTTGAGGGCAGTCTGTTGGTAATCGGCCAGGGCGCCGGCCGGTCCCTCGCTGTGCTGCAGGGTTTCGAGAATTTCCAGGACATCCGCCCCGCTGAGGGTTTTTTTAAAGAGGATGGGAGCTTCCCGGAGGACCATTCCCCCTTCAGTCAACTCAAGGCGAAACCCCAGTTCCGCCAATTGGGGCAGGCAAGCCTCAAGGAAATGGCGGCTGCGGCCGTCAAGAGGAGTCTCCAGGGGAATAATGACCTGGCCGGCCTTTTTTCCCTCTTTTAGCAGGCCCAGGTATTTTTCGTAGAGCACTCTTTCCTGGGCGGCATGCTGATCGACCAGGCGCAGTTCGTCGGCGGTGGCTGCCACTAAAAAGGTGGAAAAAACCTGGCCGAGAATGGTGTAAGAAGAGCCTATTCTTTCCCCAACCGGGGCCCAGGAAAAACCCTCCTGGACCGTCAGGCTGCTCTTGGCTGGCTCCGGCCGGGAGTAGCCCGGGGAAGTGTAGGGAATTACCTCCGGGATAAAACCCCGGGGCACCCCAAGATAATCTTCCAGTCCCCTGCGGCAGCCGTTAAGGACCAGGGCGTAAATGATCCCGGCCTCGCTGAACTTTACTTCTCTCTTAGTCGGGTGGACGTTTACGTCCACCTGGTCTGTGGGTACGTCCAGGTTAAGAAAGGCGATGGGGTAGCGCTGGCTGGGGAGCAGGGTGTGAAAAGCCCGCTCCAGGGCGCTGCCAGCCAGGCGCAAGCTGACCGGGCGGCCGTTGACACTGAAATACTGCATGGCGCGGTTGCTGCGGTGAAAGTCCGGGCTGGCAATGAAGCCGGTCAAGGTATATCCCCCTTGCTGGAAAGAACACTGAAGGAGATTTTCGGCGATTTTTGTCCCAGCCAAGGAGGCTATTGCGTCGGTCAGGCTGCCGCTGCCGGGAGAAGAGAGACTGAGCTTGCCATTATGGTACAGCTTGAAACGAATATCCGGCCAAGCCAGCAAGAGCTGGTGGACGACGTTGGCCAGGGCGGAAAATTCAGTGGCGGGCTTGCCCAGGAATTTCTGCCGGGCGGGGGTGTTGAAAAAGAGATCTTCGACTGTCACTTTCGTGCCGACCGGGCTGGCCGCCGCCTCTACCTCTCCCCGCTGGCCGCCGACAACACTAAGGATGGCTCCCGCCGTGTCTTGCCGCCGCCGGGTGAGGATGGACATCTTGGCGATGGCGCCGATGCTGGCCAGAGCCTCTCCCCGAAAGCCCATGGTAGCCACGTTAAAGAGGTCGACACCGCTTTTTATCTTGCTGGTGCTGTGGGAAAGAACCGCTAAGGCAAGGTCTCCAGGCCCCATGCCTTCGCCGTCATCGGTCACTGTGATCTTGTCCAGGCCGCCGGTCAAGGCCTCGATGACAATTGTTCCGGCTCCGGCGTCAATGGCGTTATCCACCAGTTCCTTTACTACCGAGGCCGGCCTTTCCACTACCTCCCCGGCGGCAATTTTCAAAATAGTCTCAGGGCTGAGGACTTGGATTTTCACTGTTCGGCCTCCCTTGCCAGCCGCTGCAGCCGGTCCAGTTCCTCCCAGGCTTGGCGGGGCGAAATCTCGTCCAGGCTGAGCTCCCTGATTAGTTTTCCTATTCCGGCTAACCGCCCCTCTTCCCGGGTAGCGGCGATCTCAGCCCGAGGGCCCGGGAGCGGGGCTTCTTCTTGTTCAATGTAGCTCTCGGCCTGGCTTACCAGGTCCTGGGGCAGCCCCGCCAGTTTTGCCACGTGAATGCCGTAACTCCGATCGCTGCCCCCGGCGGTGATTTTGTGGAGAAAGGCCACTTCTCCCTCTTTTTCGGACACCTGGACCGAGCAGTTGAAGACCCGGGGCAGTTGAGCCGCCAGGGCAGTGAGCTGGTGGTAGTGGGTGGCAAAAAGGGTCTTGGCGGCCAGGTCGGGCTTATTGTGCAGGTATTCCAGAGTTGCCCGGGCGATGCTGATGCCATCGGCGGTTCCCGTCCCCCGCCCCACTTCGTCCAGGAGGATGAGGCTTTTTGGTGTGGCCCGGGCCAGGATGCGGGCCAGCTCGGCCATTTCCACCATAAATGTGCTGCGCCCCGAGGCCAGGTCGTCGCTGGCCCCGATGCGGGTGTATATGGCGTCTAAAACGCCGATGCGGGCGGAGGCGGCGGGAACAAAACTGCCGACCTGGGCCAGGAGGGCGATGAGGGCTACTTGGCGCATGTAGGTCGACTTGCCCGCCATATTGGGGCCGGTGAGGATCATCACCTGGCGGCTTTCGGTATCCAAAAAGCAGTCGTTGGCGACAAAGCCTGTATGGCCGAACCGCTCTACCACGGGATGGCGCCCTTCTGAGATGGCCAAAACTGAGCTCTCATCGATGAAGGGGCGGCAGTAACTGTTCTCGGCGGCCACTTCGGCCAAGCCCTGCCAGCAGTCCAGGGCAGCCAGGGCCCGGGCAGTGTTTTGAATCTGGGGGCCCCACCCCTCCACTTCATCCCTGAGGGAGCAAAATAACTCGTATTCTAGACTGATTTTGCGCTCGTTGGCGGAAAGAATTTTCCCTTCCCATTCTTTTAGCTCGGGGGTCTCAAAGCGTTCGCAGTTGACCAGGGTTTGCTTGCGGCTGAACCAAGGGGGCACTAGGTCCAGGTGCGGGCGAGTCACCTCTATGTAGTAGCCAAAGATTTTGTTATACCCGATCTTTAGGGATTTTATCCCGGTCTTTTCCCGCAGAGAGCCCTCGTAGCGGCGGATCCAACTGCTGCCGCTGGCCGCCAGTTGGCGGATTTCATCCAGTTCGGGAGAAAACCCCGTTCGGATGAGGTTGCCCTCCCGCAGGGCGACGGGGGGTTCGGGCTGGATGGCCCCCTCGATGAGGGCTGAGAGGCGGGCATAATCTCCCAAATCCTCTGCCCCTGGCCTGTCGGCCACCAAGGCGGCCACAGTCGGCACCCGGCTCAAAGAGCGGGAAAGGGCCAGCAGGTCCCGGGCGTTAGCGCTCTTGTACTTGATCTTGGCGACAATCCGCTCCAGGTCATAAATATCTCGCAATACTTCCCGGCTCTTTTTCCGGACCAGGTAGTTATCGAAGAAAAATTGAACCTCGTCCAGGCGCTTTTCAATGGCCGCCCTGTCTGCCAGGGGAGCGACGAGAATGTTTTTCAGCATTCGCCCTCCCATGGCGGTTATCGTCTTGTCCACCACTTTGAAGAGAGTGGGACCGCTGCCGCTTAAAGAACTGAGGACTTCCAGGTTGCGCTGGGAAGTGGCGTCCAGGTACAAGAAATGATCTGGATCATACCAGGTAAGGCCGCCCAGGAGTTCCGGCGGGAGAATCTGCCGATTGTCTAAGTAGGCCCGGATTACCGAGACTGCCCGAGCTGCCAAGGGGCTGGCTGTCAAAAAATCCGGTTCCTCTTCCTGCCCCGGGGGGCCCGGCGCTTGAAGGGCGGCCAGGGACAGGCCGCTGCCCTCCAAGGCTTGGTCCGAGATGATTTCCCTGGGGTTTAGAGAGGTGATTATCGACTCTACCTGCTCGGCGCTGCCGGAAAACTGGCTGCATTGGAATTGGCCGGTGGATATATCGGTGAAGGCCAGGCCCCACTCCCCTTTTTCTTGGACCAGGGCCAGGAGCCAGTTGTTTTCGGTGGGTTCCAGGAGGTTGTCCTCGATGAGGGTGCCCGGAGTGACGACCCGCACCACCGCCCGCTTTACCAGTCCCTCAGCTAAGCGGGGGTCTTCTACCTGGTCGCAGATGGCCACATTGTAGCCCTTTTTCACCAGTTTCCCCAGGTAGGCTTCCAGGGCGTGATGGGGCACACCGGCCATAGGGGTGCCCTCTTCTCCCTCTTTTTTGTCCCGACTGGTCAGGGTTATGTTCAGCTCCCGGGCTGCCGTCACCGCGTCCTCAAAGAAGAGTTCAAAAAAATCCCCCACCCGGAACATGAGGAGGCAATCGGGATGCTGCTCCTTGGTCTGGCGGTACTGCTGCATCATCGGGGTCAGCTTCACTGTTTTTCTGCCTCCACTTCTCCGCTCAGGCTCCAGGTTTTTGCCTGGGTTATCTTGACCGCGACAATCTGGCCCCGCCGGTCTATGGCGCTGGGGAAAAAGACCAGCTTATTGGTCGCAGTGCGGCCTTTGTACTTACCCTCCGCCCCCTCTTCGACCAATACCGGCAAAACCCGGCCCAGCAGTTCTTGGTTTAGTTCCAGACTGATCTTGTTTTGCAGAATTATCAGGCGCTGGAGCCTTTCCTTCAGCACGGCCCCTTC
>DGZR01000049.1:60066-69128 GCA_002397155.1 Firmicutes bacterium UBA4975 | reverse complement strand
ACCTGGCGGACCAGGGCCAGGGTGGCCAAAAAGTCCTCTTCAGTCTCGCCGGGAAAACCGACGATGAGGTCGGTGGTCAGGGCCAGGTCAGGCACCCCTTGGCGAAATCTATCGACAATCGCCAAGTAGTGCTGGGTGGTATAGCCCCGGTTCATTTTCGCCAGAATGGGGTCGCTGCCCGCTTGGAGGGGCAAGTGCAAGTGCCTGCACAGCTTGGGCAGTTCGGCAAAGGCCTGAACCAGGCGATCCCCCGCATCCCGGGGATGGGAGGTCATAAAGCGGATCCTCTCTATTCCGGGCAGGGCGCTCAAGCGGTAAAGCAGGCTGACAAAGTCCGGCCGCCCCGGCAGGTCCTTGCCGTAGCTGTTGACGTTTTGCCCCAAAAGGGTAATTTCTTTATAGCCCTCGGCGGCCAGGCTTTTTACTTCGGCGCTGATGGCCTCCGGCGGGCGGCTCTTTTCTCGGCCCCGGACATAGGGAACGATACAGTATGTGCAAAAGTTGTTGCAGCCCCAGTTGATGTTGACGAAGGCCTTGTGCCCCCCCGAGCGCCGGGCAGGCAGGTCTAATTCATCCAGGGCTCGCTCATCCCACAAGGCCAAAACCTGCTGCCGTTCCTGGAGGACTTGGTCCAGGTAGGTGCCCAGGGTATTCAGGTTATGGGTGCCGATGATCAGGTCCATAAAGGGATAACGGGCTTTGATGTGGCGAGCCACATCTTGTTGCTGGGGCATGCAGCCGCAGATGCCCAGGACCAAGTCGGGCTTTTCTTCTTTGAGTTGGCGGAACCGGCCCAAGAGGCCGTATACTTTTTGTTCCGCTTTGTCCCGGACGGTGCAGGTATTGACCATTACTAGGTCGGCCGAAGCCAAGTCCGGCGCTTCGGTCATCCCCCGGCTCAGCAATATTCCCCCTATTGTCTCGCTGTCCCGTTGATTCATCTGACAGCCATAAGTCAGAACAAAAAAAGTCTTTGGTGTCCTAGATTTATCCGCCACTTGCCGCCTCCTTTCCCGCCTTCTCCTTATAGACATATTTTACCCGATAGGACCCTGAAGCGCAAAAAATAATAAGGAATCCCCCTCCGCAAAACGGAGGGGGATTATGGGAAGGTAGGTGTGTCACAGTCAATTAGTCACCGAGGGGCGGCCCTTCCCTTAGCCACTCCTTGTGAAAAAGGTAACTACTTACCCATGCTACCCCATCCTGGCCAAATTGTAAAGCTTTTTGCCTTTTTGGCCAGATTTTTTCCTAAGAACTGGGGGGGAAAAAGTCTGTCAGGGCATTTTCAACCGCCGCCACCGCGGCGGGGCAATCATCGGAGTTCACCCGGGCCAGCACCCCCTTACCCGGCAGCCGGTGTTCGTAGAGCCGGTCATAGTGGCGGGTGAGGATGAGGGCGACGAATTCCGAATAGCACTCAGAGTCCAATAGGCCCTTTAATTGGGCGTAGAGCCTGGCAGATAGCACCCCTTTTAAGTGGTAAAGAGCCAGGTAAGTTTCTATCCGCTCCTGGCAGTCCCGGGGGCCATAGTCTTTGAGGATGCGGGCCACCCGCTTTTCCACGCTCCCTCCCACTTCGATCACCGGCGCTCTCACCATGGCTCTAAACAAAAAATCCGGCAGGCAAATCTTGCCGATTCGCCTGCTCTCCCCTTCCACAATCAAGCAGGGGGGAGCGCCCAGGGCCCGAAGTGCGGCCAGGAGCAGTGAATCAAAGTCCTTTTGGCTGCGGGGCTGGCCCCGGCCGCCGCCAAAACTGGAACCCTGGTGCCCGGCCAGACCCTCTAAATCCAGGGCGGGGTAGCCCTTTACAGCCAGGCGGCGAAGGATTTCCGTCTTGCCGGTGCCGCTCATGCCCTTGAGGACGATTACTGGGCAGTCCAGCTCATAGTCCAGGAGTTGGCGGTAAACTAGGCGGCGGTATTGATGGTAGCCTCCGCGGAGCTGGGCCCCTTCCAGCCCGGCCATCGTCAAAAACTGCACCGTGGCCTGGCTGCGCATGCCTCCCCGCCAGCACAGGATGAGCAGGGGTTTTCCTCCGCTAAAGCGGGCAAGGCGACGGACGAACAGGGCCATTTTTGGGGCGGCGATGTCCAGGGCGAGAAACTTAGCCGCCCGCTGATTCCGGGCATAAGCCAAGCCTATTCTCTTTCGCTCGTTCTCGTCAAAAAGGGGTAGGTTTATGCTGCCGGGAATTGAGCCCCCTTGAAATTCACCCGGAGTCCGCACGTCCACTAAGCAGTACTCTTCCAGGTGATTCAAGGCGTCTTCTACTTCTACTTGGCTGACTGGGTACACAAATCTTTTACCTCCCCGGCATGCAAAATTTGTTTGTTTGGCCGGCCTGCTCGCTGGTTACCCTATGAACGGGGAGATGACAGCGATAGCGGCTGGAGGATCATTAGCTGCGAGTTGTCCTCTCCCCTTTGTCGAAATGACGCGGCTTAAGGGAAAAAGACACGAGAAAAGTGTCTTTTTATGATTACCCGGTCAATTAGGGCAAGGCGACTTCGTCTCCGTTATTCAGGAGAGCGGCGTTGGCCTCGTCCACATCGACATGGAATTCGAGCTTGTATTGGGGGCTGACCCGGACCAAAACCCGGTCGAAGGTCAAAGCCCTGGGACCCGCGCAACTCACCGACACTAACTGCCCGTCGGCTAAGCCCTGTTCCTCCGCCAGTTGCGGGGGCAGGTGGATGTGCCGCTGGGCAAAGATTACCCCCTCTTCCAACTGGACGCTTCCTGCCGGCCCCTGCAGGGTCAGACTTTCTGAGCCCTTTAAATTGCCCGAATCCCTGAGAGGGGGCTTAAGGCCCAGAAAGAATGAATCGGTGCGGGAAATTTCAACCTGGGTCTGACCTCGCACCGGTCCCAAGACCCGGACCCCAGGGATTGTGCCCTTGGGCCCCACCAGGTTTACCTTTTCCTCGGCGGCATACTGGCCCGGCTGGCCCAAGTCCTTGAACTTGGTCAAGACAGCGCCGGGGCCAAAAAGAGCGTCTAGGTCCTTTTGGCTAAGGTGGACGTGCCGGTTAGACACCCCCACCGGAATCTTGAACAAGAGCGTGCACTTCCTCTCGATTAAATTTGGCAAAGTGGGGACGGTTCTCCCGCTTCATTGGCCCATCTTGCCAGACGGGAGGGGTGCCCCCTCCCCTACCTTTGAAAAGACCATACAAACGTCCCCTACCTTTGAAAAAACATACAAGCGTCCCTTCATTGGCCCGTTTTGCCAGGCGGGAGGGCTTACCAGACGGGAGGGGTGACCCCTCCCCTACCTTTGAAAAAACTATACAAGCGTCTCCTACCTTTGAAAAACCATACAAACGTCTCCTACCTTTGAAAGACCCTCTAACCTCCACTACCCTTGGAAAACCTACAACCTTCAGCCTCCAATCAGCCCAGGAGGGAAAGGAGCACCCCGGCGGCGATAGCCGAGCCGATTACCCCGGCCACATTGGGACCCATGGCGTGCATGAGCAGGTAGTTGGTCGGGTTCTCTTCCAAGCCCACTTGCTGGGAGACTCGGGCGGCCATGGGCACGGCGGAGACGCCGGCGGAGCCGATGAGGGGATTGACTTTACCTCCGCTCAGCCAGTACATGAGTTTGCCGAAGAGGACGCCGGTGGCGGTGCCGATGGAAAAGGCGATGAGGCCTAAGAGGATGATCTTGAGGGTCTCCAGCCGGAGGAATACTTCGGCGGAGGCGGTGGCGCCCACCGTCGTCCCCAAAAAGATGACGATGATGTTGTTCAGTTCATTTTGAGCGGCTTTGGATAGCCTTTCGACGACGCCGGACTCCCGGAAGAGGTTGCCCAGCATGAGCATGCCGATGAGGGGAACGGCGGAAGGGAGCAAGAGTCCCGTCAAAATAGTGACGATGATGGGGAAGAGGATTCTCTCAGTCTTCCTCACCGGCCGCAATTGGGCCATGACGACCTGGCGCTCTTTTTTCGTCGTGAGGGCCCGCATTATCGGGGGCTGGATTATGGGGACCAGGGCCATGTAGGAATAGGCGGCAATGGCGATGGGGCCCAGCAGTTCCGGGGCCAGCTTAGTGGTCAAGTAAATGGCGGTGGGGCCGTCGGCCCCGCCGATGATGCCGATGGCGGCGGCCTGGAGGATGGGAAAACCCAGGAGAATGGCCCCGATAAAGGTGAGGAAAATGCCGAATTGGGCGGCGGCACCCAAGAGCAGGGTCTTGGGGTTGGCAATCAAGGGTCCGAAGTCAGTGAAAGCCCCCACCCCCAGAAAGATCAGGGGAGGATAAATGCCGTTTTTTACCCCCAGGTAGAGATAGTAGAGCAGGCCGCCGGGCTGGTCCCCCAGGGGACCGGCCATGAGGTTGGCCCCGGGGATGTTGGCCAGGAGCATGCCAAAGCTGATGGGCAGCAGGAGCAAGGGTTCGTACTTTTTCACGATGGCCAAGTAGATGAGAAACAGGGAGACTACAATCATTAAGACTTGGCCGGGGGTGGCGAGATAAAAGCCGGTGCTCTGCCAAAATTGGGCTAGTTTGGCGATAATCATGGCAGTCCTCTATTTAATGGTCAGCAATAGCTGGCCCGTGTCCACGCTTTGGCCGGGGCTGACCTGGATGTCGGCCACCACTCCCGCAGCGTTAGCGTTGATGCCGTTTTCCATCTTCATCGCTTCAAGCACCAGCAGGGTTTGTCCGTATTCCACCTTTTCCCCTTCTACCACCAGGATCTTCAGCACAGTGCCGGGCATTGGCGCCGTCAGGGCGCCGGAACCGACAGGCTGGGCATCTGGCCTGGAGGCGGGAGCGGCCGGGGCGGGGGCTGGGCTGGCGGCAGGGACGGGAACGGGGGTTGGGGCCGACTGGGTTGTTCCCTCCTGTACTTCTTCAACCTGAACTTGGTATTCTTTGCCTTCGACAGTGATCCTAAATGTTTTCATATTAGCCTCCTGTTAAGGGGAAGTGATTTCAGTGTACCTGCTCTGCTCCCAATTTTCGTTAGCCTGAATTCTAATGGTCTGAATCCGCCGGGGTTTTGCCAGGGAGGCCACTACTCCGGCAATCGCTGCCAGGTGGTGGGGAGGAATTCCCGCTTCTTTGGCGGGAACCTCGCCTTTACCTTCGGGATTTTTATCTTTTACCCGGAAAAATATCTGGGGTAGCTTTATTACCTCTGCCAGCAAGTAAAGGGTGGCGAAAACCGTCACCATCCCGATCAGGGTTATCTGCAGGCCCAGTCCTAATTCCATGTCCTTGCCCTCCTACAGGGGGATGTTGCCGTGCTTTTTCGCCGGCTTTTTTTCTTTTTTGCCAGCCAGGATGGTCAGGGCATTGATGAGGTGGGCCCGGGTGTCTTCGGGTTCGATCACTTCATCGACCAGGCCCCGGCCCGCCGCCACATAGGGGTTGGCGAAATTATCCCGGTATTCTTGGACGAGCTCTTGCCGGCGGCTGTCCGGATCGGAAGCCTGGGCCAGGTCATGGCGGAAGATGATGTTGACCGCTCCTTCCGGCCCCATTACCGCCACTTCGGCGGTGGGCCAGGCCAGGACTATGTCGGCGCCCAGGGACTTGCTGCCCAGGGCGACGTAGGCCCCTCCGTAAGCTTTGCGCAGGATTACGGTGACCATGGGCACGCTGGCTTCGGAATAGGCAAAGAGAATCTTCGCCCCATGGCGGATGATGCCGCTGTGTTCTTGTTGGACGCCGGGCAGGTAGCCCGGTACATCGACAAAGGTGACGACAGGCAGGTTGAAGCTGTCGCAGAAGCGCAGGAAGCGGGCGATTTTGTCCGAAGCGTTTATGTCCAGGCAGCCCGCCAGGTGGTTGGGCTGGTTGGCGATCAGGCCCACCGACCGCCCTTGGAGCCGGGCAAAACCCACCACCGCATTGGGGGCGAACAGGGCCTGGACTTCCAGAAAAGAATCCCCGTCGACAACCGCTGTGATGAGGTCACGAATGTCGTAGGCCTGGTTTGGGTTGGCCGGCACTAACCGGCTAAAGTCGGCCGGTTGGGGGGGGGCGGCCTGGGTCATCGGCGCTTTTTCCAAGTTGTTGGCGGGCAGGTAGCCGACCAGACGCCGCACCTGGTTCAGGCAGTCTTCTTCATCCCGAGCGATAAAATGGGCGACGCCGCTGATTGAGTTGTGAGCGGTACCCCCGCCCAAGGCTTCGGGACTGATGCTCTCGCCGGTGACCGCCTTGATGACCTGGGGTCCGGTGATGAACATTTGACTGGTGTCCCGGGTCATAAAAATGAAGTCGGTGATGGCCGGGGAGTACACCGCCCCTCCGGCGCAGGGCCCGAGGATTACTGAAATCTGGGGCAGGACCCCCGAGTTTAGGGTGTTGCGGCGAAAGATCTCCCCGTAGCCGTGGAGGGCATCGATCCCCTCCTGAATCCGGGCGCCGCCGGAGTCATTGAGGCCGATCAATGGCGCGCCGGTCTTGGCGGCCAGGTCCATGCAACTGCAGATTTTGCGGGCATGCATTTCTCCCAGGCTGCCGCCGGCCACGGTGAAGTCCTGGGCGAAGACATAGACCAGGCGTCCCCCGATGGTTCCGTAGCCCGTGATTACCCCTTCTCCCGGAGTCTCTTTTTCCGCCATGCCTAAGTCGGTGGAACGGTGCTTGACAAAGGTGTTCAATTCTATAAAGGAGCCCGGATCGAGCAAGAGTTCCAGGCGGTGCCGGGCTGTGTTTTTGCCCTGGGCCACCTGTTTTTCCCGGGCTTTTGCCCCGCCCCCCTCCTCGATCTTTTTCCTCTTTTCCGCCAGTTCGTGCCGCAGTTCTTGCCAGTCTTTCATCTTTAATCCTCCTGGTCCCTTTGGCACAGTTCGATGAGAAGACCGGGGGTGGACTTGGGATGAACAAAGGCGATCTTGGCCCCGTGAGCGCCCAGGCGGGGGGTTTCGTCGATGAGGCGGACGCCCTTGGCCTTGAGTTCTTCGATGGCCTGGGCCACGTCCTCCACCCCCAGGGCGATGTGGTGGATGCCGGGGCCCCGTTTGGCAAGAAACTTGGCGATGGGACTTTCAGGGTCGGTGGGTTCCAGCAGTTCGAGAGAACTTTCGCCGACGGGGAAAAAGGCTGTTTTTACCCGCTGTTCGGCGACGGTCTCCTCTCCGGCAAATTCCAGGCCCAAGACATCTTGAAACAGCCGTACTGCCGCCTGCAGATCTTCGACGGCAATGCCCAAGTGGTCGATTTTTTTAAACAAGAGGCTAGACCTCCTCCAGTGAGTTTAGAATTTCGGCGTAGGCCGCGTCCAATTTTTTGAGCAGATTGCCGCCCCGGTGGCTGAGGTAACCGGCCAGCGCCGCTGTCGGCAATTTTTCCAGGTGCTTTTCCAGGAGGACCCGGCTGAGTTCGGCCACCTCGAATTTGGCGGCGTTTCTGCGCTTTTGCAGTAAGCGGTCCGAATCCAGGAGCCACTGCCGGTGTCTTTCAATTTCTTCGATGAGGGCGTCAATGCCGATGCCCTGGTGAGCGACCGTCTGGCACAAAGGGGCGGTCCAGCCCTCGACTGCCCTCTGGGCGGATTCCCGGAGGGCGGTGTACAGAGAATCTGCCCCCGGCAAGTCCGCCTTGTTGATGACGAAGATGTCGGCGATCTCCAGGATCCCCGATTTTACGGCCTGGATATCATCGCCCAAGTTGGGCACCGAGACCACCAGGACGGTGTCGGCGATGGAGGCGATTTTCACTTCTGACTGGCCGGCGCCCACAGTCTCGATGATGATGTGGGAAAAGTCCCAAGCCATAACCGCTCTGAGGATGCTGACCAACGAACTGCCCACGCCGCCGGGATTACCGCGATTGCTCAAGGAGCGAATGTAGATGTTGGGGTTGGAGACCAGGGACTGCATGCGGATGCGGTCACCCAGGATGGCGCCGCCGGAATAAGGACTGGAAGGGTCCACCAAGAGGGCGGCTACCCGTGCTTTCTCTCCCAGCTTTTGGAGGAGCTGGTTGCATAAAGTGCTCTTCCCGCCCCCCGGCGGCCCGGTAATCCCGATGACCTGAACCCTTTCCCGGTCCAAGGGCAGGCTGGCGGCCGCCGCCAAGGCGGCGGGCGCCATGTTCTCGATTTGGGATATCTCCTTGGCCAGTTGTCTTTGCCAGGAACTAGGCATTATCCCGACGCACTTTTTCCCGGACAAAGGCGGCGATTTCCTCGAGGGAGGCCCCCGGGGTAAACACGGCTGCTATACCGGCCTCCCTAAGGCCGGGTATGTCCGCCTCGGGAATGACGCCGCCGCCAAAGACAGGGATATCCTCCGCCCCTTTTTCTCTAAGCAGCTCTACTACCCGGGGAAACAGTGAGTTGTGGGCGCCGGAAAGACAGCTTAGGCCGATTATGTCCACGTCTTCCTGAATGGCTGCCTGGACTATCTGCTCCGGGGACTGGCGCAGGCCGGTGTAGACCACTTCCATGCCGGCGTCCCGCAGGGCCCTGGCCACGACTTTTGCGCCCCGGTCATGGCCGTCCAGGCCGGGTTTGGCAATTAGAACTCTAATTGGCGCCATGAGAATCGCCTCCTTTAGACTAAGTCTTTTGCCAGGTATTCGCCGTAGACCTGGCGGAGAACGCCGCAGATTTCGCCCAGGGTGGCATAAGCCCTGACGGCATCCAGAACGGCGGGGAAGATGTTTTCCCCTGCTTTTGCGGCCAGGGAAACGGCGGCCAGCGCCCTGTCCACCGCCGAGGTGTCCCGTTTATTTTGCATTTCTTTTAACCGACGGGTCTGTTCTTGCCCCACGGCGGGGTCGACCCGCAGCAGCTCGGGCTGGGCTTCCTTTTCGATGGTAAATTGGTTTACCCCGACGATAACCTGGTCTTTTTTCTCCACCGCCAACTGCCACTGGTAGGCGCTGTCCTGTATCTGGCGCTGGATGAAGCCCGAATTGATGGCGGCTACCGCCCCTCCTAATTCGTCGATTTTGGCCAGGATCTCTCGCACTCGCCCTTCAATCTCCTCAGTCAGGCTCTCGATGTAGTAGCTGCCCCCCAGGGGGTCCACTACGTCGGCGGCCCCGGTTTCATGGGCGATTATCTGCTGGGTCCGTAGAGCTATCC
>DGZR01000049.1:56792-59826 GCA_002397155.1 Firmicutes bacterium UBA4975 | reverse complement strand
GACTGAGTGCCGCCCAAGACGGCGGCTAGGGCCTGAAGGGCGACCCGGACCACGTTGTTGTCCGGTTGCTGGGCGGTGAGGGTCGAACCGGCGGTCTGGGTGTGAAAGCGCAGGAGCAGGGACTTGGGTTCCCGGGCGCCGAAGCGCTCCCTCATGATCTGGGCCCAAAGTTTGCGAGCCGCCCGAAACTTGGCCACTTCTTCAAAGAGGTTGGAATGGGCGTTAAAGAAAAAGGATAGCCGGGGGGCAAAATCGTCGACTTTGAGGCCGGCCGCCACCGCCGTGCTGACATAGCAGATCGCATTGGCCAGAGTAAAGGCCAGCTCTTGCACCGCCGTAGCTCCGGCTTCTCTGATGTGGTAGCCGCTGATGCTGATGGTGTTCCAGTTGGGAACCTTTTCGGCGCAAAAGGCGAAGATGTCGGTGATGATTTTTAGAGAGGGCTCAGGGGGAAAGATGTAGGTCCCCCGGGCCACGTACTCCTTGAGGATGTCGTTTTGGATCGTCCCCTGGAGTTTTGCCCAGTCTATCCCCTGTTTTTCCGCCACCACCAGGTACATGGCCAGGAGGACAATGGCCGGGGCGTTGATCGTCATGGAGGTGCTCACTTTGTCCAGGGGAATGCCGGAAAACAGGGTTTCCATGTCGGCCAGGGAATCGATGGCCACTCCTACTTTACCCACTTCTCCTTCGGACAGGGGATGATCGGAATCCAGGCCGATCTGGGTGAGCAGGTCAAAAGCTACGCTCAAGCCCGTCTGCCCCTGAGAAAGCAGGTACTGGTAGCGTCGGTTGGATTCTGCGGCGCTGGCAAAGCCGGCGTACTGGCGCATAGTCCAGAGCCGACCCCGGTACATGTTGCGCTGCACCCCCCGGGTAAAGGGATATTCTCCCGGGAGGGCCAGGTCTTTTTCTTCCGGCAGGTCCAGGGAAGTGTAGACAGTGCCCAGGGGTATGCCGGAGCTGTTGCTAAAACTTGGCCGCCGTTCGGGAAAACGCCCTTTTGCCTTATCTAGGGCCTGCTGCCAGCGAGCGAGTCTGTCTTTTTTGTCTTGCACCTTAAAAAAGCCACCTCCTTCTAAAAAATACCGGCCCTTGCTCTAACCCAGCCAGCCCCTGGCCTCCATGGCTTCGGCCAAGTGCTTAATTCCCAGCATGTAGGCGGCGGAGCGCATGTCGACTCCGTACTCCTCGCTCACCCCGCAGACGTTTTCAAAGGCTTGGATCATCTTTTGTTCCAGGCGTTGCTGCACCTCTTCCTTGGTCCAGTAATAGCTCTGCAGGTTCTGCACCCATTCAAAGTAGGAGACTGTAACGCCGCCGGCGCTGGCCAGGACGTCGGGCAGGATAAAGATGTCCATGGTCTTGAGAATTTCATTGCCTTCCGGGGTGGTGGGACCGTTAGCCGCTTCGGCCAGGATTTTGGCCCGGACTTGGCCGGCATTTTCTCCGGTGATCTGGTTTTCCACGGCAGCGGGGATGAGGATGTCGCAGTCCAGGGCCAGGAGTTCTTTATTGCTGATGGCCTGAGCGCCGGGATACTCTATTATACCCTTTTCGCTCTTCTGCATTAAGCGGTCGTCTTCCTTGACCAGGGTGTAGGGATCGATGCCCTCTGCCCGGTAAATTCCCCCCTTGATGTCCGAAACGGCGACGATTTTCGCTCCCATATCGTGGAGGATTGTGGTCAAGTTGGCCCCGGCGTTGCCGAACCCCTGAACCGCAACCCGAGCGCCCCCAAAGGCAATGCCCAGCTTGCGGCAGGCTTCCCGGATTACCAGGCAGCAGCCCATGGCGGTAGCCTGGGTACGGCCCAAGGAACCGCCGATGCTCAGGGGTTTGCCCGTGACGACGCCAAAATTGTTAAATCCCTGGAGGCGGCTGTACTCGTCCATCACCCAGCCCATGATCTGGGGGTTGGTGGCCACGTCCGGGGCGGGGATGTCCATTTGCGGCCCGATGATCGGAGCGATTGCCCTGATGTAGCCCCGGGTCACCGCTTCTTTTTCTTGCAGGGACAATTCCCGGGGGTTGCAGGCTACCCCGCCCTTGCCACCCCCGTAGGGAAGGCCGACGATGGCGCCCTTAAAGGTCATCCACATGGAGAGGGCCTTGGTTTCGTCCAAGGAAAGGGAAGTGCTGAACCTAAGGCCGCCCTTGGCCGGGCCCAGGGCGTCATTGTGCTGGGAACGGTAGCCCGTGAAGATCTTGATTGAGCCGTCGTCCATTTTGACGGGAAAAGACACTTCCAGCACGCGGGCCGGTTGTTTGAGGATCTCGTAGACCGCCGGTTTGCACTTTAGTTTGTCACAGGCCTCCTTAATCTGAAGCTGGGCCGCCCTAAACATATTTAGATTTTCTGACATTATAATCCTCTCCTTATCTTTTTCCTCTTTGGCCTTAAGCCAGTTCCCGACCCAGGCGGATACCTTCCTCCAGGGCTTTCATGTTGACGGCGACAGTGCTGGCGGGCACCCGCGCCCGGATCGCCTCTTCCAGGTGCCGGGGCTGGACAATTCCCGCCACGGTATTGAGGATACCCAAGACCAGGACGTTGGCCACCATTGGCCGCTCTAGTTTTTCTACTGTGGCGAAAATCGGGGCGCTGACGATTTTGGTGTTCTCCCGAAGGGCGGAAGTATCGATATCTCGGTCGGTGAGCAGCGTTCCCCCTTCCCCTAGGAGACCCCCATACTTATTCAGGGATTCTTGGGTCATGGCCACCAGAAAATTGCAGTTCTGTACTTTGGGGTAAGCCAGTTCCCCGTGGGAAATCAGCACTTCTGAGCGGCTGGCTCCCCCCCGGGCTTCGGGGCCGTAGCTTTGGGTCTGGATGACGTTGAACCCCTCAGCCAGGGCCGCTTCGGCCAGGATGATGCCGGCCAAAATGGCTCCCTGGCCGCCGGAGCCGCTGATGATCAGTTCCCAGTCTTTATTCACTGCTTTTTCCCTCCGCTACCCTTTTTGCAAATTGAAAGTAGTTTGCCCCGAATTCCGGACGCTCTTCCTGGACAAAGACCCCCAGGGGAATCTT
>DGZR01000049.1:47016-56552 GCA_002397155.1 Firmicutes bacterium UBA4975 | reverse complement strand
GTGCCCATTTTATTCCGGCGGCCGTAGTAAGTCGGGCACTGGCTTATCGCTTCGATGAGGCTGAAGCCGTCGTGGTCCAGGCCTTGGCCGATGATTTTTTCTAGGTGGCGGGGTTGGACCGCCGCTCCCCTAGCGACAAAAGTGGCTCCCGCCCCCTTGGCCAGGTTGACCAAGTCAAAGGGATAGTCAAAGTTGCCGTAGGGCGCCGTGGTGGCCAGCTTGAGGTGGGGGGTTAAAGGCGAGTACTGGCCGCTGGTCATGCCGTAGATGTTGTTGTTGAAGACAATCACTGTCAGGTCGATGTTGCGGCGGGCGGCGTGAATGAGGTGGTTGCCGCCGATGGCGGCGCTGTCCCCATCCCCGGTAAGGACGATTACTTTTAGTTCGGGATTGGCCATCTTGATGCCGCTGGCGAAGGGGATCGCCCGGCCGTGGGTGGTGTGGAGGGTGTTGAAATCCAGGTAGCCCGAAGCCCGGGAGGAGCAGCCAATGCCCGAGATGACGGCGACTTTGTCGGGATCGAGGCTCATCTTTGCCAGGGCCCGCAAAAAGGCCGCCAGGACGATACCGTGGCCACAGCCCGGGCACCAGATGTGGGGCATGGTCTTTTGCCGCAGCATATCCTTGTAGTTCATCGCAAAACCCCCTTTAAAACCTCTTCCAACTGAGCAGGAGTGATCAAGGAGCCGTCGTTGCGGTTGACCCGGGTAATGCGTTCCCGGGGCACCGACTTGGATATTTCATCAGCCAGTTGGCCCAGGCTCAACTCCGGCACGATGCAGGCGGCCCCGGTCCCGGTAAAGACCTCGGTCAAGAATTCATGGGGAAAGGGCCACAAGGTCTGGAGCTGGATGAGGCCAACTTTTTCGCCCCTGGCCCGGGCCTGCTTTTGCACCTGCTGGGCGGAACGGGCGGGGGAGCCATAGGCGACAAAAATGGCCTTGGCGTCCTCCAGGCCGTCGGCTTTGTACGTTATGATATCCCGGCGGTTTTTTTCAATTTTGTCGTTGAGGCGGACCAGGAGCTCTTCTATTACTTGGGGCTTGCCCGTGGGGAAACCCGTTTCATCGTGGCTCAGGCCCGACATGTGGTAGCGGTAACCCCGGCCGAAGGGGGCCAGTTTGGGAATGAGGCTGTCGTCGGTGGCGTAGGGCCGGTATTCTGTTGGCGGCACCGTGGGAAAAGCCCGGGTGACGATTTCCTGGCCACCCTCCAGAGCGACCCCCTCCCGCAAGTGGCCGACGACTTCGTCAAAGAGGAGAATCACCGGCACCATGTAGGTTTCCGCCAGGTTAAAAGCCCTGATGGTCAGGTCATACACTTCTTGGACACTGCTGGGGGCCAGGACGATGACGGGATGATCGCCGTGGCAGCCCCAGCGGGCTTGCATGAAGTCGCCCTGGCTGGGAGAGGTGGGAGTACCGGTACTGGGACCGCCCCGGGTGACATTGACCACTACGACGGGCACCTCTGTCATGGCGGCAAAGCCGATGTTTTCCTGCATGAGGGAAAATCCCGGGCCGCTGGTGGCGGTCATGGCCTTGGTCCCGGCGATTGAGGCCCCGATAATGGCGGCCATGCTGGCGATTTCGTCTTCCATCTGCATGAAGACGCCCCCGATCAGGGGCAGCTTTTCCGCCATCAGTTCGGCAATTTCTGTTGAAGGGGTGATGGGGTAGCCGGCGAAAAACCTGGCCCCGGCTTTGAGAGCGCCTTCGACACAGGCTTCGTTCCCTTGTACTAGTTTTTTACTTGCCACTTTTTCCACCTCCTGTTACGGTGATTGCAAAGTCCGGGCAGTGGTATTCGCAGTTCATGCAGCCAATGCACTGGTCGGGATAGGCGGCGGTCACTTTACCATCCTTGCCGGCCACCAGCACCTCTTTGGGGCAAACGCTGATACAGATTCCGCATCCCTTGCAATACTTGGGCAGGATGTCCACCTGAAATTTGCCAGCCATACTCTCACTCCCATTTTTTTTGGTTCTTGTTCTTGAGCTCCATCAAGGAGGCCCTCAGCAAGTTGATTGAGGCTTGGTCCGGTGAGTAGATGAATTCGATTACTTCTTTGTCGGTATGGTTCATCAGTTCCTGTTTGCGGCCGGGGGAGGCGATGATGTAATCGACCCCGGCAATCTGCTTTAGCAAAACCTCCTTTTCCACCGGCCCCAGGTACGTACTGTAGCTCAGGTGATCGATACCGGCCCCCCGCAGGGAGGCAATCATCTTTTCGGCAAAGCTGTTCGAAAGGCAGAAGACGCCCACCTGGGCCCGGTTGGGAATCCGGGCGATGTGGACGATGGAATCCAACAGGGGACTGAGGGCGATGGAGATTATCTCCGGGCCCACTTCCCCCACTATCTCCCGCACAGTCTGCAGGTGAAAGAGGGTAGTGATGACGATATCTGCTTTGCGAATGATGTCCAAGTATTTCTTGGGGTTTGTCTCCAAGTCTCCCAAGAGGATCGGGTTGATGATCACCCCCACGCTGTGAGCTAATTCCTTGGCAAAGTACTCTACCTGCTCCCGGTTGCACTCGATGAGGACAATGTCGACTTGGGAAAGGATCTCCCGCTTTTCCCGGGCCCTTACCTGGGTGAGGGCAATAAAATCGCCAATGCTGAAGCCGAGACTGACCGCTTCTTCAATGGCAATGTCTATGATCTTATAGAGCCGCTCCTTGCGGCCCTCCAGGCGCACGACGTTGTCGGATTCTGCTACAAAAGTCCCCCGCCCCTGGTGACAGACGAGCACTCCTTCTTGTTCCAGGTCGCGAAAGGCCATACTCACGGTATTGCGGCTGACTTGCAGTTGTTCGGCCAGGTTCCTTTCAGTGGGTATTTTATCCCCGGCCTGCCAGACCCTGTTCTTGATCAAGTGCCGGATCAGGTCCTGGACTTGAATGTAGAGGGGAATTCCAGTTTTCCGCTGCAACTGAAGAAGCAAGGTCATCATCTCCCGCAAATTGGACTTGTCCTGGTCCATTAGGCCATTACTATACTATATTCGCCCTGAACCAAGAAAGTCCTGCCGACTTACGAGAAAAGTTTTTTAAATTGGACCTTTTTCACCAGTCCCATTGAGCCAGGCTAAGTTGTTCCCTTTCACCGCCCCTGCTCCCAGTATTTCTCCGGGAAAACCATGAAAATCCGAGCCCCCGGACAATAAAAGCCCCTTTTCTTCGGCCGTCCTTCGGAAGAATTGGACCTGTTCCGGACTGTGCTTGGGATGGTAAATTTCAAGACCGTCGGCGCCCAGGGCCAAAACCCGAGCCAGGGTGTCTTTTCCCTGGAGCAGGCCGGGGTGGGCGACGAAAGCCAAACCTCCGGCGTCCTGGATCGCTTTGATGGCCTGGGCTGGGTGCAGTTTCTCCCGAGGCACGAAGGCCGGTCCTCCCGGTCCTATCCACCGGGCAAAGACTTCGCTTATTGAGGCGGCGTAGCCCTTGGCCACCATGAGCCGGGCCAGGTGGGGCCGGCCCAGACTGCCGCCGGGACGGGCCATTGCCGTCACTTCCTTCCAGTCCAGGGCAAAGCCCAGGTCGCCCAGGCGACGGAAAATTCTCTTGATTCGCTCCTGCCGCCCTTCCCGAATCCCGGCCAGCAAGGAGAGTAGACCTTCTTGGCGGCAGTCAAAGAGATACCCCAGGATGTGCACTTCTTCCCGGAGTTCGGCGCTCAATTCCAGGCCGGGCAACACCCGGATTGAGTGGCTTTTCCCTGCGGTTTTCGCTTCGGGCAGACCGGCCACAGTGTCGTGGTCGGTGAGGGCAATGACCTCGAGTCCGGCTTTTTTTGCCCCGGCTACGAGGGCGGCGGGGCTCAAGGAACCGTCGGAAGCTGTTGAGTGCAGGTGCAGGTCGGCGAGCGTCATCAAATCACTCCAAATTCTCCGCCAGGAAGCGGAGAAGATTGGCAGAACAGACGGCCCGGATCTCTTTGGCAGAAAAACCCGCCTCTTCCATGTACCCCGGCAGTGGGGCCAGGTCCCGAACATCCTTCATCTTCAGGGGTAGGCGCCTGATACCATCTAAGTCGCAGCCGAGACAGAGGCAGTCGACGGGGACCAGGGAGGCGATGTGGCTCATGTGCTGGACCAGGGTCGAGAGACTTTGGTCCTTCCTCTTTTCGGCGATAAAGGAGGGGCACAGGTTCATGCCGATCAAGCCCCGGTTCCGTCCGATTTCCTTGATCTGTTCGTCTTTTAAGTTGCGGGGGTGCCGGCACAGAGCCCATGCGTTGGAGTGGGAGGCGACAAAGGGCCGTCGGGCCGCCCCGGCTAGTTGCCAAAAGCCCTTTTCGTTTAGATGGGAGACATCGGCAATTATCCCCAAGTTTTCCATGATTTTAAGGGCTTTTATCCCGAGGTCGGTCAAACCGCCGCCGCCGGGTCCCACCCCCACTCCGTCCCCCAGACTGTTGCGACCGTTCCAGACCAGGGTAATCAGGCGCACGCCCAAGCTGTGGACCAATTCCAAGAGGAAGGGGTCGTTGCCGAGAAAATCCGCCCCCTCGATGGACAGGAGGGCGAGGAGGGACTTTTCCCCCTCGGTCCGGAGGTCTGCCCCCCTTTTTACCCAGCGAACCCCAGGCAGGGTGAGGATTTTTTCCCGGGCTTCATTGAGGAGGAACAGGGTCTGGCGCAGGGCGGCTTCCTGGCCGGCCCCGGGCTCAAAAAAAGCGGCAAAGCACTGAAAGACAAAACCAGCGCTCTGCAAGCGGGGCAGGTCCAGGTGGCCGGCTTTGTTCAGACGGCTAAAATCCACCCGGCCCCCCGCCACCTTCAAGAGGGTGTCACAGTGAAAATCAGCGAAAGGATACACGGCTTGTCTTCCCCCTTTACAGAAGAAAACCTGTTTATATTCTAAACAGGTTTAAAAATAATATTATTGCTAGCGAGGTTCGACGATGAGTTTTATGGCGGTCCTCTCTTCGCCATCGATGATGATGTCTGTAAAGGCGGGGATGCAGATTAGGTCAACACCACTGGGAGCGACAAATCCTCGTGCAATTGCGACCGCTTTGACCGCTTGGTTAAGTGCCCCGGCGCCTATGGCCTGCATTTCTGCCCCGCCCCTTTCCCGGAGGACACCTGCCAGAGCACCGGCTACGGAATTGGGATTTGATTTTGCTGACACTTTCAGAACGTCCAAGAACTAAACCCCCTCATGTCTAAATAGAGTTCTACCATTGATATATTCGCCACCGGGGAAAAAATACCTTCTTTTTAGCTCCCTTGCCTAATCCTGGTCCAGGGCTAGGCGCAAGATGCGCCCGGCGCTAAAATCCAGGAGGACGGCACAGAGCCGGGCTGGGCCCCGGGCGGCAGGAAAGCGCTGGGGTATTTTCGTAGTCAGCCGTTTTATCACCGGGTCCACCTCCATGCCCAGCACAGAGCAGATTGCCCCGGTGGCACCCACATCGGTTATGTACAGCGTTCCCCGGGGCAGAACCTGTTCATCGGCCGTTTGAATGTGGGTGTGGGTGCCGACCACGGCGCTGGCCCGGCCGTCCAGGTAGCGGGCCAAGCCCACTTTTTCCGCTGTGGCCTCGCCGTGAAAGTCGATTATGGTGTAGTCGCAGTCCCCAAGCTGGGCCAGGAGAGTATCGGCCTTGGCAAAAGGGCAGTCCAGGGCAGGCTCCATAAAGACCTGGCCGGATAGGTTGATCACCGCCGTCCGGGTGCCGCCCTTTTCCACAATGGTGTAGCCCTGTCCGGGGACCGGCGCCGGATAATTGGCGGGACGGACCAGGTAGGAGGCCTCGTCGATAAAGGCCAGGATCTCTTTATTGTCCCAGGTGTGATTGCCCATGGTGATGACATCGACTCCTGCCGCCAGCAGTTCCTGGGCGCAGGCCGGAGTAAGGCCTCGGCCCCCGGCGGCGTTTTCCCCGTTGGCGATGCAGAGGTCCCAGGAATGTTCCCGGGCCAGGACGGGCAGCATGGCAGCTACGGCGTTTCGCCCGCTGCGTCCCACCACATCCCCGATAAAGAGCGCTTTCACTTGAGAATCCCCCCTTTAGGAAAAAAGGTAAAACCTCGAGGGTTCTACCTTGCGTACTCGACGGCCCGGACTTCCCGGATCACCGTCACTTTTATTTGTCCGGGGTATTCCATTTCCCCCTCTATTCGCTTGACAATATCCCGGGCCATTTGGCTGGCGATCACATCGTCTACCCGGTCGGGCCGAACGATAATCCGGATTTCTCGGCCTGCCTGAATGGCGTAGGATTTATCCACTCCCTGGAAGGAATCGGCGATTTCTTCCAGCTTCTCCAGGCGCTTGATGTAGTTTTCCAGGGTCTCCCGCCGGGCGCCTGGCCGGGCGGCGGATATGGCGTCAGCAGCTTGGACAAGGACGGCCTCTACGGTTTCTGGTTCGATGTCCCCGTGGTGGGCGGCGATGGCGTGGATAACCGCGGCATTTTCCCGGTACTTTTTCGCGGTGTCGGCGCCGATGGTGACATGGGGACCTTCCATCTCGTGGTCCAGAGCTTTGCCGATGTCGTGGAGCAGCCCGGCCCGCTTAGCCAGTTTTACGTCCGCCCCGATTTCTGCCGCCATCATGCCGGCTAAGTGGCAGACCTCGAGGGAGTGTTTGAGGACGTTTTGTCCGTAGCTGGTGCGGAAGTGGAGGCGGCCCAAGAGCTTGATCAGCTCAGGATGCAGGCCGTGAATGCCGCTGTCAAATGTGGCTTGCTCCCCTTCTTCCTTGATCTGGGCCTCCACATCTTTTTGGGCCCGGCTGACCATTTCCTCAATCCGTCCCGGATGGATGCGGCCGTCGGCGATGAGTTTTTCCAGGGCGATTCGCGCCACTTCCCGGCGCACCGGGTCAAAACCCGAGACAATTACCGCTTCGGGGGTATCGTCGATGATCAAGTCGATGCCGGTCAGGGTTTCCAGGGTCCGGATGTTGCGGCCTTCCCGGCCGATTATCCGCCCCTTCATCTCATCGTTGGGCAGGTTGACCACCGAAACCGTTGTTTCTGCTACGTGGTCGGCGGCATAGCGTTGGATGGATTGGGAGATGATTTCCCGGGCCCGCTTTTCCGCCTCCATCTTGGTTTCGTTTTCGATTTCTTTGATGAGCTGGGCCGCTTCATGGCGGGTTTCTTTTCTGATGTTTTCCATCATCAGTTCTCGGGCTTCTTCCCGGGAAAGGCCGGAAAGCCGCTCCAGATCCTGCAGTTGCTGCTGGTGGAGTTCTTGCAGTTTAAGCTGGGCCTCTTTGAGTTCTCCTTCTTGCAAGCGCAGGTTTTCTTCCTTTTTTTCCGCATTTTCAAGCTTGCGGTCCAAGCTTTCTTCTTTTTGGGTGAGCCTTTTGTCGACCCGTTGCTGTTCCTGGCGACGCTCCTTGATCTCATTATCCAACTCGGTGCGGAGGCGGTGGATATCTTCCTTGGCCTCGAGAATTGTCTCGCGCTTTTTCGCGTCCGCTTCCTTGATGGCATCGGCGATCAATTTTTTGGCCGCTTCTTCGGCAGAGGCGATTTTCGCTTCGGCCAGAAGTTTTCGCACCATGTATCCGCCTAGAGCCGCTATTGCCGAGGCCGCCAGGACAATCAATGTCACGTACTGAGTGGGTATAATCTTCACCTCCTAAAATGAAATAAGCCAGGGTTCCCCTGGCCAAAAATTTATAAAAAAGGATCGATGAAAAATTGCCATCCTCATTTATATATCAATGCCACCAGGGGCAAAAGAAAAAAGTTATTTCGTGGAAATACCATTTGTTATTGTAATACACCCGTATTACTCTGTCAAGTTTTCATAGTACAATTTGACCCGCTCCCACGTACAGTAAGAAAAACCCCGGTAGCGCAAAAAGCGGTACAATTTTCCCAGGGGCCACTCTTCTGCCCGTCTAGGGGCCAGAAGCTCAAGGGCCATTCTCAATTCTTCTTCATCGTCCAAGGGTTCTAGAGCCTTTTCAGCTGTCTCGGGGTCGACCCCCCGGGCCCGGAGTTCTCTCAGCAGGCGTTCCCGGCCCTTGTACTTGCAGCGGCTGTTGTATTCTACCCATTGGCGGGCGGTTTTTTCATCGTTGAGCAAGTCCAATTCCAAAAGGCGGGTGACGGCCCCCTGGACCTCTTCGGGGGGGTAGCCCTTGCCCTGCAAGTACCGATTGGTCTCTTGGACCGTTCGGCTGCGGGCGGTCAGGTAGCCGAGGGCCCGGGAAAAAGCGTCGGCCATTAGCCTTCCGGCACGGGGACTCCGGACCCGGGCAAGTGGTAGTGTTCCCGCACTTTTTCTTCAATCTTGCGAGTGATTTCCGGGTTATCCCGCAGGAACTGCTTGGCGTTTTCCCGGCCCTGGCCCAGCCGCTCCGAATCCAGGGAGTACCAAGCCCCGCTCTTGCTGATTATGTCCAGATCGGCGGCCACGTCCAAAATCGATCCTTCCCGGGAGATGCCCTCTCCGTACATGATGTCAAATTCAGCCTGCTTAAAGGGAGGGGCGATTTTGTTCTTGACCACTTTGGCCCGGGTCCGGTTGCCGATCATGTCGTTGCCCTGCTTGAGGGTTTCGATCCGGCGGATGTCCAGACGCACGGAGGAATAGAACTTCAGCGCCCGGCCCCCCGGGGTGACCTCGGGGTTGCCGAACATCACTCCGACCTTTTCCCGGATCTGGTTGATAAATACCGCCACGGTCTTGGACTTGGCGATTGCTCCCGACAGCTTGCGCAGAGCCTGGGACATGAGCCGGGCTTGGAGGCCGACGTGGGTGTCCCCCATCTCCCCCTCGATTTCGGCTTTGGGCACCAAGGCGGCTACCGAGTCGATGACCACCACGTCGATTGCCCCGCTTCGCACTAAGGCCTCGGCTATCTCCAAAGCCTGTTCGCCGGTATCAGGCTGGGAGACATAGAGCTCGTCCAAGTTTACTCCGAGGTTTTTTGCGTAGACCGGGTCCAAAGCATGTTCGGCGTCGATAAAGGCGGCGTTGCCCCCCAACCTTTGGGCTTCGGCCACCACGTGAAGACCGACGGTGGTCTTGCCCGAGGATTCGGGGCCGAAAATTTCCACCACCCGCCCCCGGGGAAAACCGCCCGCCCCCAGGGCAATGTCCAAGGCCAAACAACCGCTAGAAATTACAGAAACATTAAGAGAGGCGTCTTCGCCTAGTTTCATTATCGAGCCCTTGCCAAATTGCCGTTCAATCTGCTGGATAGCCATGTCCAGAGCCTTTTGTCTTTCCAAACGGGCCAACCCCCCAAAAGGTATTTATCTAAATTATAGAACATTTATTCGCCCCTGGCAATACCTGAAAGGTTATTCTCTTGGTGGGGGCTTTTCTTCATCTTCCTGGAGGAGGGTGGCCGGCGCCGCCAACTGCTTTCTTTCCAGGACAAAGCCTGCCCCTTGGGGATTGACGGTTATGATGTCGGCAATCTCTCCCCGCCAGTTCTCGTCCTGCCGCCTCAGGTGCAAGAGCACCATGGTATAGGGCACCTGTTCGGAGGCGATCAGGCCCCGGACGCCGGCCCCGCCCGTCGTGCCGGCATCGATCAGCACCCCTTGGCCCCTGAA
>DGZR01000049.1:8647-46694 GCA_002397155.1 Firmicutes bacterium UBA4975 | reverse complement strand
AGCCAGAAGCTCCTCCTCGGGAGGGATTCTCATGCCAAAGCTGGCGGCGGCCGGATCGGCGATACCGGCCAGGGCCAGGTCCCAGTCCTCCAGGTAGGCGACGTTTCCCTCCATAATCGTCACATTAGCCAATTCTCCTAAGAGCCGGGTAACGGCGGGAGAATCGTGATTCCCCGGGACAAAGAACCAGGGCAGGCCCGAATCGGCGATCAAAGCGGCCAGATCTCCCTCAATTGGCGTGCCGTAATCGGTGATGTCGCCGGTGTCGATGACCAGGTCCGCTTTAAACGCGGCGGCTGTCTGCAGGGCCAGGGAGGCGGCCAGGGCGTTGTTGTGGATGTCGGAGACGTGGAGGATTTTCAGGACCTTCCCCTCCCCTTCGGGTTTTCCCAGTTGGCCCAGGGAGTCAAACATCTCCAACAGATTGGTCGCTACGATTTCCAATGTTGTTTCAATCTCATTGATAGCGATGAGGGCTTCTTCGGCCACGCCCAAGAGCCAGGGGGCCACCTCAATAATCCCCTGAAATTCCGGCTCCTTAAAAGCTTCTTCCCGGTAGGTGAACCAGGTGCCCCCCAGGAGCAAGCCCAAAAAGGCCAGACCGACCAAGGCGGCCAGCAAGGCAGGCCGGAGACGGCGAAAAAAGACCAGGCCGGCCCCTAGACCCCCCAAAAAAGCCAGAAGCAGCAGCCTCAAGATAAAGCGGCCAATCTGCCCGCGAAAGGAGGCGACCAACTGGCTAAAGACACCGCTCGGTTTTTCGGCGATGAGGCTGCGCAGGCGCTCCAAGTTTATGTTATTTAATCGGGCGCTGATTTTCACCGGCAGGGCATGGGTTTTCGCCCTCACCGTCCCCAGGGGCGGTACCTCCAACTCGGTGTACCCCGGGGTGAGAAGGCTGACCTTGAGGGTGAAATCCAAGGCTTTGACTGTAATATTTTGGCCGGAAAAAACCGAGACAAAAAGCAGGGCCCCGATAACTCCGGCCAGAATCACCATGACTATCCGGGAAAGACCGGGCAACTTACCACCTCTTTAATAAAGCGCAAAAGGCAATCAAGGCCGGCTAGGATGGCGGCCTCCTTTATAGTTTCCCTGTCCCCGGCAAAATTAAACTTTAGCCCCTGGCTTTGAGCCAAACCGACCAGGGCAAAGTACACCTCACCAACTTGGACTTGGGGGCTGGGGCTTTGAGGCCCCAGGGCCCCGGTGACGGCCAGGGCCAAGTCGGTGCGCAAAAGAGCTTGGACCTGCCGGGCCATAGCGGCGGTCAGTTTTGCCCCTACGCAGCCCGGGGGCAAGTCAGCAGGAGAGAGACCCAGGAGGGCGACCTTGGCCTCCGGGGTATACGCCACCACTCCCCCGGCCAGGACGGCGCTGGCGCCGGGGATGTCGGTAATCCCCCCGGCAATCCCTCCCCCGGTGCAGGATTCGGCCAAGGACAAAGTCAGGCCCCTCTTGGCCAGCAGTTCCACCAGTCGGCCCGCCCGGTCTTTTATTTTTTCTTGCATTTTTCCTACCTCCAGGTATGTACCGGCCCCGGCGGGGGCCGAATTTAGTTGTGCATTATGCGGCGAAACTCCTCGCCGGAGAGCCGTTCATCTCGTACCAGTATTTTGGCCGCCGCCTCGAGGGTTGGACGGCGCTCAGTCAGCAGTTCCTTGACGGCGGCGTCGGCTTCCGCTAGGATTTCTCCCATCACTCGGCTCAGTTCCCCCTTTTCCACGTACTTCATATTGATTATACCCAGGGGAGAGAGGCCGTGGGTGACGATTAGTTCAGAAATTTCCAGGGCTCGTTGGTAGTCGTTGGCCGCTCCTGTACTCCCCTCACCAAAGAAAAGCTCTTCGGCGGCCCCTCCCGCCAGCAGCACTGAAAGCTGTTTTTTTAGGTGGGAGCCGGTCTGGAGAACCGGGGAGGCATTTTCCTTTTGGCGGATAAATCCCAGGGTTCGCGCCCGGGGGACCACGGTGACAGTGGAGACAGAACCGGGAAAGTGAACTTCGCTAACCAGGGCATGTCCCGCTTCATGGCAGGCCACCCTTTCCTTTTCCGCCCCGGAAAGCAAGCCCTCCCGCACGTTGCCCAGCTCGACCTTGTCGATGGATTCCAGGAAATCGGCCTGGCAGAGCCAGTCTCCCCCACGGCGCAGGGCATGGATTGCCGCTTCGTTGGCCAAGTTTGCCAGGTGGGCCCCGGAAAAACCGTAAGTCTGGTGGGCTACCTCCTCTAAGTCGACGTCTTCACCCAGGGGTTTGCCCCGGCAGTGAATCCTGAGGATGGCCAGCCGCCCTTCCAAGTCGGGCAGGCCAATTTCGACGATGCGGTCAAAGCGCCCGGGACGAAGCAGGGCCTCGTCCAGCAGGTCGGCCCGGTTTGTCGCTCCCAGGACAAAAAGCTGGACCTCTTGCTTATCCTCGATGCCGTCCAGCTCCACCAGGAGCTGGTTCAGGGTCTGATCGTACTCCAAGTGGCTTTCGACTTTTCCCCTCTTTGCCCCCAGCACATCCAGCTCGTCGATAAAGACCAAGGCCGAACTCTTGCTCTTGCTCCGGGCCAAGCGGCGGGCTTTGCCAAAGAGCTCCCGCACCCTCTTCGCTCCTACCCCGGCATACATCTCGACAAATTCGCTGCCGGCTGCGGAGACAAAGACCGAGTCGGTGTAACTGGCCGCCGCTCTGGCCATTAATGTCTTGCCCGTTCCCGGCGGCCCCTGGAGGAGGATGCCTCCCAGGGGTTTTACTCCCAGTTTGCCCCCCCGGGAGCTCTGCAAAAAGGAGAGGGCTTCGGTCAGGTCCCGTTTCGCTTCATCCTGTCCGCCCACCGCGTCAAAATTAATCACGGTCAGGGCGTCCTTGCCCTTACTTTCCTTACCGTTGCCGCTCAGCTTATCCAAGAGTTGAAAGCGGGTCGCCAGCATCACAGCCAGCGCCCCGATCAAGAGATAGGGCAGGATATTCACTCCATTGTAAGCCAGTACTGCCAAAGCGGCCACCAGGACAGCTCCCCCTACTTCCTTCATGGTTTCACCCCTGCTTCTATATGGGCAATGTAGCTAGAGTCGCCCTTTTTCACTTCAGCCACCACTTCATCGCCCCAGAGGGCCAAGTCCCCGCTGTAGCCCCACTGGGCCGCCAGTTCCCTGAGCTCTCGGCTAGCCGAATAGTAGCGGCCGGTAGCGGCCGCTTCGAGCAGAATCAGCTCGACTTGGTCAGCCAGGTCGGGCTCGACGGCTCGGGCTCCTTCTCTTTCCAAAGAAAAATCCTTCTCACCCAGAACCCCCTTGACCTGGCCCGGATCCAAGCGGGCCAGCAGTCCCGCTAAATCATCCTCGGCGGCAAAAGTGAAAGTTATCCCGTCGGGACTCTCCATTACCGCCAATCCCTCTTCTTCCATAGCCGCAATCCGGCGCTGGGATGCCGAGAGGGACCAGTACTTGCTGCCCAACAGCCCCAGTAAGGTCAAACACACCGCCAGGGGCACAAATATTTTCCAGCGCAGCACCCCATCCACCTCCTTAGTTTACATAAACTCATTATAGCACGGCAAAACCAATTTTTAATTGAGAAAAAATGGACCGGCCTAAGCCAGTCCTTTTTTTAAGACATCAATGTTTTTATAGAAGTAGTCGATTCCCGAGACTAAGGTTAGAAGGACGGCCAGGACCAGGGTCCAGCGAGCGATAAAAGCCGTGGGCAATAGGTGAAAGAAGCGGTGCAGCCAAGTGTTCCCGGGACCGGCCAGGCCCTCTTGCACCGTGAGGGCGGTGAGGGCGACGATCTGGGACAGGGTTTTAGCCTTGCCCAGCTTGGAGGCGGCAATGACCTGGTTTTGGCTGGCGGCGATGAGGCGCAGGCCGGTAACCGCCAGCTCCCGGCCAATGATGGCGAAAGCCGCCAGGGGTCCTACTAGCCCAAGCCAAGTCAGGGTGAGGAGGGCCGCCGCAATCAGGAGCTTGTCGGCCAGGGGATCGAGGAACTTGCCAAAAGTGGTCACTGTCTTGCTCTTTCTGGCCAGGTAGCCGTCCAGCCCATCGGAACTGGCGGCGATTACAAAGGTCAGGGCCGCCAGGAACTCCCGGTAGGGAATGGGCAGGATCATTATGATGATGTAAAGAGGACCAAAGAAAACACGAGCGAGAGTTATTTTATTCGCGAGGTTTCCCACTGTCAATCTCTCCCAAAAGGTCATATCCGGAATAATCCGTGCAGCGAACGGCGGCAAAGTCGCCGGGGCGGCGGCCTTCCGCCGGAAAGATGATAGAGCTGTCCACTACCGGGGCTTCCCGGTAACTGCGGCCCCAAGCCCGGCCCCGGCTGACAGCGTCGATGAGGACGGAAAACTCCTGGCCGATAAACTGGCGATTGCGGGCAAAGACGATTTCCTGCTGGGCGGACATGAGCTGCCGGTAGCGCCACTCCTTGATGCGCCGGGGTACCTGTTCCTCTATCTTGGCGGCGGCCGTTCTCTCTTCCTGCGAGTAGACAAATGCCCCCAGGTGGTCAAACTTTGCCCGGCGGACAAAAGCCAGCAGGTGGCGAAAGTGCATTGGTTTCTCCCCGGGGTAGCCGACGATGAGGGAGGTCCTAAGGGCCAGGCCGGGCAGGTGCAGCCGCAGCTTTTCTAAAAGGGCCTCGGCCCCCTCCCCTCCCCGGCGGCCCATGCTCTTGAGGATGTAGGGGTGGCTGTGCTGAAGGGGAATATCCAGGTAGCGGCAGAAAATCGGGGACCGGGCCATGACTCGTAAGAGCTCGTCCGTGATGCCCTCGGGATAGCAGTAGAGCAGGCGCACCCGGGAGAGGCCGGCGACTGTTTCCAACTGGGTGAGCAGCTCCGGCAGCCGACTTTGGCGGGCAAAGTCCAGGCCGTACTGGGTGGTGTCCTGGGCCACCAAGATGATCTCCTTGATCCCCCCAGCCACCAGCATATTCGCTTCGGCCAGCACCTGGGCGGGGTCCTTGCTGCGCAGGGGACCCCGGAGCTGGGGGATTACGCAGTAGGAACAGCGATGATTGCAGCCCTCGGCAATTTTCAAGTAGCCGTAAGGGTAAGTGGAAGGCAGGCGCCCGGTTTCGGCCAGACCGTCGTAACTCTTGGGGCTGGGAAAGAGGGGTCCCTTGCCTTCTACGAGTTCGACCACCTTGTCCACCGCCCCCGTCCCCATGAAACCGTCTACTTCGGGGAGGGCTTTTTTTAACTCTTGGTAGTGGGCCTGGGAAAGGCAGCCCGTCACTAGGAGGCGGCGGCAGCGGCCCTTAGTCTTTTGCTCCGCCGCGGCCAGGATGGCGTCGATTGACTCTTGCCGGGCTTTTTCAATAAAACCGCAGGTGTTTACAATGATTGTCCCGGCCCATTCAAGCCGGTCGGTGAGGGCATATCCCGCTTGAGCCAGAAGGCCGGCCATGGTCTCGCCATCCACCTGGTTCTTGGGGCAGCCTAAATTGAGGATTGCGACGGGGTCCTTTTCTTTCATCAATCCGCCGGCGCCAACCTTATCTCCAGATTATACCCGGCTCTAAGGGGCGGCAATTCAACATCCAGGCCGTTTACCTTGACCTGGGCATAGAGGGGGGCGCCAAACCGGATCCGCACCGACTGAGCGGCGGTTAGGACCTGCTCCTGGCCGGCGGTAAAAGTCTTTTCCCCCGCTTTTTCCTCGTCGGCGCTCAGGCGAGCCCAGCAGTTGCCGCTAAAGGTCAGGGTCACCTCTAGGGCGTCGGCGTTTATGACCTGGTAGATCGCCTCCCCTTCGTCCTCCTGAATAAGTTCGAGGGCCATCTCAGGTTCTGGCTCCGGTTCGGGCTCAGGTTCGGGTTCCGGTTGCTCCTGCTGGTTCGGGGGGGCCGGAGGATCGGGCAGGTTGGGATCCCGGTCGGAAATAAACGCCTTGTATATCAAGACTCCCACCAAGAGGAGGATGGCGAGAAAAACCCCGATCCGCAAAAAGGGCAGGATGTAATCCCCCAGGGGCTTGGTCCTTTTTTTTGGCCCCAGGGGCGCGGCCAAGGGCAGTTGGCTCGACTCGATCCGCCACAGGCTGTCCGGATCAATCCCCACTTCTTGAGCGTAACGGCGAAGAAACCCTTTGAGGTAAACCGAAGGGCCGATCTTGTCAAATTGTTTGGCTTCCAGCATGGCCAACTGGCGGACAGGAATCAGGGTGCGTTCCTGCAGGTCCTCCAGGCTGAGCCCCGCTTTATGGCGGGCCTCTATGAGTTTTTCGACTACTTGTTCCACTCTGCTTCACCTCAGCTAATGTCAAAAGCCGAAAAAGACTGGGAAATCATGTTGTAATCAATTACTTCGTCAGGGGTGCGCCTGAGCTCAATGATGAAGTCAAAAAAATCATCGCTTAAGGAGTTCTCCCGCAAAAATATATCCGGATGCTCGATTACCTTGGGTACTGGCTCCTTGATTATTTTCCGGACCAGCTCTTTGTGTTCCAGACCGCCCCGGACGCAGGAGACGATGCCGTCGATTAGGTAGACGCTGTCCCCGGAAAGTTCGTCCTGGGAGAGGATTTTACGCATGAGCTGGCGCATGAGGGTAGAAGAGATGACCACCCATTTTTTATTGGCGTAGACGCAGGCGGCGATAGTGGCCTCGGTTTTTCCCACCCGGGGCATGCCCCGAAGACCGATTATTGGGCTTTTTTTTCGGATAAGTTCTCCCAAAAAGTCCACCAGCATGCCCAAGTCCTCCCGGACAAAGCGGTACGTCCGGGGCGCTTGGGGGTCTCGATGGATGATTTTACCGTGCTTGAGGCCGATCTTATCGACAAAGCTAGGCTGTTTAAAGGCAGTCAGGCGTATGCTGGTCAAACCGGCCAGGGCATTTTGCAGGGACTTTACGGGGCCCCGGCTGTCACAGGCCAGGAGCAAGCCCTTGCGGCCGCCGGCGATGGTGTTGATCGTGACGATGCCGATGCCCATGAGCCCCGTCAAGGTAGTGATGCTGCCCAAAAGTCCGGGGCGGTCGCCGACAATCTCAAATTCAACGTACCATTCCACAGACTCTCACCCCACAAAAATAATTATAACAAAAACAAGGATGAATTGCACGGATGCCCCGAACTGCCAATAAGATAAATCAAGTCAGGAAGGGGGTGGCTTTGCCATGATAGATCTTGACCTTTTTGCCGGGGCTAATTCTGCCCGGGGATTTTATTCCCGCTACCGTTACCTGGCCCTGGGCGCATACAGACGGGTCTATATTCTAAAAGGGTGCCCCGGCTCCGGTAAGTCGACAATCATCAAGGAGGTAGCCAAGGGATTATCTCTGCCCCTGGAAAAATACCACTGCACGGCGGCGCCGGACTCCCTGGACGGCCTGGTCATCCCTGGGCTGGGAGTGTCCCTTTTGGACGGCACTCCCCCCCATACTGTCTGGCCCCTGGCAAAAAGTGACCAGCGCCTAGTCGATTTGGCGTCCAGCCTGGACGAAGGGGCGTTGGCACCCCGTCGCCAGCAGGTTCAGGACCTGGAGCGGGAGATTGCCGGGGCATACAAAGCGGCCTACGCTTGGCTGGCCCGGGCCGGCCAGGGAGCGAAAAGGGCCCGGATAAACCAAGACCGGGGGGAAAGCTTGGCGCTAGTCCAAGCCTGTCTGAGTTCAATCCGGGAAAAACTCCCCGATTTCGCCTTCGGTCTCCAACGAAACTTTTTCGCCACCGCCATCACCGGCGGGGGAATCGTCAATTTCCTCCCCCGGCTGGCGGCCAAAACGCGAATCGCCCTGATTGGCGAGGACAAAGCTTTTAAAGAGCGGATCACCACGGCGGTGGCCCGGCACCTGGCCCGAAGAAAAATCCCCGCCCTTTTTCTTTATTGTTCCCTGGAGCCCCAGCGCCTGGAGCATATCTACATTCCCGGCAGCTTTGCCCTCATCTCCAGCCATTTCCCCCACCCGCTCCCCCAGGCTGATGAATACTGGGGCCTGGAGCAGTCCGGGTCTTCACCCCTGGAAGGGGAGACGGGGGATTTTCTTACCCGGGGGATGGCAGAACTGGCCCGGGCCGCCCGGCTCCATGCCGAATTAGAGGGAATTTACAATCCCTGTCTGGACTTTACCCGGATTGCTCCCTGGGCCCGGCGGATAGTAGGGGAGATAAGAGAGGATTTGCTATAATTCTCGGTTTTCCAGGATCTCTTCTAACTGGGCCAGGGTCACTAAGATCTTTCGGGCTTTGCTTCCCTCGTGGCCCCCTACGATGGCCAGGCGTTCCATGTCGTCGATCAGCCGGCCGGCCCGGGTGTAACCGATTCTCAGGCGCCTTTGCAGCATGGAGATTGAAGCTTGTCCGCTTTCTACGATCATCCGGGCTGCTTCGGGCAGGAGTTCGTCAATTTCCAGCCCACTATCTTCATCGCCCTCTTCGTGGGGCTGGAGAAAATCGTTGCGAAGGGTGGGCAGGGACTGGCCCAGAATGTGGGCCACCACCCGCTCTACTTCTTCTTCTGAAATGTAAGCGCTCTGCAAGCGTTGGGGCTTGGCCGCGCCAAAGGGGGCGTAGAGCATGTCCCCCCGGCCCAGTAATTTTTCCGCGCCCCCCATGTCCAAGATAGTCTTTGAATCTACTTGGGAGGATACGGCAAAAGCGATCCGGGTGGTCAGGTTGGCCTTTATCACCCCGGTGATGACATCGACGGAAGGACGCTGGGTGGCGACGACGAGGTGGATGCCCGCCGCTCGGGATTTTTGCGCGATGCGGAAAATGGCGTCCTCCACGTCGGTAGGGGAGACCATCATCAGGTCCGCCAGTTCGTCGATGATGATTATCACGTAGGGCAGGGGCTTTTCTTGCCTCTCCAAGGCCTGCTCGTTGTAGCGCTGGATGTCCTTGGCCCCAGCTTGGGCGAAGAGGCTGTACCGCTGTTCCATCTCTTTGACGATGTTTTTCAGGCCCTGGCTGGCCAAGCGGGGATCGGTCACCACCGGGCAGAGCAGATGGGGCAGGCCGTTGTATACGTTGAGCTCTACCACCTTGGGGTCGATGAGCAAGAATTTTAGCTCCGAAGGCTTGGCCTTGTACAGCAATGAGGTGATTATTGAATTGAGGCAGACGGATTTGCCCGAGCCGGTGGCCCCGGCGATGAGCACGTGGGGTATGTCCAAAAGGTCAGCGATGACGGTGACCCCGGCGATGTCCTTGCCCAGGGCGATGGCCAGCTTTGACGGGTTGTCCAAAAACTCGGCGGTTTCCAGGACTTCGCGCAAGTACACGGTGGCTTTAGCCTTGTTGGCCACCTCCAGGCCAATGGCCGACTTGCCTGGAATCGGCGCTTCAATCCGCACCCCGGTGGCCGCCAGGTTCATGGCCAGGTCGTCGGCCAGGTTGACAATCCGGCTGACCTTGACCCCGGCAGCCGGTTGGATTTCAAACCGGGTTATCGTCGGCCCTTGGTGAACATTGATGACCTTGGCTTCAATACCAAAGCTGGCCAGAGTCTCTTCCAGAATTCCGGCTTGGGAGACCAACTCCCTTCGCCCCTGGGGGTCCCTGAGGCGAATGGTTTTTTGCAGTAAACTTAGAGGGGGCAGTTGGTAGAAGTCCGCCTCTTCGACGTCTTGCAGGAGGGGTTCGGGCAGGTCCTGGCCCGGGTCGGGCTGGACTGGCTCGGCCTCGATGAGGGCGGGCCCTGGCCGCCCCGGGGCCGGGCTTTCTCGGACATCCACGGGAACGTGGTAATCGTGGACGTTCACCGGGTCCGCCGCCGGTTCGCCCCCCTCTTGGACGGAGATGGGCCGAACCAGGCCCTTCACCGCCAGGTTAAGCTGGGAAAGTCCACGGGACAGGGTCCTCACGGCCTCCTTGGCGGCGCTGGCAAACCACTGGCCAAACCTCTTTAGCGATATGTTGAGGAGCAGGAATAAGCCCAGGCCGGCCAGAGAAACCAGGAGGACGATTCCCCCCACCAGGCCAAAGCCGTTGAGAAGGGCCAGGGCCCCCAGGGCCCCCACGGCGCCTCCCCCGCCCCCTCCTTGGCGGCCCAACTGGAAAAGGGCGGCGGCCGAATAATTTTTGTCCGGAACCGCCGAGATGTGGGCGGCGGTGAGCAGGCAGACTATGAGCAGGCAGGTGCCGATTGCCCGCCGGGCAAAGAGGGCCGAGCTGGGAAAGAACATCGTCCTTAACCCCCACAAGAGGAGCAAAAAGGGGATGAAAAGGGCAAACTGGCCGGCCGCGGCTTGCTGCAAAAGGGCAAGCCACTCTCCGATTTTGCCCACATTGCCCGGCGAAAGGAGGCTGGCTCCCGCCAGAACAGCCAGGACTACGACGATGAGGCCGGCGACTTCACTGTGGATTTGCCTGTCCTTGCGCCGGCGCCTGCGATTGCGCGCCATGAAAGCCCTCCTTTTTTAAAGAGAAGTGATGACGGCCAGGACCCCCGCCGCCCAGCAGTAAATGGCAAAGGGCCTGAGCTTGTTCTTGATCAAGAGCTTAATAAAAAACCGGATGGCAAAGATTCCCGCCCCGGCGGCGGCAACAATTCCCAGCAGGTAAAAGAGCCAGTCCATTTCGGCCAGGCCGGCCCCGATGTCCAGGGCCTCAACCAGGCCTCCCCCCACTATGGCGGGGATGGAAAGGAGAAAGGAAAATTCTGCGGCCTTTTTTTTGTCCATTTGGCGGAAGAGGGCGCCGCTGATGGTGGCCCCCGACCGGGATATGCCCGGGAAGATGGCAATTCCCTGGAAGACGCCGATTAGCAGGGCATCCAGGGTCGTCGTCTCGCTAATGCCCTTTTTGCCGCCGGGGAGACTGTCGGCCAGCCAAAGGAGGCCGCCGGTGATGGTCAGGGCAATCCCGACAAAGAGAGTGCTGCCAAAGGCCCTTTCCACCACATCGCCCAAGCCGAAGGCGATGAGAGCCGTGGGCACGCTGGCGGCAATGAGGAGAAGGCCAAAGCGGCGGTCCTCCCGGCCGGCCAAGCGGGCCAACTGATCCCGGGTAAACAGGGCGAGGAACGATTTTATAATTGCGAAAAGGCGTTGGCGAAAAACCCAGACTACCGAGAGCAAAGTGCCCACATGGAGAAAGACCTCAAAGGTCACCCCGGGCAACTGAATGCCCAGCAAGCGCTCCGCCAGCACCAAGTGGCCCGAGCTGCTCACCGGCAGAAATTCGGTCAGCCCCTGAACGAGGCCCAGGATCACCGCTTTTACATAATTCACCATAAATCCCTCCCAAGTGAAAGTTTATCATAAGCCAAACAAAAAAAATAGGCAGGCTACCCCAGTCTGATAACCGTGCCCGGCTGGTACTCCGGCAGGAGGTAAGCGTTGCCGTTGCCGCTGATTACTCTTTCTATCCGGAAGCCGCCCTCCACGTCCCGGCCCAGGAGGAGAATTCCCGCCGCCGCCTGTACTTCCCGCAAGCCCGCCCCTTCGGTTTCCCGCAAATCTTGCATGACGATGTCGACGTCGTAGGGTGTGTAGAGGACCATCCTAGTTCTCCTTTTTGCCCTTGGGCTCTTCCAGCTTTGCCACCGCCTGGGCCAGACCGCCCACGGCGTCGATGAGACCGGCGGCCACCGCGTCCTTGCCCACCAGGACGGTGCCGATGTCCCGGGCCAGCTCCCCAGTGCGAAACATCAGCTCTCGAAAAGCCCCCCGGGTGATCTTGGCGTTGCGGCAGACAAAGTCCACCACCCGGTCCTGCATCTTGTCCAGGTACTCGTAAGTCTGGGGGACGCCGATGACCAAGCCGGTCAGGCGGATGGGATGGATGGTCATGGTGGCAGTTTCGGCAATAAAGGAAAAATCGGTGCTGACGGCAATCGGCACCCCGATGCTGTGGCCGCCCCCCAGGACCAGGGATACCGTGGGCTTGCTCAGGGATTTGATCATTTCCGCGATGGCCAGGCCCGCTTCCACATCCCCGCCCACTGTGTTGAGGATGACCAGCAGGCCGCGGATAGCCGGGTTTTGCTCCACCGCCGCCAACTGGGGAATGATGTGTTCGTACTTTGTCGTCTTGTTTTGCGGGGGCAGCACCACGTGGCCCTCAATTTGGCCGATGATATTGAGGATGTGCACGCTGCTGGGAGCGGGGTCGGGCAGGACGTTCTGCCCCATCTTTTCGATGTTTTCCAATTGCTGGGCCCCGGGGTCATTGGCCATATAGATTCCACTCCTTTTACTACAGTCTTCCCCCGGGGGTGGCCTTTAAACCGGAAGAACCCTGCCGGGCAGGGTTCTCGGAGCAGCTATACTTCCATGATGATCGGGATAATCATCGGGTTGCGCCGGGTCTTGTCGTAAAGGAATTTGCCCAGGCAGTCTCGGATCCCCGACTTGATCACCGACCACTCGGTCTGGGCCCGGTTTTCTCCCAGGTAGCCGCGAATAACCTCCCGGGCTTCGGCCATCAAGTCCTCCGACTCCCGCACGTAGACAAACCCGCGGGAGACCACATCCGGCCCCGAAAGGACCCGGCCGCTGTTTTTTTCCAGGGTGAGGACGACTATCAAGATGCCCTCCATGGACAGTTGTTTGCGGTCCCGGAGGACGATGTTGCCCACATCCCCTATGCCCAGGCCGTCCACCATGATCTGTCCGGCCGGCACCGAGCCCACCTGCCGGGCGGCGGCGGCTGAAAATTCCCACAGCTCGCCTATCTTGATAATCGGCACATTGGCCAAGGGTATGCCCAGAGCGGTGGCCAGCTTTTGAAAGTGAATGCAGTGACGATATTCGCCATGAACGGGTATGGCGTACTTGGGCCGGAGCAGGCTGAGCATGAACTTCATCTCTTCCTGGCTGGCGTGGCCCGAGACATGGGTGCCGGAAAAGGATTCGTAAACCACGTCCGCTCCCAGGCGAAATAGATTGTCGATGGTGCGGGAGACCAGTTTTTCATTGCCGGGAATTGGGTTTGCCGCAAAGATAATCGTATCCCCCGGCACTATCTCCACTTGGCGATGTTCCCCCGCCGCCATGCGGCTAAGGCCCGACATGGGTTCCCCCTGGCTGCCGGTGGTGAGGAGCACCACTTTGTGAGGTGGCATTTTGATCGCCTCTTCAACCTCGACCAGGACGTGGCGGTGGTCTTTGAGGTAGCCCAGTTCCATGGCGATGTTGACCACGTTGACCATTGAGCGGCCGTTGACCGCCACTTTGCGCTTGTGCTGGCCGGCGGCGTTTAGAACCTGCTGAATCCGGTGGACGTTAGAAGCAAACGTCGCCAGGATAACTCGGTTGTCGGAAAGGCGAAGGACTTCGGAAATTGTCTCCCCCACCTTGGTTTCCGAAGGGGTAAAGCCGGGCCGTTCGGCGTTGGTGGAGTCGATGAGGACTGCCAGCACCCCTTCTTCGCCGTACTTGGCCAGGCGGGTAAAGTCCATGACCCGGCCGTCCACGGGGGTGTGGTCGATCTTAAAGTCACCGCAGTGAATGATGAGGCCGGCCGGGGTCCGGAGGCAAATGCCCACGGCGTCGGGAATGCTGTGATTGACGACAAAAAACTCGGCCAGGATGTTTTCTGTGACCTGCAGGGTCATGCCCGGTTGAATTTGGCGGAGATCGCAAGCGGCCAGGATGCCCTTTTCCCGCAATTTGCCTTCGAGGATGCCCAGGGTCAGCTTGGTGCCGTAAACGGGCTTGGCCAACTGTTTGAGAATGTAAGGCAGGCCGCCGATGTGGTCTTCGTGGCCGTGGGTCAGGAGAATTGCGGCCACTTTGTCCTGGTTCTCCACCAGGTAGCTTATGTCGGGGATGACGATGTCAACTCCCAGCATGTCTTCTTCTGGGAATTTTAAGCCCCCGTCGATGATGACGATTTCCTCTTCATATTCAAAGGCGAACATGTTCTTGCCAATTTCCCCAACTCCGCCCAGGGAAACCAGCCTCACCTTTTCATTTTTGAGAGGAGCCTTTCGCCGGGGTCTTCTTTTTTTGTAGGGTTCTGCCAATATCGCACCTCCAGTTTTATTTTCCCGACCATCGTACATTCGACGGTATTATACCCCATAAACGCCGCTGAAACAAGGAAAAGGGCTATAGCCCTTCTCGTGAGTAGCCTTGGAGCAGCGCCGCCAAGTTTTGCCTGTTTTCCTCGGAGAGTCTGACCAAGGGCAGGCGCGGGGCGCCCACCGGCCAGCCTTGGAGTTCCAGGGCGGCTTTTACCGGTACCGGATTGGTCTCGACAAAGAGGGCGGCAAAGAGGGGGACCAGCCGATTGTAAAGGGCCCTTGCCCTTGCCCCCTCCCCTTGGCAGCCCCAAGCCGTGAGCTGAGCCATCGCAGCGGGGACGACGTTGGCCGCCACACTGACAACTCCCCTAAAGCCCAGGGCCACCAGGGGCAGCACCAAGTCGTCACTGCCGCTATAAAATCCAACCTCGGGGAAGCTGTCTGCCAGCCAGGCCCCCTTGGCCAGATCGGCGCCTGCTTCCTTCACCGCCCTTATCTCGGGACAGGCCCGGAGCAGGACTTGGTAATCCTCTCGGGACAGGTCCAGCCCCGTCCGGGAGGGGACGTTGTACAGCATGAGGGGCCGGCTGCTGGCCTGGGCCACCGCCTGGTAGTGGGCGATCAGACCCCCTCGGTTGGGCTTATTGTAATAGGGGGTGATCACCATGTAGGCCTGTATCGGCTTTTCTTCCATCCGGCGGACCAGGGCCACCGTCTCCCGGGTGGAGCAGCCCCCCACCCCGGCGATGATCTGCCCTTGACCGCCCAGAGCTCGGCCCACCGCTTCCGCCAGGGCCAATTTTTCTTCGGCGGAGAGGGTGGCCGCCTCGCCGGTAGTGCCGGAGAGGACCAGGCCCTCCACCCCCTGGGCCATGATGTCCCGAGCCAGGCCCACCGCTCCTTCCAGGTCAACCCCACCCCCCGCATCCATCGGCGTCACCATGGCCGCCAGGGTTTTTCCCCATTCCATCTATCTCATTCCTCTCCTTCGCCAAAGAATACTCGGTGCAGGCAGTTTATCCCTTCGGGTAGCCGGGCCTGGGGGATCAAGAGGGCGATCTGGGTATAGGAATCCGAGGTGTAGTACACCGGGATATCTTCTTCGGTCAGGGGGGCGTAGATGCGGTTCATCAAGCCCGATACTCCCCGGATCCCCACCCCGATGAGGGATATCTTGCTGCAGTTATCCCGGGTTACGGGGGTGACTTTGTTTGCCTGCAAAATGCGATCCACCACGGGAATGTTCGGGCCCATCACTGTAAAGCAATGCCCGTTCTCGGCCAGGTTGACCAGGTCCAGGCTGATGCCGGCCGCGGCCACTTCAGCCAAGAGGGCCGCCATTCTCCCCGGCTCCATCTCAACTCTATACTGCTTTAATCCGTTTATATGGGTAATAGCCCGAATGATTCCCTCTCCCTTGCCGACGCTGCGGCGAGGGCCGATCTCAGTGGGACCGGCATCGCCGTTGGCCAGGGAAGTGATGATCAAACGAATGTCATCGGCCATAGCCCTCTCCACCGCCCGGGGGTGGATCACCCGGGCCCCTTCCACCGCCATCTCCAAGATCTCCTGGTAGTGGAGCTGGTGGATGGGCCGGGCCCCTTTGACCAGCTTGGGATCGGCGGTCTTGATTGCCGGTACGTCGGTGTAAATTGTGGCCGAGTCCAGTTTCAAGGCCGCCGCCACCGCCACCGCGGTGATGTCGCTGCCCCCCCGGCCCAGGGTGGTCAGCTCGCCCCCGGCTGTCACCCCCTGGAAGCCGCAGATCACCGGGATTATCCCTGCTTCCAGTACTTGCAAAATTCGTTTGATTTCCACGGCCTGAATTTCTGCGTCGCCATGTCTGTCGTCGGTGATTATCCCCATCTGGCTGCCGGTGAGGGCCATGGCCCCGCAGCCCAGCTCTTGGAGCTGGACGGCCAGCAGGGTAGCCGACACCAGTTCGCCGCAGGCCATCAGGAGATCCAGTTCCCGGGGAGCGGGCTGGGGAGAGATGGCGTAGGCCAGCCCGATAAAGGTGTCGGTTGCGTATGGATCGCCTTCCCGACCCATGGCAGATACCACAACTACCGGCCGCTTGCCCTGCAGGTGCTCGCGGCAGATATTCTCGCCGCAATTGCGAAGCTGGCGGGGATCCTTGAGGGTGGTGCCGCCGTACTTGTGGACGACCACCTGGCCCTTCACGCCCTCCACCCCCCCGCCCCTCCGCCCCTCAGCCGGCCTTGGGGGGCCGACTGTCCCAGGACAAGGGCCCCTGGCTTGACTTGTCTCACCGGACCCTACCTGGCCAAAATCGGCTGAATCTGCTTGCCGGCCAGGGCCTCTTCCAGGGTATCGGGCAAAAGGGCAAACCGGCAGACCAGGGAACGGGGCTTTTCCAGGGGATTATCCTGGCCAAAGGGTACAAAAAAAACCCCCTTTTTGTCCAAGAGCCTGCCGATATTAGCCCCGCTCCCGCCCAGACCGTCGTTAGTGGCTATCGCCAGGACCACCGGCTTGTCGTTGCGCAGCACGGCCTTTACCGCCATGGTCACCGGCGTATCGCTGATGGCATTTGCCAGCTTGGCCATTGTGCCGCCGGTGCAGGGGGCCACTACCACTGCATCCAGCTTGTTGGTCACCGCCTCTTCCGCCCCTCTTATGCTTGTCACTGCCTTTTCCCGGCAGATACTTTCAAAAGTTTCGCGCCAGTCCCCGGCCTGGCCAAAGCGGGTGCTGGTTTCTGCCGCCGCCGCCGAAAAAATAGGGATCAGCCGAAATCCTCTCTCCACCAATTCCTTCATGGGCTCGACCACCGCCGCAAAAGTGCAGTGGGACCCAGTTAGGGCAAAACCGATTTTCATCCCCGTCATGTCTCTCTTCCTCTCCACCCTGCTTGTTCTTCCAGGAGCCGGGGGTAGACCCGGGCCAGGATCTTGCCGGCTGTCACCGGGGCCACTTTACCCGGCAGCCCCGGCGCCAGAACTGCTGTAAGGCCCAGGCGGGCCGCTTCGGCAAAGTCGGTGCCGCCCCCCGAGGCGATGTCCACAATCACCAAGTCCCGGGGGGCCAGGGCCAAGACCTCCCCTCCGAGGAGCAGCGCCGGGACGGTGTTAAAGACAAAGGACTGCTCGCCTATTCTCTCCGGCAGCTCCGCCAGGTGACATGTGCCAAAGCCCATCTCCTGGGCCCGGGCCCGGTGGGCGGCCTTGCGGGCAGCCACCGTCACTTGGGCGCCGATTCCCCCCAGCATGCGGGCCAGGGAAGCCCCGCAGCGACCCCAGCCCAAGACGAGAGCGCTGCTGCCGTGAAGGGTAACCGGGGCTTGGGCCATGGCGATGGCAATCGCCCCTTCGGCGGTGGGAACCGAATTTAGCACCGCCAATTCATCGTCTTCCCCTGCCTCTATGAGAAGGGCCCCCGCCGCCAACTTTCTCAGTTCTGGTCCGGCCCTGCCGATGATTATCGGCAGGCCGCCGGGCAAGCTCGTAAAGAATTCCTCAGCCAGTTTAGCAGGAGTAAAACCGGCCTGGCAGGGCACCGTCAGGTCCCTCTGGAGCCCGGCCATGGGCAAAATTATTGCTTCGGCCCCCCGGGCCGCTTCCAGGGGAGTATTTTTCGCCGGGGTGCCGGGCACCGCCAGTCCCCACAGGCTGAGAGCGTATCCCTGGTCCCGCAATTGTTCCGCCAGCACCGATTCTCGCCGGTCGCCGCCGATTATTGCGATTGTCCTTTTATCCATGTCAACCCCTCCCCTCGCCCCATAATACAGTATGCAAAAACCGGGGGCAGCGGTCCACTTGCCGCTGCCCCCGGGCCCAAATTAATGCATTTCTATTTCCCGTCCCCCCGACCGGTCCATTATTTCCATGGCCTTCATCGCTTTGTTGGCGTCGGTCTTGATGATGGCCAGGACTTTGCCGGATTGGAGATGCTCTTCAAACTTGCGGCTGCTCTCTTCGGGGATGCCGTAGTCCACCAGCCCCCCTGCCACCCCGCCGGTCAGGGCGCCTGTCAGCACCCCCGCCAGGGGACCGGCCGCGATCAGGGGGCCGAAGCCGGGAATTAAGAGGGCCCCTGCCCCCATGGCCAATCCGGCCAGGCCGCCTATGGCGCCGCCGGTCATGGTGCCATCGGTGAGGTTTTGGTTTTGAAAACTCATCTCCTGGTCTTGGCCGGAACTCTGCTCGTCGTCCTTGGCCAGAATTGAGATCTCATTGTCCTTGAATCCCTTTTCCCGCAGTTGCTTAACGCTTTGCTCCGCTTCGTCCCGGGAATTGTAAAAGGCGATTACTGTTTTTTCCATGCTTGCTTACCTCCCTTAAGTACTGTTGTTATTATTCCCCTTAGAGGGAGGCGGATTATTCATTTTTGAGGGATCGAGACGATTATGGTGTCGATTCCGACCCGAATGATGGCCTGCCAGGGGATGACAAAGCTGGGTGAATTGGCAAAGAGGGAAGAAAAAAGCCCGCCCCGCCCGGCCAGGACCACCGCCTCGATCTGGCCGCTGTCGGGGTCTATCTCCAGGTCGCAATCAGAAAAACGGCCCAGGCACTTGCCGTCGCCAAAATTGATCACTTCCTTGGCGCCCAGGTCGGAAAAACGCACAATTTCCATCAGTTGCCCTGCCACAGGGGGCGATACTTTTCCGGCCAGTAACTGGGGCTGAGGAGCTGACTCACTGTGACCAGCTCCAGGTTTTTTTCCCGGGCGCCCTCGATTATCCTTTTTAGCGCCCCCGGGGTCTGTTCGGTGGGGTGCATGAGGATTATCCCTCCGTTTGCCAGGTTGTCGACAATCCGGCGGACGATGGTCTCTTCCCCGGGCAGGGTCCAGTCCACCGTGTCCAGGGACCAGAGGACGGTGTGCAGGCCCAGATCGGCGGCGGCGGCGTAAATCTTCTCCACTTTTTCCCCATAGGGAGGGCTGAACCAGCGCATTTCCACCCCGGTCAGTTCTTTCACCGCCTTGTTTGTCCGCGCCACCTCTTCCCGGATGGCCTCCGGGTTCATTTCCGCCATGTGGGGGTCCGAGTAGCCGTGATTGCCAAAATCCATCCCCAGTTCTTGAATCCTCTTGACTAAGTCCGGGTTTTCCTCCGCCCAGCGCCCGACGAGAAAGAAACTGGCGACTACTTCCTGTTCGGCAAAGATCGCCAGCATCTCCTCTAAGTACTCATTGCCCCAGGAGACATTGACCACCAGGGCTACCTGGTTGCGCAGGGGGTTGCCCTGGTAAACCGGGAGCAGGGGAAAATCGGCAAGCTGTCGGTCCGCCGCCGTTTCCCGCCAGACCGGCACCACCACGGCGCCGCCCTTCGCCCCTTTTAGAGCTTTGACACAGGCTTTTACCTCGATTTCAAAGCCGTTTAGGTCGGGAATGACGCTTTTATTCACCTCGTCATACTGGGCGTCGACCGGGGGCTGGACCAGGCTTTCCACCAGCCTCGCCACCTGGTCCTCCAAGTCTGGAGCTTTGGGATCCAGTTCATGGCCCAGGAAGACTACGGTTTTCCCCTTCCGGGTCCAGGCTTCCCCGGAGGCGTAGTACACCGAGTAAGCGACCAGCAGCAGGGCAAAACAGGCCACCAGGACTAAGGCGGCTTTTTTTGCTTTTACGACCCAAAATATTTTCATCGCAAACCCTCCCGTCTATACTTACCCCCCCGAGGGGCCAAGTATGACAGGGCAAAAACAAAAAGCATCCTGTTGCAGATGCTTTTAGTAGCGGGGCCGCTTGGGGCTCCTTTTTTCTTCTTCCGGGTTTTCTTCCCCTTCCGGCTCCGGCGGGAGCAGGACCTTGTGGGACAGCTTAACCCGGCCCTTTTCATCGATGCCGATGACCTTTACTTCGATCTTGTCCCCCATCTTGACCACGTCCTCGGTTTTGGCCACCCGCTTGCGGTCAAGCTGCGAAATATGGACCAACCCGTCCTTGCCGGGTATGAGCTCGACAAAAGCGCCGTAACTCTCCACCCGGACCACTGTGCCCAGGTAGACCTCGCCCACTTCCACCTCTTTGACCAAGTCTTCGATGATCCTCTTAGCCCGGGCGGCGGCCTCGCCGTCAGGGGAGGCGATGTAAATGGTGCCGTCGTCCTCGATGTCGATTTTCACTCCTGTTTCCTCGATGATCTTGTTGACCATCTTGCCTCCGGGTCCAATCACTTCGCGGATTTTGTCCACCGGGACGATGAGCACGACAATCCTGGGGGCGTAGGGTGAGAGATCGGGACGGGGCTGGGCGATGGCTTCTTCCATTTTGTCCAGAATGAAGTTGTAGCCTTGAACAGCCTGGTCCAGGGCCGCCGACAAGATCGCCCGGTTTAGGCCGTGGACTTTGATGTCCATCTGCAGGGCGGTGATGCCCCGCCGGGTGCCCGCCACTTTAAAGTCCATGTCGCCCATAAAGTCTTCCATGCCCTGGATGTCGGTCAGGATGGCGTAGCGCTCACCCTCCTTGATCAGGCCCATGGCTATGCCGCCCACCGAGGCCTTGACCGGCACTCCGGCGTCCATCAGTGCCATGGAAGCGGCACAGACGCTGCCCATCGAAGAGGAGCCGTTGGATTCCAGCACTTCCGAGACCAGGCGGATGGTGTAGGGAAATTCTTCTTCCGGGGGGATCATGGGGAGCAAAGCCCGTTCTGCCAAAGCGCCATGGCCGATTTCCCGGCGGCCGGGCCCCCGCATAAAGCCGGGTTCACCCACGCTGTAGGGGGGGAAATTGTAGTGGTGCATGAAGCGCTTGCTTTCTTCCAGCCCCAGGCCGTCCAGAATCTGGACGTCGCCGGGAACGCCCAAAGTGCAGGCATTGAGCACCTGGGTCTGGCCCCGGGTAAAGAGGGCGGAGCCGTGAATCCGCGGGAACAAACCGGCCTGGCAGGCCACCGGGCGGATTTCCTTGGGCTTGCGGCCGTCGGGCCGCAGTTCCTTATCCAAGATCTGCTGCCGCATCACTTGTTTTAATAAGCTGGTGAAGGCTTCCTTGCCGTAGACCGCCAAGTCCGGTTCTTCTGCTAATTCCGCCAGCCAGGCGGCTTGGATCTCTTCAATTCGCCCTTCCCGAGCCAGCTTTTCCGGGATGGTCAGGGCCTCCAGGATTCTCTCCCGGGCAAAGTCCCGAACCTGGGCTTCAATTTCGGGGGGCACCGGTTTGGCGGTAAAGGCCATTTTTTCCCGGCCCTGTTCCCGGACAATCTCTGTCTGAAAATCGACCAGGGCCTTGATCTCCTCGTGGGCTAGCAAGAGGGCGTCGATGATCACCTCTTTGTCAACTTCCTTGGCCCCCGATTCCACCATCATTATGGCTTCCCGGGTCCCGGCCACCGTCAACTGCAAAGCGCTTTTGTCCCTCTGTTCGATATCGGGGTTGACCACCAGTTTTCCGTCCACATAGCCGATCATCACCGCCCCCACCGGCCCGGCAAAGGGGATGTCGGACAGGGAAAGGGCCAGGGAAGCCCCGTTGATGCAGGCAATTTCCGGGGGGTTGTCCTGGTCCATAGACATCACCGTGGCCACGATGTGGACGGCGTTGCGAAAGCCCTTGGGAAAGAGGGGACGCAGGGGCCGGTCAGTGAGCCGGGCGGCCAGAATGGCTTTTTCCGTGGGGCGTCCTTCCCGCTTGATAAACCCTCCGGGGATCTTGCCCACCGAGTACATCCGCTCTTCATAGTCTACGGTGAGCGGAAAAAAGTCGATTCCCTCCCTGGGTTCCCGGGAAGCGGTGGCGGTAACCAGCAGGACGGTTTCGCCGTAGCGGACCAGGACCGAGCCATTGGCCTGCTTGGCGAACTTGCCGGTTTCGACGTTAAACTTGCGACCCGACATGTCATATGTGTAGTCCATAACTTCCTCCATTCTCTCTCTTTACATTTGAAGAAAGCGGGAAACCCCGCTTTACTTGCGCAGATTAAGTTTTTCTAGGATTGCCCGGTAGCGTTTGACATCTACCTGGCGCAAATAGTCCAGCAGTCTGCGCCTGCGCCCAACCATCTTCATGAGCCCCCGCCGAGAGTGGTGGTCATTTTTGTGGGTTTTTAAATGCTCGGTCAAGTGGTTGATCCTGTTGGTCAGCAGGGCGATCTGGACTTCTGAAGAACCGGTGTCCGTCTCGTGGGCCTTGAACTGACCGATGATGTCGTTTTTTTGCTCGCGAGTCATGGTCATGTCGTTCACCTCCTGTTCCTTTAGAAAACGCCAATAGCCCAGAAAACCGCCGGAGTAAGCGGCAATCAGAGCATATGGTTAAAACCTTTATAATTTTAGCACACTGTCCCGGGCAAGTAAAGTTTTTGCCAATTCCACATCCCGGACCAGTTGCAGGGCCAGGGCGGCGGGCCCGGAAAATTTTCGTTCCCCCCGCAACCCCTTGAGAAAGCTCACTTGGAGCAGGCGGCCGTAGAGATCGCCGCTAAAGTCCAGGAGGTGCACTTCCAGGGACACTTCCCCTCCGGGAAAAGTCGGATGGCGGCCAATATTGGCCACGCCCCAATGGGACCGGCCCCGGGTACAGGCCCGAACCAGGTAGACGCCGTATGCGGGCAGAGCCTGGCCCCCAGGGGGATACAGGTTAGCGGTGGGAAAGCCCAAGGACTTGCCCCGGCCCGCTCCCGGCAAGACCCGCCCTTTGAGGGAGAAAGCCCGGCCCAAGAGGGCCGCCGCCTTTTTTACCTGGCCCTCGGCCAAAAAACGGCGGACGGCGGAACTGCTCACGGTTTCTTGCCCCCAGCGCACCGGAGGAATAATGTCACAGCCCAAGCGGTGGCGGGCGGCCAGTTCTTGTAAGAAGGCGGTATCGCCGGCCCCGCCCCGGCCAAAAGAATAGTCCCAGCCCACCACCAGATGGCGGCCCCCCAGGGCCCGGACTAAGACCTCCCGGAAAAAAACCTCGGGGGCTAAATCGGCCAGGGTCCGAGTAAAGGCCTGGACCAGGACCAGGTCGGCGCCGGCTCTTTTTAACAGGGCTAATTTTTGCCCCAGGGGGGTGATGAGGGGCAGGTCCCCGCCAAAAAAGCGCCGGGGATGGGGTTGAAAAGTCATGACCAGGGCCGGCAGGCCCAGGGCGGACCCCACCCCAACGGTTTCGGAGAGGATGCGCTGGTGCCCCAGGTGGAATCCATCAAAGTTGCCCAGGGTGATCACCGCGCCCTGGGCGGGGACATCATTATAGTCAAAGTATATTTTCATTTATGTCGTGCTCCTGAAGCAAAACCCTCTGGGGTTTAATGCTCATTTCTGTGGCCAGGGCGATGCCTGCCAAGCGGTCTTGCCAAAAGACCGCCACTTCTCCGGCCAGGCCGGTGGGCGCCAGTTCCCGGCCCTGAATAAAGGCCTTGACCTGGGTATCCTGGATTTCCAGCCTGGGCAGGGCCGTCACCGCCGTTCCCATCTCCAGCAGCCAAGGGCGGTAGTCCTTTTCCAGGTCGGAAAATGTGGCCGCCTGGGCCAGGTCTACCCGGGAAACTTGGGTGCGGACGAGCTGGGACAAGTGGGCGGGACAGCCCAAGGCTTGGCCCAGGTCGGCGGCCAGGCTGCGGATGTAGGTCCCCTTGCTGCACAGGACATTTAGGCTTAAAAAAGGGTTTGCCGGGGAGATTCCGCCTAGAGAAAGGCGTTCCAGGCCCTTTATCTCCACCTGGCGCCAGGGTATTTCCGGGCTTTCGCCCCGGCGGAAGAGCTCGTAGGCCCTTTTCCCCCCGATTTTAATGGCCGAGGCGGCGGGGGGCTTTTGCCTGATCCAGCCGCGAAAAGCGGCCAGGGCCTGGTCGACTTCTTGGTCGGAAAAAGAAAATTCTTGGGCTTGGGCGGTGATCTCTCCCTCCCCGTCCCCGGTGGCGGTGGCGGTGCCAAAGCGGATGACCGCTCGGTAACCCTTGTCCCCCTCCAGGAAGTAGCGGCAGAGGCGGGTAGCCCGGCCCAGGGCGATCACCAGTAAGCCGGAGGCCAAGGGGTCCAAGGTTCCGGTGTGGCCGGCTTTCGTGCAGCCGGTAATCTTCTTAACCCGGGTTACTGCCTGCTGGGAACTGATGCCCCGGGGTTTGTCCAGGGGGAGGAAACCCTCGGGCTTCATAGGACCTCTTCCCCTTCCAGGTACTTGAGCAAGAGCTGCCGGGCCTCGGCAAGGGAACAGGGCAAAGTGGCGCCAGCCGCGTTATTGTGGCCGCCGCCGCCAAAGGCCCGGGCGATGGACGCCACATTCCGCCCCTTGGAGCGCAGATTGACCCGGGTGTTGCCATCCGCGGTTTCCCGGAGGACGATGGCTAGGGCGGCGTCAGCCAAGCTCTGAGGGTAATCGCTGACATCCTCTAATTCCCCCTCCTCCAGCTCGTAGCGGCTCAAAAGGCCCCTCTCCAGGGGGAGCAGGACGACTCGGCCGGAAAAATAATATTCCAGGCCGGCCAGGGCCTGGCTGAGAAAAGCCAGGTAGGCCGGGGAACGTCCTTGGTATACCTGGCGGAAAACCTCGTTGGGCCGGGCTCCCCGGGCGATTAAAGCCGCCCCCGTCTCCAGGGTGGCGGCGGTGGTATTGCTGTAAGAAAAGCGGCCGGTATCGGTGACCAGGGCGGTATACAGGGCCTCGGCGCTTCTGGGGTTTATGTACTGGGGATAGTCCCGGAACATGCGGTAGATGATTTCCCCCACTGCCGCCGCCTGGGAGTCGACGTAATTCAAGTCGCCAAAGCACTCGTTGTGCAGGTGGTGGTCGATGTTGATTACCTGCACCGCTCCGGCCAGGGACTGCCCCACCTGGTCGAGGCGGGAAAGGTCGCTGCAGTCGAGAACCAGGGCGACCTTTCCCGCCAGGTCGACGGGGGGCCGGGCGATTTCAAGGCCGGCAGCCAAAAAAGCGTAGGCCCGGGGCAGGCTTTCCAGCACCGGCTCAACCCCGACCCCGGCGGCTCGCAGGATACCCCAGAGGGCCAGGGTTGAACCGATACTGTCCCCGTCCGGTGAAGGGTGGGAAAGGATGGTCACCGGCTGCCGGGCCCCTAAGAGGGCGTCCCGGATTAAGGACATTTCAGTGTTCTTGACCGCCACCGGGCTCTTCCTCATGAATCTTTTTGATCAGGGCGTCGATCTGGGCGTGGTGTTCCATGCCCTTGTCCTGGACAAAGCGCAGTTCCGGCACGTGGCGCAGGCGGATTCGGCCGCCCAGTTCGGTGCGGATAAAACCGGCGGCGTTCTTCAGGGTCTCCATTGTCGCCGCTTGCTCGCTCTCATCCCCCAGGATGCTGATAAAGACCGTGGCATAGTGAAGGTCCGAACTGGTCTTTACTGCCGTCACGGTAGTGAAGCCCACCCGGGGGTCTTTGAGCTTTGCCCGGATTATCTCGCTGACCTCTTCTTTAATCGCTTCCGCCCTCTTTTTTAGCTTGGTCTCCTTCATCGGCTTTCCTCCACCATGGCGTAGGCCTCTACTTGGTCCCCTTCCTTGATGTCGTTGAAGTTTTCCAGCATGATTCCGCACTCGTAGCCGCTGTTTACTTCTTTGACGTCGTCTTTAAAGCGCTTGAGGGAAGACAGGCGGCCTTCGTAGATGATTACTCCATCCCGCAGGAGGCGGCCCAGGGCCCGGTTGGTGATTTTACCTTCCAGAACATAGCAGCCGGCGATTGTACCCAGCTTGGAATGGCGGAAGGTATTGCGCACTTCCACCCGGCCCAGCACTTTTTCTTTGTATTCCGGTTCCAGCAATCCCTTAAGGGCCAGGGTCACATCGTCCAAGACGTCGTAGATTACCCGGTACAGCCTGATGTCGACGCTTTCCGTCTCCGCCATCTTCAGGGCCAGGGTATCCGGACGCACGTTAAAGCCGATGATTATCGCGCCGGAGGCCGAAGCCAGGGAGACGTCGGATTGGTTGATGCCCCCCACCCCTTCGTGGATGACGTTGACTTTGATGTCCTCTACCCGGATTTTGCTCAGGGCTTGTTTCAGGGCTTCGGTGGTGCCTTGGACGTCGCTTTTGAGCAGGAGGTTGAGTTCTTTTACTTCGGAAGCTTCCATCTGCTTGAAGATGTCTTCAAGAGACACCTTGGTCCGAGCCACGTTGGTTTCCCTCAGCTCCTGGCTGCGGTCCTGGGCTTCAGCCCGGGCGGTCCGGTCGTCGCTCACCGCCTGAAAGAGCTCACCGGCGGGAGGCACGTCGGACAGGCCCATCACCTCTACCGGGGTGGAGGGGCCCGAACTCAGAAGCCTCTGCCCCCGATCGTTGTACATGGCCCGCACTTTGCCAAAAGCCGAGCCGGAGTAGATCGAATCCCCCACTTGCAGGGTCCCCTGCTGGATGAGGATGGTGGCCACGGGCCCCCGCCTTTTGTCCACCTTGGCCTCGATGACAGTGCCTTCGGCCAAGCGATTGGCGGAGGCCTTTAGTTCCATCATCTCCGCGCTCAAGAGGATCATTTCCAGCAGGTTTTCAATGCCGGTGCCGGCGGTCGCGGAAACTTCGACATAGATCGTCTCCCCCCCCCACTCTTCGGGGACCAGGCCGTGGTTTGAAAGCTGCTGCTTGACCTTGTCCGGGTTAGCGCCGGCCTTATCCATTTTATTGAGGGCGACGATGACTGGCACACCAGCTGCTTTGGCGTGGTTCAGGGCTTCGATGGTCTGGGGCATGACGCCCTCATCGGCGGCCACCACCAGGATGGCCAGGTCGGTTATCTTGGTTCCCCTGGCCCGCATGGCGGTAAAGGCCTCGTGGCCGGGAGTGTCTAAAAAGACGATGGTCTTGCCCCCCCGGGTGACCTGGTAAGCGCCTATGTGCTGGGTGATCCCCCCTGCCTCTTCTGCCGTGACGTTAGCCTGGCGGATGTAGTCCAGGAGGGAAGTCTTGCCGTGGTCCACATGGCCCATGACGGTGACTACCGGCGAGCGCTCTATCGCATCGGCGGCAAGAGAAGTCTTCATTGCCGTCAGGCGCTCCTGCTTTAGTTCTTCCGGGGATTTTTCCCTTTGCACCTCGGTCCCCAACTGGGCGGCCAAAATCTCTATCGTCTCGGCGTCAAGATGCTGGTTGAGGCCGGCCATTACGCCCAAGGAAATCAAGGCCTTGATCAGTTGGGTCGCCGGCAGGCCAAAAAGGGGGGCCAGCTCGGCCACCGTGTGGCCCTGGGGGCTGATGGTGACGGTTTTCGCCCGGTCCGGAAGGGGGGTCTTTTTTTCCGCCGGAGGGGCGGCAGGCTTAGGCTTGGGGACGGCCTTGGCCGGGGTCACTGGGGCCCGGCTTGCCCCGCTCTTGGGCCCGGGGGCCGGAGCGGGCTTAGGGGCCGGTTTTGCCGGGGGGGCGGTTTTTTTGTCCGCGGGGGCGCTCAAAGCCCGGCGCAGCGCCTCCACCTCTTTTGGCTCCAGGTTGCTCATATGGTTTTTGACGGCAAAGCCCTGAGCAGTAGCAATACTAAGGATATCCTTGCTTTCTACTTTCAGTTCCCGCGCCAATTCATAAATTCTGACCTTTGTCATGGGCGGCTTTCCTCCATTTCTTCAAGTAAAGCGATAATGCGGCCGGCGATTCCTTTATCCTTTATCATAACATAGCCGCGCTGGCTTTTGCCAATAGCCAGTCCCAGTTCATTCTTGTCCAAAGGGGCTCTGCGGACGGCAAGCCCTTTACCCCGGCAGGCAGCAGCCAAATCCTCCCCGGTGGGGGTAAGAGCATCGGCGGCGATGAGGACTAATTCCCCAGCCTTTTTCCCCTTTTTCGCCGTTTCCATCAGAATCAGGTTGCTGCCCGAGACGACAAAGCCTCCTTTTTGGGCGATGCCCAGCAGATTCTTAATCCGGGCGGTCGCCAAGCAAGTACTCCAGTTCTGCCAGCAGGGCCGGCCCGGGTTTTACCTCCAGGTGCCGGGCAAAGAGGCCCTCCTTGACCGCTTTATTGAGACAGGCGGCAGAGACGCAAATGTACGCGCCCCGGCCCGGCATTTTGCCCTTGTGGTCGAGGAGCAGCTCCCCTTCGCCGGTGCGCACTATCCGCATCAGCTCCCGCTTTGGCCTTTTGGTACGGCAGGCGATACACTGGCGCAGGGGAACTTTTCTAGTCCTGTTCATCTTGTTCCCCTGCTTCTTGCTGGCTCTCGCTCTTGATGTCGATTTTCCAACTGGTGAGCCGGGCGGCCAAGCGGGCGTTCTGCCCCTCCTTGCCGATGGCCAGGGAGAGTTGGTGATCGGGGACTACGACTTTGGCAATCCGCCCTTCCACATCGGGGTAGACCGCTGTGACCTTGGCCGGGCTCAAGGCATTGGCGACAAAGGTCTCCGGTTCGGGGCTCCAGCGCACGATATCGATTTTTTCCCCTTTTAGCTCACTGACTATCGCCTGGACCCGCATACCCTTGGGACCGACGCAGGCCCCCACCGGATCTACATCCTGATTTTCCGACCAGACTGCGATTTTTGAACGCTGGCCGGCTTCCCGGGACACGGCCTTGATCTCTACCGTGCCGTCAAAAATTTCCGGCACTTCGGCCTCAAACAGGCGCTTGATCAGGCCGGGATGGGTGCGGGAGATAAAGACCTGGGGACCCCGGGGTGAATTCTTCACTTCGAGGACAAAGAATTTCATCCGGGCTTGGGACTCGTAAACATCGCCGGCGAGCTGTTCTGAGGGAGGTAAAATTGCCTCTGTTTTGCCGATATCTACAAAGACATTGTCTTGCTCGGTGTTCTGGACAATGCCCGTCACCGCTTCGCTTTCCCGGTTGGAAAATTCTTCGTAGATTTTGACCCGCTCCGCTTCCCGCACCTTTTGAATCACTACCTGTTTTGCCGCCTGGGCGGCGATGCGGCCAAAGTCTTTTGGCGTGACCTCGACTTCGGCCAGGTCGCCGTAGGTGTAAATTGGGCTGATTTTTAGGGCGTCCCGCAGAGTGATCTGCTCCAGGGGGTTATCCACCTGCTCCACCACTTCTTTTTGAGAGAGAACCTTGATCTTGCCGCTTTGGCGGTCCAGATCCACCCGCACATTTTGCAGCGAAGCGAAGTTTTTTCGATAGGCCGAAACCAGGGCAGCTTCTACCGCTTCAAAGAGCAGCTCCTTGGCTATCCCTCTTTCCGCCGAAAGCTGTTCAACCGCTTCGACAAACTCCACTATGTCCATAAAAAACACTCCTCGTTAAACATTTACCCTCATGATCTTATAAAATAGGTAATTATTTCCTTATACATTTTCAGCCGGGCCCAAAATCCCTTAACAAAACCCAGTTTTTCTTCTTTTAGGACCTGGGTGAGCTCCGGCAGCTCTACTTTTGCCCACTTTACCTGGTTTTCCTCGAGCAGGCGGTTAAGGGCCAGTTCGGCGCCAAACCTGGAAACGTCCAGGTCCTTGACCAGTTCCAGCAGGGACGTCGCGATCACCCGCTGGCCCGAAAGGCTGGGGGCGATTTTTTGGGCCAGATCGGTGCTCACCCGGCCTTTTTTGAATATGCCCAGGGTGGCCGCCACTTCACCGGTCTTGATCGGGGCCAGCATATTGTCGATGTGGTCCCGGCGCAGGCCGATGAGGTCGGCGTCGATGAACATGATGTAATCGGCGTCGGCATCGGCGTACTTTACCCCCGCCAGCATCGCTCCCCCCTTGCCCAGATTTTCCGGCAGGTCCACCACCCTTGCCCCCAATTTGCCGGCAATCTCCGCCGTGCTGTCAGTGGAGCCGTCACTGACCACGATCACCTGGTCGATACTGGCGGAAGAAAGCAATACCCTGACCACGCTGGCGATCGTCTTTTCCTCATTGTAGGCGGGAATTATGGCTGTAACTTTCATCCCTTACACCTCAGTTTCTCTGTCTCGCTTCTTCATCGATGAGTTGCAGCAGGGCGTAAAGCAGCTCGTCATTGGCCATCTTTGCCACCACTTGGCCTTTTTTGAAGAGGGCGCCCCCTCCGGGCCCGAAGGCGATGCCAAAATCGGCGCTCTTCGCCTCGCCCGGTCCGTTGACGACACAGCCCATTACGGCGATTTTCAGGGGCAGTTCCAGACTGCCCAGGCGATCTTCCACTTCTTGGGCGACGGCGGCCACATCGTATCCGCTGCGGCCGCAGGTAGGACAACTGATAATATCAATACCCCGACGCAGGCCCAGGGCGCGCAGGATGCCCAGGGCGATGGGGATCTCGCTTTCCGGCGGCCCGGTCACCGAAACCCGGAGGGTGTCGCCGATGCCCCTAAGGAGCAGCCCGCCGATGCCGATGGCGGACTTGATCGTGCTGGAACCAATGGTGCCGGCCTCGGTCACCCCCAAGTGCAGGGGATAAAGACTTTGCCCGGCAAACTGTTCGGTGGCCAGGTAGGTCTCCGTCACCGAGGAGGACTTAAGGGAAACCACCAGCTCATCCCAGCCCAGGTCGGCGATGACCTGGCAGTAGTAAAGAGCGCTCTTGACCAGGGCTTCTACCCGGGGCAGGTGCTGGTAATCCCGGTGGATTGAGCCGGAATTGACCCCGACCCGAAGGGGCACGCCCAGCCGGCTCGCCCGGGCGACCACGCTGTTTAAGGCCTTAAGGCTCATGGTGCCGGGATTTATGCGCAGCTTGCTCACACCGGCTTCCAGGGCGGCCAGGGCTAGCTCGTGATCAAAGTGGATGTCGGCAATGAGGGGAACGGGGCTGGCCCCAACCAGGGTGTCCAGGGCTTTAGCCGCCCCGCGGTCGGGGACGGCCACCCGCACTAGCTGGCAGCCCGCCGCCGCCAGCCTCTTTACCTGGGCCAGGGTTTTGCCCACCTCATCGGTTTTGCTGCTGGTCATGGACTGAATGACGATGGGCTGGCCTCCGCCGATGACCACCCCCCCCACGTTTACCGCTGCAGCCGGACGTCTTTCCATGGTCGGCTACAGGATGAAGCGGAGGAAATCTCTATACATTATCACCAGCATGAGGACCAGAAGGAGGGCAAAGCCCACCAGGTGGATAATCCCCTCCTTGTTGGGGTCCAGCCGTTTGCGGCGGATGAGTTCGACCAGGGCCAGGGCCATCTTGCTGCCGTCCAGGGCTGGAATCGGCAGCAGGTTAAAGAGGCCCAAGTTGACGCTGATCAGGGCGGCCAGGCTGAGCACGTTGAGCCAGCCCGCCCGGGCGGCCTGCCCCACGTAGTAGACGATGCCGATGGGGCCGGTGATATCTTCTACCGGGATTTTGCGGGTTACTATCCCGACCAGGCTGTTAAAGACCGCCAGGGTCATCCTTCCCGTCTCCTTTACTCCTTCGGCTATGCTGGCCCAGACCGACAGGCGCTTGGCCCGGGGAGCGATGCCCACCTCCGGGTATTGCGGGCCTTGACGGGGAGTGATCTCCAGGGACTCTATCCGGTCCCCCCGGCGGAAAGTGAAGAGCATCGCCTTTTCCCCCTGGGACCGGACATAGTCTTGAATTTCCGACCACTTGGCGATTGGCTGTGAATCTATGGACAAGACCTCGTCCCCCGCCTGCAGGCCGGCCGCCTCGGCGGGAGAACCGGGCACCACTTGGCCGACGACGGCTGCGGTATCGGGGGCCAGGCCTACGGCGCTGTAAAGGACGATGAAGATAAGCATGGCCAGAAGAAAATTCATGAGGGGGCCGGCGGCGGTAACGGCAATTCGCTGCCAGGGGGTCTTATTGGGATAGCTGGCCGGGTTGTCCCCGCCGCTGCCATCTTCTTCACCCAGCATGCGGACAAAGCCCCCCAAGGGCACCAGGCGAAGAGAAAACTTGGTTTTCCCCCCCAGGCTCAAAAGGCGGGGACCAAAACCCAGGGAAAACTCCTCCACCTCGATTCCCACAGCCCGGGCGGCGAGAAAGTGGCCGAGCTCGTGGACGATTATTATAACGCTGAAGACGACGATTGCCAAGAAAATTGCCATACTAGCACTCCCTGCTCTCAATGTAGTTCTGGGTAGCCCGGGCTGTCTTCTCGATGGTGGCCAGGATTGCCTCTAGGTCGGGGTCGGCCTGCCAGGGTACTTGGGCCATTACCGCCCCGATGACCCGGGGTATGTCGTTAAAGGCCAGGCGGCCGGCCAGGAAATTGGCCACACAGACGTCGTTGGCGGTGCTCAGAACCGCCGGTCCGTTTCCCCCTCTTTTGGCGGCGGCCCGGGCCAGCCCCAGGCTGGGAAAGGCGGCGTCGTCCGGTTGGCTAAAGGTAAGGGCGGGCAAGTCAAGCCAGTTGACGAAGTACTGGTCTTGGCCGGGCCAGCGCCGGGGCCAGGACAGGGCAAGTTGAATCGGTAGCTCCATAGAAGGCACGCCCAATTGGGCCAAGACTGAACCGTCGACGAATTCCACCAGCGAGTGGACGATGCTTTGGCGATGAACCAGGACTTCTATCTTGTCAGGGTCGACCTGAAAGAGCCAACTGGCCTCGATTACTTCCAGACCCTTATTCATCAGGGTGGCGGAGTCGACGGAGATTTTCGCCCCCATTTTCCAGTTAGGGTGTTTCACCGCCTGGGCCGGTGTGGCCAGGGCCAGCTCCTCTTGGGAGCAGCCCCAAAAGGGACCGCCGGAAGCGGTGAGAATCAACCGGTTAAGGTCCCTGGCCCGGCGTCCCCGGAGGCACTGAAAGATGGCAGAATGTTCACTGTCTAGGGGGAGCAGTCTGACCCCCTTTTGTCGGCAAAGGGCGGTGATGAGATGGCCGGCCAGGACCAGGACTTCTTTGTTGGCCAGGGCGATATCCGAGCCCGCCTCGATGGCGGAGACTACCGGCAGCAATCCGGCGTGGCCCACCATGGCCGCCACCACCAGGTCAAAACCCTGGGCGGCCAGCACTTGAACCAGGGCTTCCGGGCCGGCCAGGACTATCAGGGGCAAATCACCGGTCCTCTCCTCCAGTTGCCGGGCGGCCGCCGGGTCTGCCAGCGCCGCCCAGCGGGGACGAAAAGCCCGCACTTGTTCTTCTAGGAGGCGCCAATTCGACTTGGCCCCCAGGAGCTGGACATCGTAGCGGCCGGGATTGGCCCGGATGACGTTGAGGGTCTGGGTGCCGACGGAGCCGGTGGCGCCCAGAATTGCCAGGGACTTCATAATCCTACCCGAAAAAATATGTAGGCCAAGCCCGAGACAAAGAGCAAACTGTCGATGCGATCAAGAAAGCCGCCGTGACCGGGGAAAAACTTGCCGGAATCCTTGACCCCGGCATGGCGCTTAAAAGCTGATTCACACAGGTCTCCCACCTGGCCCAGGGCGGCGGCAGCCACGCCCCACAAGAAGAAGAGCAGGAGGTCTCCCTTAATTAGTATGCCAATAACAGTTGCGATGATGATGCCCCCGCCAAACCCGCCCAGGGCGCCGGCCCAAGTCTTGCCGGGAGAAATAGAGGGACACAATTTACGCTTTCCCAGCAGCTTGCCGCTAAAGTAAGCGAAGGTGTCCGTGCCCCAAGTGACCAGGAAGACGGCCAGGGTCAAGTAGAGCCCTTGTTCCATGCCCCGGATCAAGGCCAGGGTAGAGGCGAGGACGGTAATATAGGCGCCGCCAAAAATAAGGCCGGTTGCTTGGGCAAAGGTAAAGCGGGTAAACCCCAGGACAAAGAGAGCGGCGGCGGAGATGATGAGGTAGAGCAAGGCGTAAACATCCCAGGGCAGGAAATTGAAGTACAGATTGAGGTAAAAGGGCAGGACAATCGCTCCGCCGACAGCGGCCCCGGCGGGACTGCTGAGGCCGAGCATGCGGGCAAACTCCCCCATGGCCCCCCAGGAGTACAGGGCCATGAAGATGAAAAACACCGGTCCCCCCAGGTAAAGGGCGATGAAAACCAAGGGAATCGCCAGAGCGGCGGTGATAAGCCGTGAACGCATGGACTAGCTCCTCCTCGTGTCCTTATAATCCGCCAAAGCGGCGCTGGCGTTGCTGAAATTCGGCGATAGCCTGGCAGAGATGTTTTTCAGCAAAATCCGGCCACAGTGTGTCGATAAAGGTAAGCTCGGCATAGGCCAACTGCCAGAGCAAGAAATTGCTTAAACGAAGTTCGCCGCTGGTGCGGATGACCAAGTCGAGCCCCGGCATGCCCGCCGTGTAAAGGCAGCTTTCAAAGAGCTGGGCGTCGATCCGAGCGGGCTTGAGCTCGCCTCGGCAGCAGGTTTCCGCCAAAAGGCGGGCGGCCCGGAGGATTTCTTCCCGGCCCCCGTAATTGAGGGCAAAGGAGAGGGTGAGGCCGGTGTTGCCGGCGGTGGCCGCCATCCCCTCCTGGACGGAAGCCCGGGTGTGTTCCGGCAATCCTTCCAGGTCCCCCAGGATCCGCAGGCGGATGTTGTTGGCCTGCATGGTCCCCAGCTCCCGGGCGACAAATTGACCCGGCAGGTTCATGAGAAAATCGATCTCGGCTTTGGGGCGGCGCCAATTTTCCGTGGAAAAGGCGTAGAGGGTCAAGTACTTTACCGGCAGATCCCTCAGTCCTTCCAGACAGCGGTTGATGGCATCCATGCCCGCCCGGTGCCCGGCCACCCGAGGCAGCCCCCTCTTGCGGGCCCAGCGGCCGTTGCCGTCCATGATTATCGCCAGGTGTCGGGGAACAGGTCCCTCGCTGATGGTTTCCAAGCTGGCGGGTCTTTTTTTGCCAAACATACCATCCCTCGTTTCAGTAGAAGCGCCCCATGCGGGGCGCCCAGGGCGGATTAGACTTCCATGATTTCTGCTTCCTTGGCCGAGAGCTGTTCGTCGGACTGCTTGGTGTACTGGTCCGTCAGCTTTTGCACTTCTTCTTGGTAGCGACGCTCTTCGTCTTCGGAGATATCTCCGTCCTTTTCCAGGGCTTTGAGTAAATCGTTGGCGTCCCGGCGAATATTGCGGATCGCCACCTTTGCCTCTTCGGTCTTCTTCCGCACCAAGCGCACCAGCTCCACCCGGCGCTCTTGGGTGAGCTGGGGAATGGACAGGCGAATCAACACCCCGTCGCTGTTCGGAGTAAGGCCAAGCCCGGACTTTAGTACTGCCTTTTCAATGTCTTGGATGGCCGTCTTGTCCCAGGGCTGGATGACCAGAGTCCTGGGATCGGGGGCGCTGATGTTGGCCATCTGCTTTAGGGGAGTGGAAACGCCATAGTACTCGACGGTCAAGCGGTCCAGCAGGGCCGGATTAGCCCTGCCCGCCCTGATCGCATTGAATTCACCCTTGAGAGACTCGATGGCCTTGGCCATCCTCCCAGCGGCGTCTTTTTGGATTTCCTCAAACACTTGCCTACCCCCTTATCACTGTTCCTATCTGTTCGCCGCAAACAGCCTTGACGATGTTGCTGTTTTCGGTCATTGAGAAGACGATTATGGTTATATTGTTGTCCCGGCACAGGGAAGCGGCCGTTGCGTCCATGACGCCCAAGCCGAGGCTGAGCACCTGGTGATGAGTGAGTTCGCTAAATTTGTGGGCATTTGGTTCTTTGCGGGGATCCCGATCGTAAACCGCATCGACTTTACCCTTGGCCATTAAGATGACGTCGGCCTCAAGTTCCGCCGCCCGGAGAGCGGCGGTTGTGTCGGTGGAAAAATAGGGATTGCCGGTGCCGGCGGCAAAGATGACCACCCTGCCCTTTTCCAAGTGGCGAATTGCCCGGCGGCGGATGTATGGTTCGGCCACCTGCCGCATCTCGATGGCGGTCTGGGTGCGGGTGGTCACCCCCAGGGCCTCCAGGGCGTCCTGCAAGGCGAGGGCGTTGATTACCGTAGCCAGCATGCCCATGTAATCGGCGGTGGCCCTGTCCATGCCCTGAGCGCTGGCAACTGCGCCCCGCCAGATATTGCCGCCGCCGACGACTGAGGCTACTTGAACGCCCATCTCGGTCAGGGTCTTGATCTGGGCGCCCACATCCTTTAATACTTCACTGTCGATACCGGTTCCCCGGGGGCCGGCCAAGGCCTCGCCGCTTAATTTAAGGATTACCCGTTTGTATTCTACCTGCATGCTTTTTAAAACCCTCCCAGTTACAATTCGAGATGACACGGTTAAATTCCTTTTTTTAAGAAAAAACGAGCACTGGCAGGTGCTCTACAGGCTATTACTGCTGGAGCCGGGCGATTTCGGCCGCAAAATCATCCTGCCGCTTTTCCAGGCCCTCGCCCATTTGAAAGCGGACAAACCGACGCAAGTTGATATTTTCGCCAAACTGGGCTATTTTTTGCTTCAATAATTGGCCCACTGTGAGAGCGGGGTCCTTGACAAAGGGCTGTTCTAAGAGGCAATTCTCGCTGAAGAATTTATCCAGGCGGCCGAGGACGATTTTTTCGGCAAATTCGGGCTTCTTTCCTTCGTTCAGGGCCTGGTTTAATAAAATCTGCTTTTCATGCTCTAACACCGCCGAGTCCACTTCTTCCTTGGTCAAGTACTTGGGGTTGGCCGCGGCAACATGCATGCAAATGTCGTGGAGCAGGTCCTGAAAGTCGCTGTTCTTGGCGACAAAATCCGTTTCACAGTTCATTTCGACCAGGACGCCAATGCGGCCATTGCCGTGTATGTAGCTGCCCACAGCCCCTTCCGCCGTAATCCGGCCGGACTTTTTTGCTGCTGCCGCCAGTCCCTTTTCGCGCAAAAGGTCGGCAGCCTTGTCGAGATCGCCGCCTGTCTGTTCTAGGGCCCTTTTGCAATCCATAAAACCGGCCCCGGTGCGGGCCCGCAATTCCTTAACTTTATCTGCTGACATATAAATCTCCTCCTCAATAAAGGGCTTAAAATTTTAAAAAAGCGGGTAAGGGCTTAAAACCGGAACCCTCACCCCCTCCTAGCTTATTCAGCTTCTAACTGTTCTCCCTGTTTGCCTTCTAAAACGGCGTCGGCCATTTTTGCCGAGAGCAGGTTGACGGCCCGGATAGCGTCATCATTGCCGGGGATGATGTAATCGATTTCATCGGGGTCGCAGTTGGTGTCGACGATAGCGATGATGGGGATGCCCAGTTTCCGTGCTTCGGCGATGGCGATCCGTTCCTTGCGGGGGTCGACGATAAAGAGGGCGTCGGGCAATTTGCCCATGTCCTTGATGCCCTTTAAAAACTTAGTAAGCTTTTCCAGCTCCAAGCGAAGCTGAATGACTTCTTTTTTGGGCAGGACGGTAAAGCTGCCGTCGCTTTCCATGGTTTCCAGCTCTTTAAGGCGCTGTACTCGCTTGCTGATGGTGGCGAAGTTGGTGAGCATTCCTCCCAGCCAGCGTTGGTTGACATAGAACATGCCGCACCGGGTTGCTTCTTCTTCGATGGCGGATTGAGCCTGTTTCTTAGTGCCGACAAAGAGGAGGACGCCCCCTTCCATGGCCAGGTTCTTGACGAAGTTGTACGCCTCTTCCAATTTGTGGACAGTCTTTTGCAGGTCAATGACATAGATGCCATTGCGCTCAGTAAAGATGTAGGGCGCCATTTTGGGGTTCCAGCGGCGGGTCTGATGGCCAAAGTGGACCCCGGCTTCTAAAAGCTGCTTCATGTTTACTACTGACAAAAAAATACCTCCCTTCAGTTTTTCCTCCACTGGCGTCGTCAACTTGCGGCACTGAAAGGGACGCCAAGTGTGTGTATTTTGCACTTGCTCAGTATAGCAGATATGGTATGCCTTGACAAGGCTTATTGTCTGGGCTTGGTCTCTGCGGTGAGCTGGAGCTGAAAGGCTTTTACCCCCGGTTGGTTCATCAGTTCGACCCGCACCGGCAGGGTAAGGACGCCGGTCAGGGCGATTTCAAAGAGGCGGCTGTTAAATTCGGCGTAGATGGCGTTTTCAACCAGGCTGGCCGCTTCTTCGCCCAGGTCCCGGCCCAACTCTTCCAGGGGCAGGGCATCCAGGAGTTCGCCGATTGAACTGGTCAGGCTGGCCCGGTAATTTTCTTCCAGACGGTCGACCAGTTCCGCCGGCAAGGCAAATTCTTCGCCCCCCAGGTGAAATTTCACTTCGCTGAACTGGGGACTGACATTGGCGGCCACCAGCTCGGGAATCCGGGGCTTTAGCCCCTCGATAAATCCCGGCAGGGTATCAGCAGCCATGGCTGCCACCGCCCCTTCCATCTGATCGGCGACGGCAAAGGTATTTATCCGCAGCAGCCAAATTTTATGACCGCCCAAGTACACCGCTCCGGCCAGGACAGACAAAATTAAAAGGGAGCCCAGGAGCATCCCCGCCAAAAAAGAAAGCCAGCGATTGCGCAGGTTCATCAGTATACACCCCCTAGGGTAGTATATCTAAATTATGCGCAGTTATTACGCCG